>VYAQ01000068.1 GCA_009844885.1 Gemmatimonadota bacterium
GTGGGATTCGCACCCACTAGGAACGCGCGCCTTTCCACGGCGCACGCAAGAAATCTCATAAGTCTAACTGGGACTGCACGATCTGCGCTTCTTGCCGTTGAGGCGTGTCTTGGTTTGCGGGGACGAAAAAGCGGGAAAATCGGGTCAAATGGAGGGCATTGGGGGGGGTCATCGAGACCAGTGCGTCGAATCTCGTTCCGATGGCGGGATCGTCCCATGTTAGGGATGATGGTGGGGTAGAAAAGCTGAGACAGGTTCGTCGAGAAACCGGGGACCAACTTCCTTCTCGGCACGGGTAGCTGCCCGGTGTCCGAGAGACTTGAGCTCGTCAATCCCCGCCGATCCGTCGAGCTCGAAGCGACCCGGTGCAGTCGTTTCGTTGATGCGCACCAGCCTCCTTGTGTGTTCAGTGATGGCGTGAGCGAGACCGGCTGAACCGGCTTCTTGCGCCTGCATGAGGAGCTTGAGTCCCGGTCGAAGCCATGAGAGGCGTCCGGCCGAAGCCTTTCGTTTCGGTACGTGAAATGGCTCGGTCGTCGTTCCGACGCTCAGGACCTCGATCACTTGGGGAGCTACGCCGAGCACCCCCACGGCCTCGGTGACAGCGACTGCGGCGGGATTGTTGGCCCAGATTCCACCATCCATGAAACGGCTCCCATCACCGCTGTGAAACACTGGGAAGTATGTGGGTGCTGCAGAGGTCGCTAGTGCGATATCAGAGGCCAGCAACCCGGTAGTCCAGCTTGAACCGTGGATGATGCGCCGTCTTGAAGAGTTTGATATCCCCGCTAACTGCATCGAACGCTGGGATGACCAACCGAGTCTGAGACTCTCCGAGCTTCCGGTCCCCGAGGATCTCCTTGACAGCGGTTCGCAGCGCATCGACTTGATGTTTCGATCGCACCCAGTGCCGTAGAGCTCTTCGTCTAATTCCGGTGACTGGAAAGATCTTGGGTCCGTCCTCAAGGTAGAATCCAAGGACCTTCTCGGCAGGAAGACCAAGGCCAAGCGCCAACGCGATGATGCCTCCGGTTGACGTCCCTGCGATGAGGTCGAAATGCCTGACTACCGACTTGCCGGTGAGTTCCTCCAGCCTCGCCAGAAACGCGGCCGAAAAGGTCCCCTTGATGCCGCCACCGTCCAGGCTCAGGATCCGGAAACGACTACTCGATTGCTGTGTTGGTTCGAGTTCGGACTCACCCGTCACTTGTCGCTCCCTTGGTCGTGCTCGATTCCGCCCCCGAGCCACTCTCCGGTGATGTGCCACAGCTCGTAGAAGACCAACCATTCATACACCCATGGAATCACGGTGGCCGCCAGCGACTTGTCCGACCGCCAGTCGCCTGACCCCGGAAAAAACAGACAGGGTCGCTCTCTCCCTTGGCGCGTCGAGTCGTAGGTGTGTGGTATCGGCTGGTCAGGAGCGCTCGTACGCCGCTCCAGTCTTGGCTTAGTGATCCTGATCCGAGGCTCCAGCCCGACGCGGTACTGGAGACGGATCGTGTATGTGCGACTTGCCGCCGTCGGCTGCACTGGCCCGTCGCAGACAAGCGTGCCGTTGCGAATCTGGCAGGTCAGATGCGGCCAACGCAGCCGGATCTGCGCCATCTGCTCTCGCACGCTTATGGTGCGGACAGGGAACGGGGTTCGCCTACGAGCCATACGGGGTGAAGGGGGGCGGTCTGACGGCCTTACGGCCGCCGGCAGTGCTCACGCCCGCAAGCCCGACGTACAAGCGTCCGGCTCCCGCCCTTGCCTGGAGGCGCTTCCCGTACTCGCGGTAGGCCGCGTTGGTGGGTTGTTCGCCGAACATCTCCGCTAGCTGATCCGCCACGTTCTCCATGTTCTGGGAGCTGCCAAGCCTGACTAGCTCTGCCCGGAAGTCTCGGACGAACCGAACGAACCTGGCATACGAGTTCACATCCCATGCGTCCGCGAAATCTTCCTGTGGCAGTGTTGGGTTCGGCACCGCCAAGATGTCTTGGGTCCGTTGAATTTCGGCCCAGACCAACTCCAGCGTATCGACGAGCGTTGCGAGCAGGGTTGGCTGATTGCGGTAGTGCCTCGCCGCGAGCGTCGTCAGAACCACTGACGCCGGGGAATCTTCGTCGCCATCGAAATAGACATCGCGGCGGCGTTTGAGAAGCTGTACCGTCCGTTGAAGAAGTGATTTCTCCTCGGCACTCTTGAGCTCCGGGAGGGGCTCCGTCTTGGCAAGTGTCCGGTCTCGCTCGCCCTCGGCGATCCCGAGAAACCAAGACGCGTAGCCCTTCGGATCGCTCACCAACCAGCCCCTGAGCTGCTTGTCGGGCACATAGAGCCTGGTGCTCCCCGGCCAGAAGGCCGGCCGGGCTGGAAGCACGTCGAGGTGAAACTGGCCAGCGTAGTTCAGCCGAAGGCACCGTTTCTTCTCTTCGAGGATTCCAGCGTAGGTCCTGTGCGCCAGCAGGCGGTCCCGAACCAGTCCGTAGAGGTGCATCGCGTCGTCGATCACAGTGTTCAGAAGCAGAACCAAATCGACGTCGTATTCATCCCGACCACGAGGGCGCACCGTCGTCCCGATCCTCACCGAGCCTTGCGGAAACACTGCCGGATCGAATCGGGCGAGCGGACTCCCCGCGCGCGCTAGCCAATCGGCCACTGCTTCGTACTTGCCTTCCGCATCCTCATAGAGGGAAGCAGGGAGCTGGATCGCTCGACAGATGCCATCGAGCAAGAGGTTCAGGTGAGAATCCGTGGTTTGGTCAAGTCGCATCGACTGCTTCCTCCTTCATGGAATGCGGATAATCAGAGGATGACATGACGAGTCACTCCTTCGTTCCGAGGTACGAAAGAAAGGGGCCAGAAGTTTAACGGATCGCGGACAGACGGTCCACCCCCCTGCACCACAACATCTTGTGGAGTGACGCCCCATACCCCCCGAGAGGTCGTGTGTCAGCGCTCCTTCTCGCCATTCCGGACGAGCAACTCACGCAGCGCCGCGTCGTTTCCAATGTCGGCGGGCCAGCCGTAGGCGGCGGCTACGGCGGCATCGAGTCGGGCGTGGGCGTCGGACAGCCACTGTGGCCGAGCGTTGTAGAGGTTGGTGAGGGTCCGCTTCTTGAGCGCGACCGCGGCTTTCTCGTCACGCGGCACCGGGCGCCGGGGATAGCCGGCAACCGGTTCCTCGACCCATTCAACCCACTCAGGAGGGTTGAGCCAGCGTTCGCGGAGTTCGACAAGCTTTCGGGCCGCCGAAGCGATGGCCTGCGCCCGGGGATCAGTGGCGTGGTCGGTTGAAGGCACGTCGGGCGATAGCCCCTCTGGAAAGGGGAAGGTCTCGAAGGTCGTGGTCGGGGTGTAGCGCGGATCGTTGCCCTTGCCCAGCCAAGTGCCCCTGCGGAGCGACCAGACCTCGTGGAACCGGCTGTGTAGGATTCCGAACGTGGTGTCGTCGTCGCGGGCGATGACGATCAGTTGGTGGTCGGGACAGACGCGGGCATCGAGCCATGCGAAGAGGCGGTGCTTCGCGACAGTGGGCGTGACGATGTACCGCGATAGGCCATCGAGGGCACTCCACATCCCCTGTCTTGGCTCGACATGCCGCCACCAGTTGCGGCGGTAGGACTCGCGACGATTCCGCTGTCGCATCGGGTGGACGTGCTCCTGCGCGTGCTGGAACGGAGCTTCGTACAGGGCGGCCTCTTCCCTCACCATCGTCCAGCCGAAATCGACGATCCACTTGTCTGCGGGTCTCCGGGTGACGGCCATACCGTTCATCCACGGCCTAAGCACGTCCGAGTTGGGACGGCCGTTCGGATTCAACGGCTCTTCCAGCCACTCTCGGGCCAGCTCGCCAGGGACGTCGAACGGCCCGCCCTTGGTGTCGCCCATGAATGCCACCCCCGCGTTCCGGTCCAGGCGCCGGGCCTTCGTTAGATCAATGCCGACCCCGCCGCGGCGTGCTGACAGATCCGTGTAGATCTCGTCCAC
>VYAQ01000342.1 GCA_009844885.1 Gemmatimonadota bacterium
CACTGGTGCTGGCGGCGGCCGTTGGAGGCATGGCCGCGTGCATGGACGGCGATGTCCCGGGCGCGGACGAGCCCCGTACGGGCCGGGCGGGCGTGGAGGGTCCGGTCAGCACACTCGCCCGCAACCAGGCGCTGCACATTCCCATGCGCGACGGCGTGAGGATCGCGATCGACGTGTGGCTGCCAGAAGAGACCGAGGAGGGCGCTCTGCTGCCCACCATGATCAGGGCGACGCGTTACTGGAGGGCCCGTGGTCTGGTCGACGCGCCGCTTGAGAGTGATTCCAACTTCGGCGAGGCCGAGCGCTGGAACGCGGCGGGGTACGCGCTGGTGCTCGTCGACGGGCGCGGCAGCGGGGCCTCGTTCGGGATTCGGCGGTTCGAGCTCGCGGAGGACGAGGTGCGGGACTACGGCGAGGTTGCGGACTGGATCGTGGCGCAACCGTGGTCGAACGGGCGGGTCGGGGCCTACGGCGTGTCGTATGCGGGTAATACCGCCGAGATGCTGGCGGTCAACCGGCACCGGGCGGTGAAGGCGGTCGCGCCGTTGTTCAACGACTTCGACAACTTCGGCCACCTGGTGTTTCCGGGCGGCGTGCTCACCGTCGGGTTCCTGGAGAGCTGGTCTGATCGGACGCGCATGCAGGACCTCAACGACATCTGCGGCCTGTCCGGCGTGAGCGGTGCCGAGTGCGATGAGCTGCGGGGGCGGGTTACCGGCGTGAAGCCCGTCGACGCGGACGTGGACGGCGCGCTGCTCGCGGCGGCGGTGGCGGAGCACGACGCCAACACGGTGCCCTTCGGGGCCGCGCTGGAGTACGAGTACCGCGACGATCCCTTCGGGCGCTACGGCGAGACCAACGTGGGGCACCGACGCAGCCCCTCGGGCCATCTGCCGCAGATCGACGAGTCGGGGGTGGCGATGTTCATCCGCGCGGGGTGGCAGGACGCCGGGACGGTGAACGGTACGCTGGGGCGCTACAACACGATCTCCAATGCGCAGCAGGTCTTCATTGGGCCATGGGACCACGGGGCGCGCAACGACGCCGATCCCTTCCGGCCGGATGAGACGCCGGTGGCGCCGGACGCGGACGAGCAGTTCGCCGAGCTCGTCGCCTTCTTCGACGAGCATCTCAAGGAGGGCGGGTCGGGGGAGACGCCCACCGAGATCAATTACTACACGCTCGGTGCGGGCCGGTGGACGAGGACCGAGACCTGGCCGCCCGATGGTTTCGACGACGTGACCTGGTACTTCGGCGCGCACGGGGTGTTGAGCCGCGAGTCATCCGCCGACGCGGAGGGCGCGGACGACTACACGGTCGACTTCACGACCACCACGGGCACGCGGAACCGCTGGTACACCAACGGTGGCGGCGGCGATGTCGTGTATGGAGACCGGCGGGATGAGGACGCAAGGCTGCTGACCTACACCAGCGCGCCCATGGCGGTCGACACGGAGATCACGGGTCACCCGGTGGTCACGCTGTGGCTGTCCTCGACCGAGAGCGACGGCGCATTCATCGTCTACCTGGAGGACGTCGCGCCGGACGGCACGGTGACCTACATCACCGAGGGGCAGCTGCGGGCCGTGATGCGCGCCGTCACCGACGACTCGCCGCTCTACCGCAAGTACGGCCCGCACCGGTCCGAGCTGCGTGCCGATGCGATGCCGCTGGTGCCGGACGAGGTCGCCGAGATCAGCTTCGACCTGTGGGCGACGTCAGTGCTGATCCGCGAGGGCCACCGGATCCGGGTGGCCGTGGCGGGAGCCGACGCGGACACCTTCCTGCGGTATCCGCGTGACGGTAGCGTCCCGGTACTGTCGGTGCGGCGGAACGCGACGTATCCGTCGGCGATCATGCTGCCGATGAAGGAGTTGCGGTAGGCGCCGGCGCGGTGCAGGCCTAGCGACGCCACGCGGCGGAGTCGGGTACACCTCGGCTGACGACGGCCTCCAGACCCGGTTCCGGCAAACGGAGAGACGTGGCGGGTAAGGTGAGGGGCTGACCCGGGGAGACGCGGAGGAAGCCACGCGCGCGGCCGCTCTGTTCGTCGATCAGCAGCACGGACGCGCGGCCCGGAGACTGCGGACCGGGGCCCCCGCTCTCGCCACCCACAGTGTCCGTCTGGCCCGCGGTGTCCCCCCGGCCCACTGTGTCCCGGCCGCCGGGGCCGATCAGGACGATGCGGTCCAGCGCGTCCGCCCACGAGCTCTGCGTCGGGAGCACAAACGCGAACGCCGACTGGCCATCGCCCAGCCCCGTCTCCGGCATCGCGAAAGAGAATGAGAACAGCGTGTCCTCCTGGACGGTCAATCCGGCCAGCCGGAACGGTCCGTCCTCCGCGGGCAGCGACGGCGGCGCGCGCACGACAAACGCCGGCTCCAGGATCGGGACGCTGTCCGCACCCTGGCCGCCCCACAGGAGCAGCCCCTGGGTGGCTGCGACCGCCGAGGAACGCGAGCCCGCCCTTAGCGGTTCCAGCGTCTCGCGGAAGTGGAGGGCCTTGTTGAAGCTGTAGTCGCTCACCCACTCGGGCCCGCAGTAGGACATGAAATCGGGTCTCGTCGGACTGATCAGGAGTCCCCGTTGGAAGTCGTAGCCCCACGATCCGATGGAACCGTTCACGTAGGGGTAGATCAGCTCCATGTTGGGGGGATCACCGCAGGGTGCATGGCGCAGGGTCATGTTGTGACCCAGTTCGTGCGCGATCGTGGGGCCCCGGAGGCCGGACACGCTGCCTGGCCAGCCGATGTATCCGCGCCCGCCACCCCCGCTCATCACCCCCATGTAATAGCCCGTCGCGCCGTCCATAGTGCGCGTGGCCCACGTTTCGCGCAGCAGTGCCGAACTGTTGGTGGACACCGGCTCGACCGAGGTCCACACGGGCTCGCGGGCGGTGACCGTGAATTCGTCCACGGGCAGCAGGTCGCGGGTCAGTTGGAAGAGGTCATCCTGCGCCCCCAGCAGCCTGACCCGTTCGGCCAGCGCCCGGTCGGGGTTCGAGTTGTAGAGGAACGGCACCAGCGTGAGATCGAGCGGCCTCATTCGTCGGACATCCAGCGTAGCGCGCCCCTCCTCCGGCCAGCGCCGCGGGACCCCGGTACCGGCCGGAAGCGCACCCTCCGGGTCGATTTCCACCACCATCTCCAGCCCTGGCACCAGCACGGAACCCGGGATGAGCGCATTGGCCGAGGCGTCGAGCGAACTCTCGTCGACGGCCGTCGGAAGAAGCCGCGACGATGCCGGCAGCGACACCGAGTGGACCTCCCGGCCGTCGGCGAAGAACCTTGCCCGGACGGCCGGAAAGCTCGCGCTGACCCCGCTGTTGGCCACGACGAATACCCTGAGGAACGCCTGCTCACCCGCCACCAGCTTCACGGGAACCGACGCCGACTGCGACGCCTGCGTCAGGTAGGCATGTGTGCGCTCCTCGGCGCACAGCGGTGCCCATCCGGTCGCGATCGAAGCCACCCACGCCCGGAAGTCGTCGTCCGGGGGCGCGCACAGCCCCGTCGCTCCCAGCTGAAGCTCGTCCAGCGCGAGAGCGGTGAATTCGCGTGGCAACTCGCCCTCCAGGCGGCGGTTGCGAGAGAGGATCAGGTGCTCCAGGGCTCCCAGTCGCCCCAGTTCGGGCGGAAGTCGGCCCTCGACCTGGTTGCTCAGCAGGTCGAGCAACTCCAGGCTGGCCAGGTTGCCCAATTCCGGTGGGATCGACCCGGTAAGCTGGTTTCGGCCCAGGTAGAGGTGGGTCAGGCTGGTCAGCTTGCCGAGTTCCGGCGGGATTTCGCCCGTGAACCGGTTCGCCAGCAACCCGAGTATGGTCAGGTTGCTCAGGTCGCCCAGTTCGCGCGGGATCTCGCCTGTGAAACCGTTGTAGTACAGCTCCAATCTCTCGAGGCTGGTCAAGCGGCCCAGTTCCGGCGGGATGGGGCCGGTGAGCTGGTTTGATCGCAGGATCAAACGTCTGA
>VYAQ01000393.1 GCA_009844885.1 Gemmatimonadota bacterium
ACGTTCGCTATCGTCGATCTACATCCCGGCCAGCAAACATGAACTGATAGGGGAATAGCAATAACCATACATGATGTAACCCACATATTATCAATATCTTATGAAAATAGAGCCCATCGAGCCATGTAAGCGCCCATTCTTCCAGCCCATACTGGTAGCCCTCGTCGGCGGTCGCCCCGTTTCGCCAGGTAGCGGCCTCGACCAAGGCGGCGCATCTTTGGGGGGCCATGATGAGCTTCGATACACTCCGGGCGGCCAACAGGCTGCGAGACGAAGCGGGATTCAATGAAGTCCAGGCCGCGGTTCTGGTGGATACCTTCGCGGCAGGGTTCGCGGAGCGATTTCCGACGAAGCGGGATCTGAAGGGGGTTGAGACCGCGCTCCGCGGCGACATGGAAAGGATGGAGACCGCGCTCCGCGGCGACATGGAAAGGATGGAGACCGCGCTCCGCGGCGAGGTCAAGCGCGTCGAGACCTCGCTGGAGAAGGTGGAGACCTCGCTGCGGGGCGAAATCGAGATGCTGGCCACTTCCGTCCGCAGCGACATGCGCGACCTCGAGCACCGCATGACGATTCGACTGGTCGGACTCATGGTTCTGGGGATGGGGGTGCTGCTCACGCTGCAGCGGTTGCTTCCGTAGGCGAACGTCGCTCCGGGACACCCCGAGTTGTCCCGAACCTGCGGCCAGACCACTATTCGGGCTGTTGCCTACCCCCGATTTGCCCGGAGAACCGCCATGACGCGCCCCCGCCCCATTCCGCTCGCCAGCATCCTTCCCCTGGCCTTGGCCGCCCCACTCGCCGCGTTGGCGCTCTCGGCCAACCCCACCACTGCACAACAGCGCCTCTCCCTCGACCACTACATGGACATGGAGACCGTCTCGAACCCGCAGATCTCGCCGGACGGCGGGCGGATCGTGTACACGAAGGGGTGGATCGACGAGAGGAACGACCGGCGCGAGTCGGCGCTGTGGATGATGAACGCCGACGGCACGAGGCAGCGGCACCTTGTCGACGGCGGCGGCGGCATGTGGTCGCCCGACGGCACCCGGATCCTCTACACGGCAGCCGGAGAGCCGGGCGGCTCGCAGCTCCATGTCCGCTGGATGGACGCCGAGGGCCTGTCCACGCCGATCACGCGGCTCGAGAACGGGCCCTCAAACCCCCGCTGGTCGCCCGACGGCAACTGGATCGCGTTTACCAGCCGCGTGTCGGACAGGGCCGACTTCGCCGGGGTCGATCTGCCCGCCAGACCCGACGGCGCCCAGTGGGAGCGCGAACCCAAGGTGGTCGAGCGGCCCGCCTACAAGCGCGACGGCGTCGGCTACATCGACACGGGCTGGACACACGTCTTCGTGGTCCCGGCCGGCGGCGGCACCCCCCGGCAGCTCACCGACGGGGACTGGAACCACTCCTCCATCGAGTGGAGTCCGGACGGAACCGAGATCTACTTCACATCGTTCCGCCACGAGGACGCCGACCGGCCCGAACACTGGCAGGAGTCGGAGATCTACGCCGTGTCCGTCGCCAGCGGCGAGATTCGCCAGCTGACCGACCGCCACGGTCCCGACGGCAGCCCCGTCGCCTCTCCCGACGGCTCGCTCATCGCCTACACCGGCATCGACGCGCACGACGACACCTACCGCAATCAGAAGATCTACGTCATGAACCGCGACGGCTCCGGCCCGCGCGTCATTTCGGGCGACTACGACCGGCAGGTGGGCCCCATGACGTGGGCGCCCGACGGCGGCGGCCTCTACTTCAACGTCAGCCGCGACGGCTACCGGCAACTTCACTTCGTGTCGCTGGAGCACGGCGTCAGCATGCTCACATCGGGCGAGCACCTCTTCGCCATGTCGTCCTTCTCCGACGACGGGGTCGCCGTGGGCACCATCTCCAACGCCCACGAGCCGGGCGACATCTACCGCTTCAACCTGACACACCCCGAGGCCGTAACCCGCCTCACCGACGTCCATTCCGACGTCCTGGGCCACGTGCAGCTCGGGGAAGTCGAGGAGGTGTGGTACGACTCGACCGACGACTTCCAGATTCAGGGCTGGATCGTCAAGCCGCCCGACTTCGACCCTTCGCGCAAGTACCCCATGATGCTCGTCATCCACGGCGGTCCGCACGCCATGTACAACGGAGGCTTCAACTTCGCGTTCCAGGAACACGCCGCGAACGACTACGTCGTCCTCTACACCAACCCCCGCGGCTCCACCGGTTACGGTACCGGGTTCGCCAATGCCATCAACCACGACTACCCCGGGGCCGACTTCCCCGACCTCATGGGAGGCGTCGACGAGATGCTCGCGCGCGGCTACGTCGACGAGGAGAACGTCTTCGTCTACGGGTGCTCGGGCGGCGGCATCCTGACCAGCTACATCGTGGGCAACACCGACCGCTTCCGCGCCGCGTCCGCCAACTGCCCCATCGTGAACTGGATCTCGGCGATGGGCACGTCGGATGCGATCAGCTACTTCCGCACCTTCGAGAAGCCCTTCTGGGAAGACCCCGCCGAGTGGATCGACCGGTCGTCCATCTTCTACGTCGGCAACGTGACCACGCCCACCATGTTCCTCACCGGCGAGATGGACATCCGCACCCCCATGCCGCAGACGGAAGAGATGTACCAGGCGCTCCAGTACCTGGGTGTCCCGACGGTGATGGTGCGCTTCCAGGGCGAGTGGCACGGCACCAGCCGACGCCCGTCCAACTTCCTGCGCACCCAGCTCTACCTGCGGAAGTGGTTTGAGAAGTGGGGGAGTCACAAGGATCCGATGACGACCGAAGAGGGCGGCAGGTGACCGTCACGGGGAGCCTGCGGGAGGGCGGCGCTCGCGACCCGGCGGCCTCGGCGGCGCGTGGCGGCGGCGGCGGCACGGACGGCGGGGGCGCGGCCACCCCGGCCGTGCATGACATCGGCAGCGGCGCGGCCATGGTCGACCTGCACCACCAGGGCAGCCCCTCGATCATCGGGGTGGGCGTGCTGGAACTCCCCGCGGGCGGCGTCGCGCTCGTCGATCCCGGCCCCGAGGCGCGCCTGCACGCGCTGCGCGACGGTCTCGCCGCACTGGGGCGCACGCTGGAGGATGTCCGCGCGATCCTGCTGACCCACATCCACCTCGACCACGCGACGGCGGCCGGCGCGATCGTGCGGGAAGCGCCCGGCGCGATCGTGTACGTGCACGCCGTGGGCGCGCCCCACATGGAGGACCCGTCGCGCCTCCTCGCGTCGGCGGGGCGGATCTACGGCGACGCGATGACCACCCTGTGGGGCGAGTTCCTTCCCGTGCCGCGCGAGTCGATCCGTGTTGTCGACGAGGGGGACGCCGTCGCGCCGGGGGGTCGCCGCTTCGAGGTGGCGTACGTTCCCGGGCACGCCAAGCACCATGTCGCCTACTGCGAGGCCGCGACGGGGACAGCCTGGGTCGGGGACGTGGGGGGCATCCGGATCCGCGGCGGGCCGGCGCTTCCGGTGACCCCGCCGCCGGACATCGATGTCGCGCTGTGGAAGGCGAGCATGGACAGGGTGATGGCGTGGCGCCCGGAGCGCATTGTGGCGACGCATTTCGGTCCGTATGGCGACATCGACGCGCATTTTGCCGAACTGAGCGGCGAGCTGGACGCGTGGGCGCTGCGGGTGCGCGAGTCCCTGGGTGACGATGCCTTCGCGAACGACCACGAGCGCGCCCGGGCGTTCTCCGACTGGGTGGCGCGGCGCGTGGCCGAACAGGTGTCGCCGGCACACACGGAGCTGTACGGGACCGCCTCCGGGTTCTTCGATTCCTGGTGGGGGTTGGCGCGCTATTGGCGAAAACGGGGAGCCGCCTGACAGGGCGGAGGAGACGCCGTGCGGACCGTCCGCCCACCGCTTGCCGCGATCGGCACGGCCGCCGCGCTCCTCGCGGCCGCATGCGGCACCGCCGACGAGCCCGCGACCCCGGTCGCTCCCCCCACCC
>VYAQ01000066.1 GCA_009844885.1 Gemmatimonadota bacterium
CCCTCACGCTCACCACCCTGTCCCTCGCCGCCCCGCCCACCGCCTCCGCCCAGGACGGCGAGTGGCGCTACTGGGGCGCCGACGCGGCCAGCTCGCGCTACTCCCCTCTCGACCAGATCGACGCCTCCAACTTCAACGACCTCGAGGTGGCGTGGACGTGGCGCGGCGACAACTTCAGCCCCAACCCCACGCAATACCTGCGCGCGACCCCGATATACGTGAACGGGACGCTCTACTCGGTCGCCGGCACCCGCCGCACCGCCGTCGCCATCGACCCCGCGACCGGCGAGACGCTGTGGACCTTCCGCGAGCCCCACACCAAGCGCTGGGAGGACTCGATGCGGAAGGACTACGGCAAGGGCGTTGCGTATGCCGAGGTGGACGGCCGCGGCATGATCTACCTGGTCACCCCCGCCTTCTTCATGCACGCGCTGGACCCCGAGACCGGGCACCCCGTCGAGTCCTTCGGCAAGCACGGCACCGTCGACCTTCTGGCCGACTTGGGCCCCTGGGAGCACCACCCCGAGCACGGCCTTCCCCCCGAGGTCGGCTACATCACCAACTCGTCGCCCCCGATCGTCGTCAACGGCGTGGTCGTGGTGGGCAACTCCCACGAGCAGGGCTACTTCCAGACCCGGAAGGAGAACGTGCCCGGCAACGTGCTCGCGTACGACGCGGCGACCGGCGAGCACATGTGGACCTTCAACGTGATCCCGCAGGAGGGCGAGTTCGGCAACGACACCTGGGAGAACGACGCCTGGAAGTGGACCGGCAACGTGTCCGCGTGGGCCCCCCTCTCGGCCGACGCCGAGCTGGGCCTCGTCTACGTCGTCACCGACCCGCCCACGATCGACTACTACGGCGGCTTTCACCCCGGCGACAACCTCTTCGCGACCTCGATCCTCGCCATCGACGTGCAGACGGGCGAGCGGCGCTGGCACTTCCAGACCGTGCACCACGACGTCTGGAACTACGACAACCCCACCGCGCCCAACCTCGTGGACATCAACGTCGACGGGCGCGCCATCAAGGCCATCGTGCAGACCACCAAGCAGGGCTGGGCCTATGTCCTCGACCGCGAGACCGGCGAGCCCGTGTGGCCGATCGAGGAGCGCCCGGTCCCGCAGTCGGACGTGCCCGGCGAGCAGCTGTCGCCGACGCAGCCCTTCGTCACGCGCCCGGCGCCCTACGAGATGCAGGGCATCACCGAGGACGACCTGATCGACTTCACGCCCGAACTCCGCGCGATGGCGCTCGACATCGTGAAGGACTTCCGTCTGGGCCCGCTCTTCAATCCCCCTTCGGTCGAGGGCAGCCCGGACGGTGTGGCCATCCACTGCCCAGGAGCCAACGGCGGGGCCAACATCCCGGGCGGCTCGGCGGTGGACCCCGAAAGCGCGGTCCTCTACGTCGCCTCGACCCGCGGCTGCAGCGCCCCGCGCCTCCAGCCCGGCAAGGACGTGGATCCCGACTCCAACGTCGACTGGGTGAGCGTCGGACCGGGCGGCGTCCGGGGTCCCCAAGGCCTGCCGATCTTCAAGCCCCCGTACGGCACGATCACCGCGATCGACCTCAACACCGGCGACCACGTCTGGCAGATCCCCAACGGTCACACGCCGGACGCGGTCCGCAATCACCCGCTGCTGGAGGGCGTCGACATCGGCAACACCGGCGCGCGCTCGCACGCCACCAAGCTCGTGACCGGCACTCTGCTCATGTACGCCGAAGGCCGGGGCGCCGCGCCCGTATTCCGAGCGGTCGACAAGATGACCGGCAAGGAACTGGGGGCCGTCGAGATCCCCGGCTCCACGGTCACCGCCCCGATGACCTACATGCACGAAGGCGTCCAGTACGTGGTGATGGCGATCAACCGCCGCGGGCTCCCGGGCTCGCTGGTGGCGCTGCGCCTGCCGGAGTAGCGTCCGCAGGAATCAGGACAGAAGGAGGATGGAAATGAGGACGACGAAACCGGCGGCGGCCACGCTCGCCGCGCTGACCGGCATCCTTCTGGCCACGGGGTGCGTGCCGGAGACCCCGGCCGGCGATTCCGGCTCCCCTGACCACGCGGGCCTCTTCGACGGCACCGCCGGCGAGTGGATCGACCTCTCCCACTCCTTCGGTCCGTCCACCATCTACTGGCCCACCGACACGCTCGGCTTCCAGCTCAACGAACTGGCCTACGGCCACACCGAAGCCGGCTACTTCTACGCCTCCTACTCGTTCGCGTCCGCCGAGCACGGCGGCACGCACGCGGACGCGCCGATCCACTTCGCCGAGGGGCGCATGGCCGCCCACGAGATCCCGCTCTCGCGCCTCATCACAACCGCCTCCGTGGTCGATGTCTCGGCGGGTGCCGACGCCGACCCGGACTACCTCCTGTCCGTCGACGACCTGGTGGCGTGGGAGGCCGAGCACGGCCCGATCGCCGACGGCACGGCGCTGCTCATCCGCACGGGGTGGTCGTCACGCTGGAACGACCGCACCGCCTACCTGGGCACCGACCTGACCGGCCCCGAGGCCGTGCCCGAGCTTCACTTCCCGGGCATCGGCCCCGAGGCCGCACAGTGGCTCGTCGACAACCGCAACATCGGCGCGATCGGCCTCGACACGCCCAGCATCGACTACGGCCAGTCCACCGACTTCCAGTCGCACGTGATCCTGTACGCGGAGAACATCGTGGGGTTCGAGAACCTCACGAACCTGGACCGGCTGCCGCCCACGGGGGCCGGGATCGTCGCGCTCCCGATGAAGATCGAGGGCGGCAGCGGCGGGCCACTGCGGATTGTGGGGTGGGTGCCGGGCTGATCACCGCGTCGCCCACAGCCAGTCGTAGCTCAACCGCAGGTAGTAGTAGCCGCCGTTGAAACCGTAGGGAGCGCTCTCGGGATAGAGTGCACCGAGGCCGGACGCGGCGGGATTCTCATCCGGGTAGGCGTTGAACAGGTTGTTCGCCCCGATCGCGATCGCCGCGTTGTCCGCCAGCGGCACCGACAGCTCGGCGTCGAAGAGTACGCGCGCGCCGTACCGCAGATCGGGGTCGCTAAGCTCGGAGTCGTAGAAGCCGTCGTAGTAGGTGCCGCGGACCAGGGCGCTCAGACTGCCCAGCTGCTGCGAAAGGCTCAGCACGCTGCGATAGCGCGGCAGGGCCCGCTCGAGCTGGTCCACGCGCGCGTCGTTCACGACTTCCGGATTGCGCTCGGTGACCTCGGTTCCGGTGTAGTTAAAGAGCAGGCTCACGTTGGTCGCCTCTCCGGGCGAGTAGTTCGCCACCAGGTCGATACCCTGGGTCAGGGTCGCGAAGTCATTGGTGAAGAAGCGGAACTCCGCGAGGTTCGCGGCGCTCGTCACGCCCTCCGACACCAGCTGAGTGACCTCTGCGGGCGTGAGCTTGAAGGTCCTGGTCTGGGCGAAGCGGTCCGAGATCGAGATGCGGAAGTAGTCCGCGGTCAAGCGGAATGCGCCCGCCTCGTACACGACCCCGCCGGTCAGGCTGACCGAGGTCTCCGGCTCCAGCTGCCGTCCGCCTCGGGTCCTGGCCACCTCCGAGGTGGAGGGAATGGTGCCGCGGTTGACCAGGTCGCCGAGATCGGTATCGAAGACCGTCGAAACGTTGAAGGCGTTCTGCTGCCCCGGTGTGGGCGCGCGGAAGCCGGTGTTGGCGTTCGCCCGGAGCGCGATCCGGTCGGTGGCCTCGAACCGGAAGGAGATCTTTCCGGTCGCCTTGCCACCGAAGTCGGAGAAGTTCTCGTAGCGCCCCGCAATGCCGATGGCCCAGGGGTCGTCGGCCCGGCCGAGGTTGAGGTCGGCATACACCGCCGTGTTGCTGCGGGTCCAGTCACCGGAGGCGAGCGGGCTGAATCCGGGGAAGCCGTTCGACGACGAGGAGAATCCCTGCGCCGCGTACGGTCCGATCTTCCAGGATTCGTCCTGGCCCTGTCCAATCTCGAACCGCTCCTCGCGCTGCTCGAATCCGCCTGCCAGGTTGGCCACCTCGTTGACCTGGTAGGAGAGGTCGAGGTTGAGGTTGATCTCTTCCTGGTTGTAGAGGCCGGGGTCGAATTCGGTCGGGGTCTCGGGACCGAGCGCCGCGTTCACCGTGTTGTAGATGAAGAAATCGGCGAGGTTCCTGCCCCAGCTCGTGCTGGCGTCCCAGTGGATGCCGCTGTCGGTGCGGCCCCTGAGTCCACCGACGATCGAGGCGTCGAAGACCTCGCCGCCGAACTGCGGCGTGAAGCCTCCGGGGAACATCTCCTGGTACGAGAAGCAGTTCGGGTCGTCGAACACCTGCTGCAGCGCTACCGGATCGGGGACGTTGTTTGTGATTGCCACGACCGGGCAGTCGGCCGATCCGAGGCCCTTCGCCTGCAGCACGTCGCCGATCAGCAGAGTCGCGCCGCCGTCGCCCGAGAAGACGCTGCCGCGCGTATTGGGGTTGCGGAAGAAGAAGCCGCCGTCCACCCGCTTCGTGGCGATGTTCCCAAAGGCGTAGACCTGCTCGTCGTCGTCGAAGTTGTAGCCGGTGTTGAGGAACACCTTCAGGTCGTCGGAGACCCGCGGCGATCCCCACACCTGGGCGGTCGGCGTCCGCACGGCCGTGTTGCCGGCCGCGACCAGCCCGGCCGCGTCGTTGCGCTGGATGGCCCGGTCGGTCGGCTCCTGGTTGCCGTACTCCAGGCTGACGTTGGCGAATCCGGACTCGCCGAGCGGGACCCCGAAGTTGCCCGCCACCGCGACGGCGTTGCCGTGGCCGCCCCAGCTCCGGTCCGAACCATCGAGGAACTGGTCGCCGTCGAAGTGCCGGCCCTGCTTGACCTGGACCGAGCCCCCGGAACGGTCGTTCTTCAGCTGGAAGTTCAGCACGCCCGCAATGGCGTCCGATCCGTACTGCGCCGACGCGCCGTCGCGCAGCACCTCCACCTGGCGCAGCGCGATGCCCGGGATGGCTCCGATATCGGGCCCCTGGGCGCCGTCAGAGAGCCCCCCACCCAGCCAGGTGATGACCGCGCCCCGGTGCCGGCGCTTCCCGTTGACGAGCACCAGCGTGTGGTCCGACGCCAGACCGCGCAGGTTGGCCGGCCGCGTGATCGTCGCCGCATCGCTGATCGGCTGAATGTTCACGTTGTACGAGGGAACGACGTTGCGAAGCAGGAAGTCGATGTTGGTCTCGGCCTGCCGCGAGATCTCGGACACCGGAATCACGTCGACCGGCACCATCGACTCGGTGACGGTTCGGGGCCTGGTGCGGCTCCCCACCACGACAAGTTCGTTCAATTCGAACGCCGCGATTCCGAGTGCGATATCAAGGGTAAGCGAGTGCCCCGACGTGACGGTCACCTCCTGGGTCTGCAGTCCGTATCCGAGGAGCCGGACTTCGAGGGTATGGGTGCCAGCGGGCACGCCCGTTATCGAGAAGGCGCCCGTGGCTCCGGTGTACTCCACCAGGCCGACGGCTGGGATCTCGACCCGGGCGTTCCCGAGCCCGATCCCGCTGTCTCCACTGCGGACGGTTCCTTCGATCGTGCCCTGCGCGAAAGCCGTCGTCGGCACGGCCAACAGGGCGAGCAATATGAATCCACGTCTGATCATTCGTGTTGTCTCCTTGGGGTTTTCCGAGCGGGTCCAGGCCGCCGCAGAGCCGCCTGGGCGACGCTCGCGTCTCGCGACATACGATACAAGCCGCGCAAAGTGTCACCGGGCCCCATTTGTTGCTCCGTCTCGTCGACGTGCGCATTCTGGACCGATATGCCGCCAACACGGCATCCCGTTGTATCCGGATCGCGAACGGAGGTTCCCAATGCGCCGGCAATTCCAGGTTCCGACGGCCCTGAAGAACGTTCACCTCCTCTTCCCGACCATACTCTGGATGGTCATCCCAACCGCCCCGGCGAGTGCCGCGCACGCCCAGGAGGCGAACACCCAGGAAGCGGACACCCCGGACTGGGACGTCACCGCCCCCCGCGGCGAGACGCACGAGATCGACTTCACCACCAGTGAGGGGACCTGGATGTCGGTGGATCTTTCCGCCGACGGCGAATGGGTCGTCTTCGACCTGCTGGGCCACGTCTACCGGGTGCCGGCCACCGGGGGCGAGGCGGTCGCGCTCACCCAGAACAGCGGCATCGCGGTCAACTACCACCCGCGCATCTCCCCGGACGGGGCCACGATCGCCTTCATATCGGACCGCAACGGCCAGAGCAACCTGTGGCTGATGGACGCCGATGGGGGCAACCCGCGCCCGGTGTTCGAGGACCAGTCGCTCCGGGCTTGGGAGCCGGCCTGGTCTCCGGATGGTCGTTTTATTGCAGTGCGGCGTTCGTCGACGCAGCGAGGTGCCGGGGGCGCCGGGTTGTGGATGTATTCGCGGGACGGAGGTGAAGGGGTCGAGCTGGTCGGGGCCGAATACCCGGCCGCCGCATGGCCCGCGTTCTCGCCCGACGGCGGATCGCTCTACTTCCAGGTGCGCACGGCGCCGCCCGGTGTCTGGTCGGGACGCTCCGACATCGTGCAAGGCTACAAGCAGATCCGCAGGCTCGACCTCGAGACGGGACGGGTGGACGAGGTCACGACGGGCCAGGCGGTGCAGCAGGGGCAGACCTCGAGCGGCGGCGGGATCGCGCCCGAACCGTCGCCGGACGGGCGCTGGCTCGCCTTCGCGCGGCGAATCCCCGACGGCACGATCTCGCACAAGGGGCTGCGGTTCGGTCCCCGCACCGCGCTCTGGCTGCGCGACCTGCAGACCGGCGCCGAGCGCGTGCTGATGGACCCGATCGAGGTGGACATGGCCGAGGGCATGAAGATCTCGCGCGATCTTCCCGGCTACGCGTGGTCGCGCGACAGCCGCTCGATCGTGATCCCGGCGGGGGGGAAGATCCGCCGAGTCGATGTGGAGAGCGGCGACGTGTCCACGATCGCGTTCACGGCGCGGGTGCACCGCGTCATCTCCGAGATGGCGGGACGGCCCCAGGAGCCGCTCGGCAAGACCTTCACGGTGAAGTTCCCGCGCTGGACGGCCTCATCGCCCGACGGGAGCCGTCTCGCCTTCCACGCCGCGGGCCGGATCTGGATGATGGACCTGCCCAACGGCACGCCCGAGCGCCTCAGCGACGACTCCTTCGACCACTCCGAGATCGCCCCCGCGTGGTCGCCCGACGGCCAGGCCATCGCATTCACCGGCTGGGAGCAGAACGGACGCGGCCACATCTGGCGCGTGGCGGCAACCGGTGGCACGCCCCGGCAACTCACCACCCGCGAGGGCGAATACATGAATACCGTGTGGAGCCCCGACGGCGGCGAGATCGTGGCCACCCGGGGCGCGGGCGCGACCAGCCGCGGACGCACCGTCGCCAGCAACGAGTACTTCGAGTTCGTGGCCGTCTCCGCGGATGGCGGCGACACCCGCACGATCACCAAGGTCGCGCGTCCCTACACCGGCGGCCGCCCGATGATGCCGCGCCGTCCCCCGCCCCAGGCCTGGTTCGGTCCCGACGGGCGGCTCTTCTACGCCGAGGCGCTCGGCCCCATGGGCGACGACCCCGCGGGCACCGACATCGCCTCCATCCGCATGGACGGCACCGACCGGCGCGTGCACTTCACGCTGCCCGACGCCGACGAGGCCGCCGTGTCCCCGGACGGCGCGTGGCTCGCCTTCCAGGAGGGCGACAACGTCTACCGCATGCCGTTCCCGTACGGCGGCACGGGGTCCAACACGGTGCGGATCGCCAAGCGCGACGGCCAGCTCCCCGTGACGCAGCTCAGCGTGGAGGGGGGCATCCACCCGCGCTGGCGCGACGCGACCACGCTTGAGTTCGTGAGCGGGCCGCGCTACTACGCGCACGATGTCACCACGGGCGAGACCGGGGAAGTGCCGATCCGGCTGGAACTCCCCCGCCACATCGCGTCCGGCACGGTGGCCTTCACAGGCGCCCGCCTCGTCACCGTCGAGAACGACGCCGTCCTTGAAAACGGAACACTGGTCGCCACGGATGGCAGGCTCACCTGCATCGGCGCGTGCGACACGACCGGCGCGGACCAGGTGTTCGACGCCACCGGCAAGACGATCATCCCGGGGCTGATCGACATGCACGCCCACCACCACCGCGACCACCTGGGCATCATTCCGCTGCGCAACTGGGAGTCGGCGATCTACCTCGCGTACGGGGTGACGACGACGCTCGACAACTCGCAGTGGTCGGCCAACGTGTTCCCGGCCGCCGAGCTGGTCGAGTCCGGCCGGATGATCGGACCGCGGGTCTACAGCACAGGCGATCCGGTGTACTCGGGCGACGGCGCCCGCCAGAACGAGATCTCGAGCTACGAGCTGGCGGACCAGAACGTGGCGCGGCTCATGTCGTGGGGCGCGGTGACGATCAAGGAGTACCTGCAGCCGACGCGGCAACAGCGGCAGTGGGTCACCGAGGCGGCGCGCGTGCGCGGAATGCGGGTCACCTCCGAGGGGGGCGACCTCGAGTTCAACATGGGCATGATCATGGACGGACACACGGGATGGGAGCACCCTCAGAGCTACGTGCCGCTCTACAGCGACGTGGCGAAGTTCTTCGGGCAGGCGGATGCCGTGTACTCGCCGACCTTCATGGTGGGCGGTCCCGGGCCCTGGAACGAGGAGTACTTCTACCAGGAGTACGAGATCTGGAAGGATCCCAAGATGCAGCACTGGCTGCCCTGGCGAATGCTGGTTCCGCTGACGCGGCGGCGGATGCTGCGCCCGGAGACCGACTACTCGTTCCCGCTGATCGCCCGCGGCATGGTCGACATCATCGACGAGGGCGGCTGGGGGGCGATCGGTGCGCACGGGCAGCTGCACGGCCTCGGTCCCCACTACGAGATCTGGATGGTCGCGGCGGGGTCGGACGAGCACACCGCCATCGAGGTCGCCACCATCCACGGCGCGCACTTCCTGGGGCTGGCGCATGAACTCGGGTCGCTAGTCGAAGGCAAAATCGCCGACTTCGTGGTGCTCAACTCCAACCCGTTGGAGGACATTCGCGCCACCGCCGACATCGCCCTGGTGATCAAGGACGGCATCGTCTACGACGGCGACACGCTGGACGAGATGTGGCCGCAGAGCCGGCCCTTCGGCGAGGCCTACTGGGTGGACCAGGACGCGCTGCTCAGCGACGACCGGCCGACGGACTACTGGGACCGGAATCGCCGGGAGGGGGGCGGTTGACTAGACCGACCCCTTCGGCACGACCCACTCCATTGACTGCCCCGTGACCGCTGCGATGCGGTCGAAGTCGGCGTCGTAATGGAGCAAAACCATCCCCGCGTGCTCCGCGGCTGCCGCAATGATCAGATCCGGAATCGGCACGCGGTGGTGCCCGCGGAGCGCCAGCAGGCCCTGGACCTCGATGGCACGCTGGAACATCGCCTCGGTCAACTCCACCCGACGGTACGCGAGGGAGCGGCGGCGGCGGGTGCGGGCGTGGTCGGACGCATTCCGGGTCGAGTAGAGGACCTCGAGGTCGATCACGGCACAGGTGGCGGCCTCGCCCGCTTCCAGTATGGGCACGAGCCTGGCCCGCACCTGCGGATACGACATGCGGGCCAGCGCGCTCTTGTCGATCAGGCAGGGCATTGGGGTTCGAGCTCCGTGGCTAGTAGCGCCACGCTTTCGACATCACTGCCGGGTCGCGCAGGTCAAGCCCGTCCATCTCACTCAGCGCCCGGATCTCCTGCCGCCTCGCCTCGCGCCGCTCCACCTCGCGCAACGCCGTGTCGATCGTCTCCCTCATGGACGAAGTGCCGAGCAGGATCCGCACGCGAGCAACAAGTTCATCGTCGATGACGACGCTGGTCTTTCTCATCGGATTACTCCTTGGGACGCAGGGATATATCCGCTATTGGGGAATAAGTATATCTATTCTATAAGCAATTGTATATCCTCACGATCACAGTCGGCCACTTCCGGGATCCCCAAGGCGGCCAGTCCTCCCCTGGCCACTCGCCGGGTCTGGATCAGCCCACCGCCACGGCTAGATTTAGACCCACGCAATTGCAGCCAACCGGAGCAATCGCACGCAACCCGAGGTGCAGAATCATGAAGACCGCAGTCACCGGCTCGCAGCGGGCCGCAACCGATATCGAGCGGCCGTCCTTCAAGGTGGCCGACCTTTCGCTGGCCGAGTGGGGCCGCAACGAGATTCGCCTGGCCGAGCACGAGATGCCCGGGCTCATGGCGATCCGGCGGGAATACCGCGACCTGCAACCCCTCGCCGGCGCCCGGATCATGGGTTCGCTGCACATGACGGTGCAGACCGCCGTGCTGATCGAGACGCTGACCGAGCTGGGAGCGTCGGTGCGCTGGGCGTCGTGCAACATCTTCTCCACGCAGGACCACGCGGCCGCAGCCGCCGTTGTGGGGCCGGACGGCACTCCGGATTCGCCCGCCGGCCCAGCCATCTTCGCGTGGAAGGGAGAGACGCTGGAGGAATACTGGTGGTGCACCGAACAGGCGCTCACCTGGCCGGACGGCCGCGGCCCCAACCTGATTCTCGACGATGGGGGCGACGCCACGCTGCTGGTGCACAAGGGCGTGGAGTTCGAGCGCGCGGGCGAGGTGCCCGCGTTCGATCCGGCCGCGGACAGCGAGGAGTGGGGCGTGATCCTGGACCTCCTGCGCCGGCAACAGCAGGTCGACGGCACGCGCTGGCAGCGCACCGCGGAGGGGATTCACGGCGTGTCGGAGGAGACGACGACGGGCGTCAACCGGCTCTACGAGATGGCGCGCGGGGGGACGCTGCTCTTCCCCGCGATCAACGTCAACGACGCGGTCACCAAGGCCAAGTTCGACAACATCTACGGGTGCCGGCATTCCGTGATCGACGGGCTGAACCGCGCCACCGACGTCATGATCTCGGCGAAGGTCGCCGTCGTGATGGGGTACGGCGAGGTCGGCAAGGGGTGCGCCCAGGCGCTCAAGGGCCAGGGCGCGCGCGTCGTGGTGACCGAGATCGACCCCATCTGCGCGCTCCAGGCCGCCATGGAGGGATATCAGGTCGCGCGCCTGGAGGACATGGTCGAGACCGCGGACATCTTCATCACCGCGACGGGGAACCGCGACGTGGTCACCCTCGACCACATGAGCCGCATGAAGGACAAGGCGATCGTGGGCAACATCGGCCACTTCGACAACGAGATCGACATGGCCGGGCTGGAGGCGTCGGAAGCCGTGCGCAAGACGATCAAGCCGCAGTTCGACGAGTGGACCTTCCCCGACGGCAGGAGCATCCTGATCCTCGCCGAGGGGCGCCTCCTGAACCTGGGCTGCGCGACCGGGCATCCGAGCCTGGTCATGTCGGCCAGCTTCTCGAACCAGGTCATGGCGCAGATCGAGCTGCACCAGCGGCACGACAGCTACGACATCGGCGTCCATCTCCTCCCCAAGACGCTGGACGAGCGCGTGGCGCGGCTCCACCTGGACCGGCTGGGCGTCCGGCTGACCGAACTGACCCCCGAACAGGCGGACTACATCAACGTGCCCCAGGGCGGGCCGTACAAGCCGGACCACTACCGGTACTAGGCGCGTGACCCGGCGCGCAGCCCTTTCAACGGTTCTGGTCCTGCCGGCCCTGGTCTCTTGCGGCGAACCTTCCCAGCCGCTTCTCGGCGAATGGGTGTCGGTCGGATCCGAGCGTCCGCCGATGACCTACATCTTCGACAACGACAGCATCATGAAGTGGGTCGTCGAACTGGAGACGGGACCCGACACCGTTTCGGTGCCCTACCGCGTGGACTATCAAACCGATCCGGTGCACCTCGACGTGGGACCATGGGACGACGGACCCGTGGCGGGCCGCACCCTCTTCGGGATCGTGGAGATCCAGGGACCGGACAGGTTCCAGGTGGACTTCGAACCCGCGGATCCCGACGGGGACGGCTCGGAGCGGCCGAACGGGTTTTCCGATCAGGCGGTGACGTTCGTGCGGAAGGTGAACTGAAGGGACGCCCGTCGCCTGACCGCCATCAGAACTTCACTTTGAGGCCGAGGGCCAGCTGCCTGTCAGGAGTTGGCTCAACCACGAGCGAGGCATTGTGGTCACGGACCGTGCTCGCGACCGATACGAGCCCCCAGACCTTGCCGACCACGGCCGCAGCAAGCCCGATGGAGATGATGACGCGGTCCGTATCGTCGTCTCCGCTGTCCGAGCCGCAGAGCAGGCAATCGAGCGCCCTGGTGACTCCGTACCCGATCAGCCCGTACCCGGCCACATGGACCAACGCCGGCGCGATGCCGCGCCTGGCGTCCCCCGCGTAGGCATGACCGAGTACCGGCACGACCATCTCCATTGCGAACGCGATGATCGGATCCTTGTGGCCTGGGGGATCCTCCGCTTCCTGGGCGGACCCGGGTGTGGGCGCAATGAGCGTCGGCAGGAGCACGAGCCCTGTCAGCCCCGCAGCGGCCTGGAATCGATTGAACATGGGTCAGCCTCCTCTTGTCGATGAGGCTGGAAGTTGCGGGGGAGAACGTGCAGGCCGATATCCCCCATTGAGGGGACTCCGGGCACCCGGATGACCGCGCCGCCACACAGACGGCGCGGTCTCCGGCGGCTCCGGCCGCAGCCGAGGTCAGCTTTCCCTGCGGCTCACCTCGATCTTGCGGCTGACGGCTTCCTCGGCCTTGGGCAGGCGCACCGTCAGGAGGCCGTGCTCGAAGTCGGCCGTGATGCCGTCGGCGCGCACGGTGCGCGGCAGCGTGAAGGACCGGCGGAAGGAGCCGAAGCTGCGCTCGACCAGGTGATATTTGCCTCCGGGCTCGCCCTCCTCGCGGGACTCGCGCTTCTCGCCGGAGATGGTGAGAACGTTGTTCTCGAGGTTGATCTCGACCGCGTCCTCGGCCATGCCGGGAAGCTCGGCCGTGAGCAGGATCTCTTCTCCCTTCTCCTCGACGCTGACGGGAGGCACCCAGTTGGAGGCGTAGGTCAGGTTCCCGAGACCCGTGTCGCCGAACAACCGGTTCATGCGGTTGGCCAGGACATCGAAGTCGTTCAGGGGGACGAAGCGGTTCGTGTGCTTGATCAGTGACATTTGGCAGTCCTCATTCTTGATGGTCTTGATGCGGCGCACCTTGTGCAGCCGGTGCACGGTATTGCATCGGGCGTGCCAATGGAGGACCTGCCGAAATGGCAGAAAACGAGGCGCGGCGCGGTGCTGGCTGCCGAAATGGCAGGGACGGGACTGCCGAAGTGGCAGGTGAATCTGTCAGAATGGCAGGGTTCGGAATCGCGGCAGTCGCCCTACTCCGACGCGCTCCAGCTCGGCGGCTTCACCAGTACCCTCAGCTTGTTCCTGACGCCCCTGGTCCGAAAGACCTTCAGGATCAGCCGCTGGATCCCATGCAAGAACACCTTGATGGGGTTGTTCGAGTTGATCGGCTGCTCGATGCCGTACCTCACCGGCTCGACCTCCGGTTCGAAGGTGCCGAACATGCGATCCCAGATGATGAGCATGCCCGCATAGTTCCTGTCCCAGTACTGCCGGTTCGAACCGTGGTGTACCCGGTGATGGGAGGGAGTGTTGAAAAGGAACTCCACCGGCCGCGGAAGCTTGCGGATCGCCTCGGTGTGCAGGATCGCCTGGAACTGTTGGACGAGGACTTCCGACAGCAGCACCAGGATCGGGTGATAGCCCAGCATGACGATGGGGAAGGAGAAGAGGAGCGGGAACACGGCGTCGAGGGGTCCGAAGCGGTAGGCGACGGACATGTTGAAGTGGGGTGAACTGTGATGCACGGTGTGCGTGGCCCAGCCCACCCCGATCCTGTGCATCATGCGGTGATCCCAGTAGTACGTGAGATCGGCCAACAGGACGCAGGTAACGATCGTGACCCAGTTCAGCGACAGGTGGGCCAGGCTGAAGTTCTCGTAGATCCAGAAGTAGAGCTTCGTTACGAAGAGAATCCCGAGCGCGTACTCGATGGCCACGAAACAGATGAAGGTGATGACGTTCGCCACCGAGTCGCCGATGACGTCGAAGCTCAGGCGTTTCAGAAACGCATAGCGAATGAGTTCGACGAAGAAGAACGGGATGATCACGTACACGAGGCTCAGGTCGTTCAGTACTTGGAACCAGCCCAGAACCGCGTCCCAGTTGAGAGCCCTGGAGATAGTGTCGATCATGGCTCTCGACGCTCTGCCGGCACCTGTGTCTCGCCGTCCGCCGAGTCGGCTGCGACAACACCACGAGCGGCTCCCTCCAGCTGAAACCGCGTTTGCTCCGCCGCCTCGTCGAACGCCCTGGAGTCTTCTTCGGAACTCGCCACGCGGGCGACCCCGGCCAGGGCGGCCACCAGGATCGCGGTCGTCAGCAACTGCGCCGGAAACGACAGCCGATTCCGTCTATTCGGCAGGGCCATACCGTCTCTTCCTCTCGGCGGAAAGCCCGTTCGCGATGGTCTCCCAGACAAGATCCTGTGCCTGAACCACACCAAGCTCCCCATCGCCGACGGCCCGGCACCCCGCCCATATCAAGCCGTCGATGCTTGCCACCACCCAGGCGGTGGGAACGTCCGGTCGAATGAAGCCTTCCCGCCTGGCGGCTCGGACCAGGTCAGCCAACTCGGAGAGCTGCCGCCGGTAGGCTTCCGCGATCTCCAGCTCATCCTGGAGCTCGGCGGCCGAGTCCAGGAAACGAAAGGACTCGCCGGCGCCGACAACGGCCCGCGTCACCAACCTCAGCGCATCTGTAGCGGTACAGGCATGGGCCGCGGCCTGCCGGGTCACGCTGTCCGTCTCGGCGATGGCCCGAACGGCCAGCGCCCTGAGCAGCCCCGCGCGGCTGCCGAAGTGACGGAAAACCGTCGCTCGCCCAACCCGCGCCTCGGTCGCGATCCGGTCAACTGTAGTGTTCGGATTCCGCAGTAGCGCCGTGCCCGCCGCCTTGAGGATCCGTTCTCTTGTCGCCAACGCCATGTGTGATACGCTATCGTATTGAATGAGACGCTATAGTCTCATCAAGGTTGTTGGCGTTGTCAATGCGTACGAACGGACGATGGGACCAGGCAACCCGGTCGCGCACGGTGCCGGCCGAGACGTCAGCTTGTTGGCAATACTCGAAGGCGCACGATGCTTTGGCCTCCAAATTCGTCTTCGACGACCCCAAGCACGACGTCAGCGGCGACGAGAGGAGTTGGAGTCAAAGCCATGGGCTCCGGTGATGTGGCACGCCCACGGTATCGGCCTGCGTCGTCAAACAGGTCCCAGGCCTGCAGGTGGTCCTCCTCTGCCACCGCGACCCACAGCCATGAATTCGGAGCCACTGCGATGATACCCATGACTGGCTTGTGTCGCGGGAGCATTCCGGACGAAAGGCCCGCGGCCGCCGCGACGCTGTCTCGTTCCCGTCCTTGCAACAATTCGGGGGCACGCAGCAGTTCAACTGTGCGAACGGTATCTCCGGACAACGCCACCTTGTGGATCCGAAATGTATCACTTCGCCCCAGCCATACCCCGCCGTCGGGGCCCACTGCCCAGTGCAACTCTGGCGACATCGGAACCGGGCTACTCGCCATCCCGAATTCGTACTCGCTAGAGTGCAACCGGACGTCGATCACGGGAAGCAAGAGACTGTCCGACAAGAGCAATCCCCCGTGCTCGCTGGTAGCATGTCGTAATAAGTGGTCGAAGCCCGAATCCGGATCCCTTCGATAGAGATGTCCCGTAGTGTCCGCGTGAGCTCGCCACACCGTTTCCGCGTTTAGACTACGTTCGCCATAAGCATGGTCGGCCAGGAACCGACCGTCGCGGTCAAAGGCCGTGATTTTCCTGGACCGGTAGTCCAGTGTCCACAGGACTCCGGTTGCCTGGACGAATGTCGCACCGCCCAGCGTGCTGAACTCGCCGGGGCCTTCCCCCGGTCCGCCGATGCTGTGGAGGAAGTCGCCTTCTGGGCCAAAGACACGAATCTCTCGCCATTGAGAGTCGGCCACAAAAATATTACCCCGTTCGTCGACAGCCAGAGATACAATGGCGCCGAACACAAACGGGTCGTGAGTGCCGGCTCCGACTGCAGCGCCTATGCGAAGGTCCTCCACCAAGCGGAAGGCGTCAGCAGTGCCCGACCTGGCCGGATCCGGGTTCGAAACGACAACACGTCCATTGGCGAGTGTGTCAACGGCAAATGCGTCGTGCCTTGCACCGGAACCGCCGCACGACCACACGACGCCTGCGACAGTACCGGCCAGGAGCAATCCTGGAACGTACTCGCTGCATGTCCTCCGTCTCCAACGGACCATCTGCGCCGGTCGCGTCACATTTGACCCTTCTCCTCCATGATCTGGATCAGGTTGCCGCATGTATCGTTGAAGACTGCGGTTATGACGGTCCCGAGATCTGTTGGCGGCTGCACGAATCGCACGCCCTCGGCCACGAGACGCTCGTGCTCGGCTTCGACATCGTCGACCGCGAAGGCGGTATAGGGGATCCCGTCCTCCACCAGCGCCTTCCTGAACGGAACGACTGCGGGGTGCCCGGCAGGCTCCAGCACCAACTCCGTCCCTTCCGGAGCCTCCTCGGATACGAGGGTGATCCAGGCGTGCTCTCCCAGCGGGATGTTGTGCTTCACACGGAAACCAAGGGTCTCCGTGTAGAACTGTAGCGCTTTCTGCTGGTCGTCCACGCAGACGCTGGTCCAGTTGATTCTCATTTCTCGTTGTCCTCGTCGGTTGAGTGTGAAGTGTATTCGTCTGTTGGGATCGGCCACCGCTCCCCGATGGCCTGCAGCGGGGCGCCCTCGAACCAGTGGAGCTTCGACCTCCCCTCCCGCCTCGTGCGAATGAGGCCGGCGGCTTCCAGGACGTCCAGGTGCTGCGAGATCGCCTGCCGCGAGGAGCCGATGCCGTGCTTCATGATCAGGCGTGCGCAGAGTTCGAAGAGCGATTGACCCGACCGATCCACGAGTTCATCCAGGATGGCCCGCCGGGTTGGGTCAGCGATCGCGCGGTAGACGTCCACATGGGAAATGATATGCAAGCATGGACTTGCATGTCAACGGGCGGGATGCTCAGTCGGCTGGCAGCCCCACCGCCAGGCGGAGCGCGCCCCGCTCCGGGACGACTTCCCCGAGCCGCACGTCGCACCCCAGCTCGGCAGCCATCTCGACCACCGCTTCCCGGAGGGGGCTGTCCGCACGCACCAAGCCGCCGACAAGCGTGACCGGCGCGGGACCGGTCCACCCCGCCGTCTGCTCCAGCACGGCTTCCAGGTGGGCGCGGATCTCGCCCAGCGCTCGGTGGATCACACGCGCGGCGACCGGGTCCCCCTGCCGCGCCACACGCGCCACCTTCACCGACAGCGCGGCGATTTCTCCCTTGGTCGCGCCGGCGGCCCACGCCGGCAGCTCTTTCGGGTCGGCCGTACCGGCCAGCGCCAACAGCGCGCCGGTGAGCCCGGTCGGCGGCTCCCGTCCGTCCGCGCTGCGCACGACCGCCCGCAACCCGTCCAGCCCGATCCGGTACCCGCTCCCCTCGTCCCCGAGC
>VYAQ01000051.1 GCA_009844885.1 Gemmatimonadota bacterium
GGATCGGCGAGGAGAAGAGGCGGGTGACGCTGTTCGTGGCGACGCTGGGGTGTTCGCGTCGGATGCATGTTCGGGTGTTCCTGGGGGAGCGGCAGGGGCACTGGTTCGAGGGGCTGGAGAGCACGTTCGCAGAGTTTGGCGGGGTTCCGGAGACGGTGTTGCTGGACAACGCCCGGACGTTGGTGAAGCGCCACGACGCGGCAACGCGGGAAGTGGTGTTCCAGGACCGGTTCCTGGCCTTTGCGAAGCACTGTGGGACCACCGGCCGGGTTCCGATCGAGCAGTTCGTCGAGGAGGAAGCCCAGCAGCTACAGCCGCTCCCGACCTATGGGCGTTTCGAGCAGGTTCGGGAGTTGACGCGTCGGGTGACCACGGACTGCTCGGTGGTCGTGGACACGAACGCCTATTCGGTGCCGTGGCGGTTGATCGGGGAACGGGTGCGGGTCCTGGTGAGTGCTACCAAGGTCTGCATCCATCACGGCGCTTCGGAGGTGGCGGCGCATCCACGGAGTCCGAGGCGTCGGCAACGGATCACCGAGGCGGCGCACTTTGTGGGAGTGGCCGGCGCCGAGGGGCGTGCGGTCCGCAGGCCCCGGGCGCTCGAGGAGTCGGGATCCGACAGCCTGCAGCGGCCGCTGGAGGAGTATGCGGAGATCGCAGGAGGCAGTTGGTGAGACACGACGACGTGCCGGATCCGCTGGTCCAGATGCTGACGCGCTTGCGTCTGAGCGCGATCCGGGACCAGTTGGACACCCTTTTGGATGAAGCCGCGCGCCGCGAGTTGAACCTGCGGGACGCGTTGCAGTTCCTGTGTGAACGGGAGATCGCCCGCAAGGACGGACTGTCAGGATTTACGTGTGTGAAGGGTCATAGCATGGAGTCCAGGAGGGACCCGGCATGGCAAGAGAGAGACGGGAAGGACGGCGGATCAGCGACGCGCTGCTGGATGAGCTCTTGGCGGGCGAGGATCCGGCCGAGGTGTTCCGAGAGGGCACGCTGATCGCCGATCTGAAGAAGGCGGTCGCGGAACGGGCGCTGGATGCGGAGATGGACGCCCACCTGGAGGGCGCATCGGAGCGCGAGCTGGGGAACCACCGCAACGGCCACAACCGCAAGCGGGTGCTGACGGACGACGGGGCGTTCGAGTTGGCGGTTCCCCGGGACCGTGCGGGGCGCTTCGAGCCGCAGTTGGTGGAGCGGTACTGCCGGCGTCTCCCGGGGTTCGATGACAAGGTGATTTCGATGTATGCGCGGGGCATGACGACGCGCGAGATCCGCGGCCACGTTACGGAGCTGTATGGCGTGACGGTATCGGCGGAGCTGATCTCGAAGGTCACGGATGCCGTCCTCGACGAAGTCGCGGAGTGGCGGTCCCGGCCGCTGGAGGAGGTCTATGCGATCGTCTACTTCGACGCGGTCCGGGTGAAGATCCGGGACGAGGGCCTGGTGCGCAACAAGGCCGTATACCTGGCGATCGGCGTGACCTGCTCCGGCCGCAAGGAAGTGCTGGGGCTGTGGATCGCGCAGACGGAGGGGGCGAAGTTCTGGCTGTCGGTGATGAACGAGCTCAAGGCGCGCGGCGTGATGGACGTTCTGATCGCGGTGGTGGATGGTCTGCGGGGCTTCCCGGACGCGATCGAGGCGGTGTTCCCTCAGGCCACGGTCCAGACGTGCATCATGCACCTCATCCGGCGCTCGCTGGCATACGCGTCGTATCGGGAGCGGCGACCGCTGGCGGCGGCGCTGAAGACCGTGTATCGGGCGCCGACGGAGGCCGCGGCGGAGACCGCCTTGGCGGCCCTCGAGGCCGGTCCGTGGGGGAAGAAGTATCCGGCCATCGCACGGAGTTGGCGCAGCGCCTGGGAGCATGTGGTGCCGTTCCTGGTGTTCTCGGAGCCGATCCGGCGGGCGATCTACACGACCAACACGATCGAGAGCCTGAACGGCAAGATCCGCCGAGCGGTGCGGACACGGGGCCACTTCCCGAATGACCGGGCGGCAACCAAGCTGATCTACCTGGCGCTGCGCGACCTCAAGAACGGCTGGCGGGCGCCGCCGCTGTTCTGGCACCTGGTGCGCCCGGAGTTCGCGATCCGCTTCGGCGAGCGCTACGTGGTGGACGGCTCGTGAGCGGACATCGCGACCCCCGCCCCGTGCCTGCCGGCGCGGCCCTGATGGCGCGGATGAACAGTCCCCGGAGATCGCTCCCCGCCCCAGCTCGGCGGCCCACTCCAACGGGCGCTCGAACACTCGGGACCACCGTCCCCACCGCAACCGTTACAGTGGTGAGATCCGGGCGGACCCATCAGGTCCGCCCAGAACGGCCCAAACACGGAATTTCTGACAGTCCCCGCAAGGACGAACGGCGGATCACCATGGGCTTGAAACTGGCGAAGTTCCCCGCGGTCCGGGAGTTGAGCGGGTTCGACTTCGGGGCGCAGCCGTCGGTGAACGAGGAGCAGATCCGGGACCTGGCGACCGGACGGTTCATCGCACACGGCGAATCGGTGCTCTTCCTCCGCCCCCCCGGCGTGGGCAAGACCCACCTGGCGGTGGCGGTCGGCCGAGGGGCGATCCTCTCGGGCTACACGGTGCTGTTCACCACCGCGGCGGCGCTGGTCGCGAACCTCGCGAAGGCCCACCTGACCGGCCGCCTCGAAGACCAGCTCATCCACTACACCAAGCCGAAGCTGTTGATCGTGGACGAACTCGGATACCTCCCCCTCGAAGAGGACGCGGCCCACCTGTTCTTCCAGCTCGTCAACCGACGCTACGAGCGTGGCGGCTTCCTGGCGACCTCGAACCGCCCCGTGGCCGAGTGGGGCCGTGTCTTCGGAGACGCCGTCGTCGCAACCGCCATCCTTGACCGAATGCTCCACCACAGCCACGTCATCACCATCCGCGGCGAAAGCTACCGACTCCGCGAGAAGCGTCGCAGCGGTCTCTTCAACAGCTTCGCCAGCCTGCTCCCATCCGCCGCCGCCGGCAGTCAACCCAACCCCGAGGAGGCAGCGTGATGCACACGCTGTACCCACGGGGGTGGCCCAGCTTTATCTGTCGCCAGCGGCCCAGTTGTAGATGTCGCTTGACAGATCCACGAAGCGGCGAAGGGAGCGTGGAGGTGGCCGATGGCACCGAAGCGAACCGTTGGAGATCGCTGAATATGATGCGGCGCAATCGGTTTGCGGCGGTCGGGACGTGCGGGAGGCGCTGGCTCAGGAGGCCGAGATTCCTCGCCTCCACCAGCTTCGGCCGGAAGCCAGCGTCGACTCGGTACCGGCTCCACCGAACGGTTACCGCCGATGTTCCCGCACAGGCCCAAGACTCCCCACAGAATCCCATCCGCGCGGGGGGCCTCGGCGGGGCCAGCGAAGTGGATTGACGCCCACAAATGCAATGGAGTCGACGGTTTACAGACGTGATGGTGGCGGACCCCCTTGAAAGCTGTGCTCCGGCACGCTTAACCAAGTGGTGTGACGGGAGGTCCGAAATGGCCCGACAGAGACTCGACCTGAACCCGGAGGACTACGCGATCCACTATCGGACGCGGCGCTGGTCCGCCACCCTCATCATCGCGCAGGCGTTGCGTTGGTTTTCCGGTAGAGCGCCCCGGTCCGCTCGCCGATCCCGTGCTGTCTCCGCCTTGCACCCGCGACGAACGCGCAGACCGAGACTTGCGCTTCCGTGGATCGTGGGTTCGATCCGTCGGGCTCACTCCTCGCCGGCGTCGTAGTGCTCGGCGGGAGCGTGTTGGCGCTCCGGGAGGGAAGGGGCGGCTGCTCCGCCGCTGGGTTCACCGTGGTCACCGTGGATCTCAGCGGTTGGGGTGATGGCGCGGTCGCGCCCGAATCGCGTCTGGTGCCTCTCGACCGGAGCGGGTCGATGTCGGACGACCGGCGAGGCGACTGAGGAGGTGTTGGCCAGCGTCCGCCGCACCGTTCAGGAGGTGGATC
>VYAQ01000050.1 GCA_009844885.1 Gemmatimonadota bacterium
GCCGCGCACAGCGGTACGCGACGCCCGCACAAAGGGGTCCGAGTGCATCGAGCGCCACTTCCCGTCCAAGCAGAAGACCCGGTTGACGGCGTAGGCGTGGCAGTGAAGGTGCGGGTCCGGTAGGTAGTCGCCGGCAGCCCGAGCCGAGCCGTGCAAGAACCCGCCGACTATGAGCCCTTTGCTGTCATAGACGACGTCCTCGCCGCGTATCGAGCCCCGCCCGTACTTCGCGCCCTCGGCTTCGGCTCGGCCGATCCCCGCGGTGGCGCCGTACCAGACCGACTCCTCGATCTCGCCGCGCATCGCGACCCAGAGCGCCCACAACGTCGAAGTGTCCTTGGGCGCCGTGAACGGCGACTCGAACGCTCCCCACTTGGGCAGCCGCAGCCCGAGCTGCTCGCCCGTGGCCGGATCACGGCACTCCGCATAGGCACGCAACACGCCGAGATCGACTGCGCCCGCCAGGCCCAGCACCGCCGCGCCCGATCCCATCCACCGGCTCGGCGCCCGGCCGGCCTCGCTCAGATACGCCACCTGGTCCTCGCGGCCGCTGGCGCGGTTAGCGAGGTACTCGATGTAGGCCCCTTCGTCGCTGATCGGGACCTTCGTGATCCGTCCCGGAAGCACGCCCTATGCCTCAATCAAGAACGTCTGTTCGTATGATTGCATAAGTGCGTCCTGTCAATCTTCGGTCGATTGGCCATTAGGCGGTGTACCATAGCCCCTCATCGACTCCACCACTGGCCCGCTCGATCCTCACCGGCTCACCGTCTCCGACGTGCGCTCGCTGCTCGACGCCGCGGCGACAACCTGGCGCCGTGCTCAGAAGCGGTCTACCGCGGCGAGAACAACCGCGGAGCTTCCCCTGGCCTGTGCGATCACCCGCGCTCGGCCGATCCTTACCGGCGACGCCATGGCGCAAGCCGCTGGCCTCGCCCGCTCCACGGTGACGCTGCGCGGCGGACGCCGCGAGCCAGTCGCCGGCCTCGAAACCGACCAGGCCCTCACCGACCTCCGAACCTCCAGCGCTGACCGGCGCGCCACCGCCGACACAGCTCACAGATCCGTCGCTGAGGCCCGAGCAGAACTTGCCGCGGCAGTCGCCGTCGCCCGGCTGTTCCTAACCGGCGACGCCATCGCCCGCCGCCTCGGAGTGTCAGAATCAACCGTGAGCCGCCTCGCCCGCAGCGCACCCGCACCCGACATCTCGCCCGGCTGGTACCCACACCCCGGCCGGCCCGGCTTCGAGCGCCGATTCGACGGCCGGCGCTTCACCCGAACCCGTCCCGCCAGGACGGAGGCAGGCGGATGAGACATTCCCGTGGGCCAGAAGAGGCGCCACGACGAGGTCAATCACCACTAGATCAGGTGGTGTGTAGGGCTGGCCACCGGCACAGGCGGCAATGCCGGGTCACGGCGCCTCGCCCCGGTCGTTGCAGCCGAGCCGCTAGGCGTGTCGCCCAGTCGTTCAGCGGGCGATCGTCAGCTTCGATCGGGAAAGGCTGGACCGGAGGGGAATCCTTGACCTTCGAACCGATCGCGCGTGCTTAGGCCCAAAGCGGCTGGGGCCGTCCACTCAACGTCCGGAGGTGGCTCGCGCCTGATCGGAGATGGGCGCCCGCGCTCGTCGCATGCGTCAACATAGTCCTGGGGAAGCAGGTCGGATCGACGGCTTGTCCCTCGGCAGTCGTACTCGTAGACCGCAATGTCGACAGCCACAAGATCCTGGATCTTCGTCATGCGGTGGGAGAACGGGATGCGTCGCCAGAACTTGGATGCAGCCCACTCGTTGACCTCGGGATCGATGCCCGAGCGCGGGTTGATCCGGATTGTCATGTCGTCGGTCCAGGGCGAGACGGTGAGGCGGGCCATTTCCGCTTCGCCGTCGACTAGGAGCCGTTGTCCCCACTGCAAGGCCACATGGCAGCCGCTCGGAACCTCAACGATTGGCTCCCTCTCAGCGATGTAGCCGCTGGTGATGGTCAAACGGCGGTGCCGATCGATCCTCGCGAGCCTGTTGATCACGCAGCGATAGTTGGCCTCGGAATCGCTGTTGAATGGCTGCATCTGGAGCAGCATCTGACGGTGGTGACGGCGAAGATGCTTGAGCCGGTACAGGTTGTTGTCCCACGCTGACTTGTTCTCGTAGATCGGAAACTGCAGCTTGCCCTCATCAGGCGGAGGCATCTGCCCGGTGACGTGAGCGCACGTCGCCCAGATGATGTAGTCAAGGCAGGCGCGAAGGTTGTAGAGCCACTCGCCGAACTCGAGCGCGAACCCAGCGGGGATCGGTGCGGTTTGCCAGACCCGAAGGATGTGGACGCCCTCGCCCTCATGGATCAGGCTCACGTCGAATGGCTCGTCATCCAGGTACCCGTTCCAGATCCTTGCGAGCGCCGACCTGTGCACATCAGCACGTTCGAGGCGATCCCAGCAGGCGTCGAACGGAGAATCGATCATGCAGCCAGTTTCCATGATCCGTGTGACGCAAACACACGCGAACCGGACGTACGCGGCCGGCACGAACCTCTGCACCGCAGCCTCGGGGCTTCGTACGGAGTGCTCAAGGTGGTCTGGAACGACGCTCGCCCGACTGTCACCGTCGGAGCATGTCAGGAGGTCATGAGATCCTGCCCACCGACGGCCACGTAGCTGCCCGCTGGCGGCCAACAATCGAGCGCAACCGGAGGCGCCTTGGGGTGGTCTTGCAGCCGCTGGATCGGGCAGTTCCGACTCGCGACGTGCAGCCGCAAGAAGAGCGCGCTGTGCGCTGGATCGCGGCACGTTGGCCCGAGTTGAGCGCCGTTGCGTCGGGCGCTCGGGGCCTCTTGATGCGGTGGACTCGGTGCTGTAGGGTGCTGCCGCCGCGCAACCAAGACTTATGCATTAGACCATACCGAAGCGGTTCATCCCTCCAGACAACTGTTTAACCAGGCGCAGCAGTCAATCCAACTCAAATCGGGAGGAGAGTTGTGATGAGCGCGTCTGGCGCCGCTCGTGCCGTGGGTGTGGCCCTGCTGTGGGATGACAGGGCGAGGCCCATCGCTGGCAATACCGACATCGACGACTACAACGCCGTCTCGGCGATCGGGATCCGATGAGTCCCCTCACACAGGAGGTGCATTCACCGCTTCAGCCGCCACTACAGAAGCCCGGTGAGGTTCACTCGCAACTGAGGCTGCCCGTGCTCGCGCCCGGACGTCAGATTCTGCGGGTCGCTGACCTCGTAGCCCTACTGAATCTCTCAAGAACAACGATCTGGCGAATGCGGCGAGCGGGCGAGTTCCCTCAGCCCATCCGGCTCAGTGCCAACGCCGTCGGCTGGCCCGCCCACGTCATCGACGAATGGCTCGCACAACGCCCCCAGGCGTGATCGGATGCCCAAGCCCGAAACGGTCACCCCGCAAGCACGCACGGCACGCCGCACAAGGACGCGGCAGGACCCAGCATCCGGTTTCGGAACCGCCATCGCCGCTGTCACCCGCGGCAACTACTCTCGACGCTGTGGCCAGCCTTACCGCCATGACAACGATCACCGCCCCCGCGGCTTCTCCGGCTGAGGCTCTGGAGCCCTGCGAGAGAGCGATCCTGTCGGTGCTGCGCCTCTGGCCACGCGGCGCTGCTGAAGCTGCGGTCGCGCACCGCGCCGGCCTCGACACCACGACCGCGGCCACGGCGCTGCAGCGGCTTTCCGATACCGGGCTGGTGGTGTCTAGCGAGGAGACCCCACTGGCGCGGGGCCAACATGAGCGCATCGTGTTCTGGCGCCTGACCGGCGCCTCGGCCACCGCCGCGCTCATGGCGGATGTGCCCCTACCCAAACCCAACCAGCGTCGAGGCCCCCAAGGATCGCTGCCCGGCGAGTTCTGGCACCATTTCTGTTCAGGATCGGACCCCGCCGATCTGCGCCTGCCCCGCGACGCCACGCTGGTGGGCTGCCGCCTCA
>VYAQ01000392.1 GCA_009844885.1 Gemmatimonadota bacterium
TCGCGTATTGGCCGGTCTTTGCGACTCATACCGCGCCGGACACATGCCTTCACTACTGCCCTGACTCTGTCTCTGAGTTTGTAAGTTAGTCAGGCAGGCAGGCAATACTCCGCACCCTCAAGAAACTGGCCATCAACTCGCTCTCAGGAAGATCACGAATCCCACGAACGAACGGACGGGAATCTTCACCATGATCCCGGCAATCGGGCTGAGCGATTCGGGAACCACGATCATGTTTGGGACTGGCTCGTCGTCTTCAGGGACATCGCAGGTCCAACAAACCAGCGAACCGCCATCTTCTCCACCATCCGAGAAGTCGCGGTGAGCAACAAGGCTCCCCTTGTCAACGTCGATCCCGGCGCTTGGCTTCAGGCCATCCGAGGAATCACCACGGCGACGAACGAGCGCACCCTGATTACCTCTGGCCTGTCGACCGGTGGCGTGGGCAACAGCGCTCCCGTCGTCGATTACGACACGGTGCCGATGGTCGCCGCTGCCCTCGTGGTTGCCAACATGAACGCCATCCCCCTCGACTGGGCGGCGCGGTTCTCGGTGGGCGGCGTCAACATGAACTTCTTCATCGTAAAACAGCTTCCGGTCCTACCCCCGGAGGCCTACTTGGAAGAAGCCGGTTGCGACGGCGGTAGCTGGGTGGAACTCGTGGTTCCGCGCGTGTTGGAATTGACGTACACGAGCCATGAGCTTGGAGGGTTCGCCTCAGATCTCGGCTATCCGGGGGATCGACCGTTCCCCTGGGACGATCTGCGGCGGCACCGGCTCCAGAGCGAACTGGACGCCATCTTCTCGCACATGTACCGCCTGGATCGGAGCGATGTCGAGTGGATCCTCGACGCCCCGCCGCCGGGTTCCTCATTCCCGTCGCTCAAGCAGCATGAGCTAAAGCGGTTCGGAGAGTACCGCACGCAGCGCTACGTACTGGAAGCGTTCGATCAACTATCGAGAGGAGAGAGCATCATTAGCCATGGCGTTTAATATCGGCTTTCCCATGGAGAACGGTGACGTACAAACGTCACGGTTGGAGGTTGGTGAGGTGCTTTTCGTCCTGGGTCCGAACGGAACCGGAAAATCGAGCCTGATGCTTCACTTCGCAGCCAACAACTCCGGCAACTCCCGGAGGATATCGGCACATCGGCAGACGTGGATGAATACGGACGCGCTTGACATGACTCCGGCATCTAAGCTGCAAACCGAACAGCATATCCGTAGCACAGACAGCAGCCAGCAATCACGATATCGCGACGACTATGCCGCGCAGCGTGCCAGCATCACGATTTACGACCTGATCGACGCAGAAAACGTACGTGCCCGGAAAATCGCTGCTTTTGTTGATTCGGGCGACATTAAGTCGGCGAAGAAGGCTGCAAAGAAGGAGGCGCCGATCACAGTCATTAACGACCTGTTGCTCCGGTCGAGTATACCGATAGCCATTAGCATTCGCAAGAATGAGCGTCTGGTGGCTAGCAGGAATGGCGGACCGGAGTACAGCGCGGCTGAACTGTCGGACGGCGAAAGGAACGCAGTCCTGATAGCAGGGAACGTCTTGACCGTTCCAGGTGGGACACTTCTGGTCATTGACGAACCAGAGCGACACTTGCACCGATCCATTATATCACCTCTTCTCAGCCAGCTTTTTACACGTCGACGGGATTGCGGTTTTGTCATATCAACTCATGACCAAGATCTACCATTGGCGATGCCGGAATCCCGCAGCCTTCTTCTTCGCTCGTGCAAGTTCACCGGCCAGAGCGTCACGAGCTGGGAAGCAGACGAGTTGCCGCAGGACGCACCAATTGATGAACAACTGAAGCGAGATCTCCTGGGTGCCCGACGCAACATCGTGTTCGTGGAGGGTACAAATGGCAGCTTGGATAAGGCGCTATATAGCCTGGTATTCCCGATGGCATCGGTGATCCCCAAAGGGAGCTTTCGCGGCGTCAAACGCGCAGTGTCGGGCGTGCGGGAAGGGGAACCTTTCCATTGGCTACGAGCGTTCGGTATCGTCGATGGTGATGGGTACGAACCGACGAATGGTCAGGCGAGTAGCGAAATGGGGGTGTACACGCTCCCGTTCTACGCCGTCGAGGCCATCTACTATCACCCGTGGATCATCGAGAGAATTGCACGACGAAAAGCTGACGTTACGGGAGATGCGCCTTCCGACTTGACGACCAAGGCGCTGTCGGTGGGAGTCAATGCGATCAGCGGGGAGACTGAACGGCTTAGCCGTATTGCCTCAAAGAGACAGGTACGCAAGGAAGTATACGACAAGATCCCTAACGACGACGAGTTGCTCGGCGGGCAACCCGTGACCGTGGAGAACAACGCGACGGCGATTCTTGCGACACGGAAGCGAGAGCTTGATGATGCGGTCGCGAGGGGGGACTGGGAGGCACTTGTGACAAAGTGCCCGGTGCGCGAGTCGGCAGCCCTGGCCCAGATGTCAGTTGCATTGGGCTTCCCTAAACGGAGAGAGTATGAGAAGGCTGTCCGGCACCTTCTCAACGGGGATGATGAAGCCATGACGTTCGTTAGGGGACTATTCGGTGACCTGTTTGAGCGTTTGGACGGAAGCCATACTCCGTAACTGGGTTTCTCTGCGTAGCCACCGCTGAGGCTTGTCGGCGGAAGAATGGCGAGCCGACGGGACAAGACTCGCATTCTGGTGGGCGGGCGATGCCATCTTCGAGGATCCGCCAACGTACGACTGACCGGACCACGCGGCCTGCGCGTCGGTGTGCGCCGGGACTGATTGGGAGGATCGGGATGGCGTCGTCAGGTATCAGCGCACCAACAACGGGGTTGGCAGCAGGGGTGGGAAGTCAGGGGGTTCGAAGGGGCGCAATCTCGGTGCTTCAACCGCACGTCGCGTCGCTTAGCAGCGAGGCGGTCCGGGCTGCCCACACACCGAAGCGGCGGCTGGGGAGATGCTCCGTTCAGCGGTCGAGCCACAACCGCCGCCGAGCCCGGGTTCCAAGTAGTGCCGGTGCCTGGCCAATGCGACATCCGAGACCTCCCCCGGAACACCCATCTCCGAGCACAAGTCCCGGAAAGATCGGCCTCGTGTCCGAGGAAAACGCGGGATTCCGAAGGGCGGTGGCATAAGCGACATCGCCGATCCCCGGTCAGTGATCAGCCTCTGCATCGTCGTCGGTGAGATTACCTTCCCACTGGCTGCAAATGCCTTCGACATCAATTGCTGGCCCTTGATCGGCAACCCAGTATCGGTAGAACTTCGGGTCCCGGCTCTTGGGCACGGGCCGAGCGTCTCGGATCCTCACCAGCGCTGGAGCCGGAACGCACTCACCAAGAACGAGTGCCGTCTGTGGGGCGAGCGCAGGGATCTGCTCTAGCATAGGCGAATAGATGCTGGGGACGATCTCCTTGAAGTATTTCAGGTCCTCGGGGTTTTGGAGGCGGTGTACAACGAAGCTATTACACTGAGAGAGTACCGTCTTTGACAGCTCACTTGGCCGTTGGGAAGCGACAATCAGGCTCAACCCAAATTTTCGTCCTTCGCGCGCGATTCGCTCAAACACGACGCGAGCGATGGACTCCTCCTCGGCAAACCTCGGCTGCCGGACATAATTCTGTGCCTCTTCCAATACCAGCACGACGGGGAGCGAGCCGCGCATCCCCTCGCCACCGTGCTCGCCGAGCCGCTGCAGGAACTCTAGGATAAGCCGGCCGACGAGAGCGGTCACATTCTCCAGGACTTCCGCCGCGAGCAGGCTCAGATCAAGGATCACGACATCTGCGGTTCCCACCTTGTCACGCTGGCGGTCGTAAAACGGTAGGCTTGACCTCGGGACATCCGCCTCTGTCGAGAGCGTCACATTGTCTGACGTACCAATCCCAAGCGTATCGCGTATGAACGTGGCCAACGCATGTGCGGGATCTGATAACGCGTCACCGACGGGGCCGAACAGGAATTCGAAGCGCCGATCGGCGAGTAGGCGGTCAATACGAAGAAGCATCGTTCCAGAATAGTCACGAGCCCGGGCGCCTGACTCCTCACGGCGGAGCACTTGTTCTAGGTGGCGGGACCGGAACTTGAGTTTGTCGAAGTAAGAGGGGGCGTCGGGCGAGCGTCCGGCGGAGCCCGTACTCCCACCGAGATGTGTGCCCGTTAGCTTTTGCCATATTGGGTCGACTGCATCGCGAATGGTCTTCCTCGCATCAGAAGGAAGTACTTTGGGATAGGTGCCTTTTTCGATGTGGCCCGCAGCCGTACTGGACACTTTCCTAAACGCGTTCTCCACATCGTCCAGTGTGATGGCGTATGTTGCCGACGCTTGATCCCATGCGGGGGCGAGGTCATCTTGCTTGATGCGGGTCACTAGTCCATTCGCCAGGTCACGTACATCCTTTGATGTTTTTTCGTCTTTTCCTGAAAGCGACCATAGCCGATTGATCTCGTGAAGGATTTCTTCTCGGAGAACCCAAAGGGATGAGGTGCTCGTGCTATCGGTTCGTGCCAGTCGCAAAGCCTCCAGGAGCACCGGGCGTTGAACGCCCTTCGAAGCCTGGAAGAGGCGTACGAAGTCATCTGCGTTCATGAACCAGTACGGAATCGCCAAGCGCTCGTTGCTTGTCGGGTCGGACGGAATGTACAGGGTGCTTCTTGGCCCAGCCTCCTTCCAGCTACCGTCCTCGTTCTGCTCCTGAAACGCCGAGCGGTACTCGCCGTTGGTGTCGAGGATGACGCATGTCGTCCGCTTGACACCCGGCTGCTCGCGGATCGATTGTAGTAACGTCGCAATCGTACACGACTTGCCTGAACCCGTGCTGCCAAGAACCGCGGCGTGCTTGCCGAAGAACGCGTCAGGGTTGATCCGAATCGGCCGACCCTGGACGATGGACGATTCCCCAATTGGGATGCAGTATTCCGGCGCCTCAGGATCGGGGGCAGCGATCGAGTGTCGCTCGATTGGCCCGAAGATGGCGTCTAGATCGGCGCGCTCGGCCAAGTGGACCGGGCTGTCAAGCACTGGGAAGATCGAAATACCCTGCCGGAAATCGGAGCCATCGATTGTTCCGATTAGCGTCGCTTTCATCAGGCGTCGGGCAGCGGGAAGCGCGATCATCGTCCGGTCGGCTTTCATCTCGGCTTCCTCGACCAAGACCACGCGTGTTACCATGGCGACAAGTCGTCGAGCACCCACCTGGATGACCACGTACGAGTTGATCCGACCGACTTCCTGGGCACCCTCGTAGGTGTTTCGGCTCATTCCCTTGAGGTCTCGGTTCAACTCAATGCTGACTTGGGCGGTGTCAACGGCAACTACGCGCCCAATCTCGGAATCAGCCGTCATCGCATGTGTTTCCGTAAGATGAAATGCGGATTTCGTCGACCGCCTTGTGGGTCTCCAAGACCTGTTTGCGGATTTCTTCGTCTCGCAGGTCTGGAAGCACGTGATCGACAAATCCCGCGATCTTTCCGAGCGTTGGTCCCTCCGCGATCCATACACGCCGATCCTGCTGCTTGCGCAATTCGTTCACGAAGTCGCTACTGGGGCGCGGATCAACGATAACGATGGTGAAACTCGGAACGGCTAAGGCCTGGCGGATGATGCTGTTCACATGCTCGTCGCCAAACCCGTAGCCAATCACGAACAGGACTGACTGGGGCCGAACCAGGGCGCTTGCAAAGCGGCGGAACAGCTCGGAATAGGGCAGGCCCAGTGTCTCTCCGTACTTGGCAGGTGTCGGATAGATGAGGACCGGATGTTCTCCGTCTGGATTGAATACCGATGACCGAATACCGTAAGGGTCGTCGATCGAGGGCGTGTGGCTCGCCCAGGTGATCGACCCGTGCAGTTTGTAAAGATGAAGCACTCGATCGAACCGGTGAACATGGCCTTCGGTGGTCTCCGCCGGAAAGTAGAGATCCTGCTCGTAACTCTCTGGGCGAAACACACGGCGCTGCGTACCGACAAAACCGTCTAGCAATACGACACCGGTCGCGTCGGAGGCCTGTTCGATAAGAGTGTCATAGTTGAGCGTAAAGATGTTCACACGCTTGAGATTGAGTGGCCGCGTGAGAAGCTTGCGAACAAGAGTCCTGTATGTAGCGATGCCCGCTTGTTTCTCGGGGGTTGGAAGCTGGCAAGTCGCGGCCAATGAACGCGTTGAGTAGTCAAGGCAGGAAGCGAGATCGCTTCCCTTGACGTCGATGCTCGGCACGCCATCCACACGCAGCCGGCACTCGGCGTCGGGCAGCGCCGCACGCCAACAGTGGAGCGTCTCCAGTACTTGTTCGAAGTTGACCTTGAGTGGTTCGACTCCCTTGGCGTCGAGCTGATGCCAGCGAGCGAGGATCTGTTCACGCGTCACCGGCATATCCACGTTCCGGGAAGTACATCGTATTGCCAGATAGAACACCCTCAGCCACCCACGCATCCGAAACCGCTCGGTTCCCGAGATCCCCTTACTACACAAGTCCCGTTCGACTGATAGGGGTACGGAGCCGATCAACTCGCCGCCACAGTCCACTGAGGCGCCCGCCCCGAGGAGAAACGAGACAGTCTCGGTCTTGAGCAACGTGCCCACGCGAACCCGGATGTCCTTATGGCTCTCTTCCCAGTGCCTTGCGAAGTCCAATTCGTCGTGCGTCTCAGTCTCGCCCGAGGGAGATACTGCTTGAACCGGAGGCAGCAGTTCCTCGCCTCCAATCTCGAAGCGATCCTCCGGCGCCCATCGTGGTTTGCTCACCGTTGTATTCTCGACTGGGTAGGGAAGTTTCGCGAGCCGAGCCCCGCTGCATGCATCAACAGCAACTCACCGGAGACGAGTTCGGAAAGCGCCCAGTCCCCAAGCGTGGCACGGCCGGAGGATTCGGCGTGGCCTCGGATAATCGCGGGCCAACATCGGCGCGGTACGATCATCGAATCTATCGAAACAAGGCGGACACGCCAGCCAACGTCCGCTCGTTCCAGCTCCTTCGGCGGAACACGCCGGTGGCTGTTCGAGGTGCCAGTGACCATAGGCCATGGCATCATGAGGGAATCTTGGGTCGCTGAATGAGGTCGCGCCAGGAGGGGTAGATGGGGGACGGCGTACATCGACTTGTGGGATGATTCACGAGAGCCCCGTAGGGAGGACCCCGGGGCCAGGAAGACCGCCTCACGAGAAAACTACACTGCGTCGCGGGTGTATGTCCAGGCTGCTCAGGCGGTCGCTGGAGCATAGGCACGTAGGCAAACATCGGGAGCTCATGAGGAGGCCCTACTCGGGGCACCGTGCCCGATCCGCGCTGCCCGTGACCGTCGCGCGCAGCGTGGCTCGACGGCTGGACGGAAGGAGTCGTCTGGACGTTGGCGAGAGCCGTACAGGCCCTCCGCAAAACGGCAGCTACCCGGAGCGCCTTGGGGAGCGTTTGCCGCGGCTCGCGGAGACACCTGGTGTGGGAGAAGCCGCGCGGTGCCTCCGAAGGACTGACTTGGGGATCGGTCGGAAGGGAGGGGCGGCGGGAAGACGCACCTGACGGTGCCATCCACTCGTCGCAGGAGGCCCGGCCCGGTCTTGAGAGCCTCAACCGCAAAGAGGTTCGAAGAGCGGCGGGAGTGACCCTCGGGGACGCGCGCAACAGACGCAGCCGGGATGCCGGGCGCCTGAACAGTACGACGGGCGTGTGCGCGTCGCGGTGGAGCGCGATGGACAGGCTCTACCAACTGCTCTCAGAGCCCGACTATTCCGATCCAAGCGCGCCCGCCAGCAGCTAGAGGGCGCTCCGCTATCCGTCCCCGTGCCGATTTCGTTCCTTTTCGTGCCGGAGGATGTGAACAGGTTGCGGGAGCAAGAAGGAGGGATCGTGCGGTCCTGGTTGGATTTGCGTAACTTCTTGCTCAGATTGCGAGCTACCGCGGGGGCGCCTTACAAGCAGGAGGTCGGCGGTTCGAATCCGTCAGCGCCCACTGAACTTACGGGATTTGGGGTACCCGATGTTCGCTATTTATGTCCGCTAAATGGGCCGCGAACCCGGCTTCCGGCGGTCCTGCAGCACTTTCCTGAGCTGGTCCTCGTCGGCCTGCTGGTAGCACTGAAGGATCGTGTGCGGCGTCTTCCAGCCGCCCAGCTCGCAGAGCACCTTTAGTGGCTGATCCATGAGGTCCGACGCGAATTTCCGCCTTAGCGAGTGCCAGCCGCGGCCGCGCTACACTCCCGGCGGAATGCCCGGTCGGCCTCGCTTCTCCGCGTAAAACTCGCGGCACGCTGCTTCCGCGAACTCGTCGAAGCCGTGCTCGTCCAGCAGCCGGTTCAGCGCCCGGTGGAACGGGTTGCCCAGCGCCCGACCCTCGCTGGCCGCCACGAACAACTCCCGCTACCGACCCTTGCGCCGCCTGCCCATCGCCATCGCCTTCCTCCTTGCCGAAGGACACCGTGTCCCTCCAATCCAATCGACACCAGGAAAGGCTGCGGACAACTTCATCCACGGACTGCTAGGTGGGGAGAGGGAGGACGGCCAGATCCCTCGAGCGCCGCGCCGGGGCACAACCTCGGAGGGGACCAAGCGTCCTCCATCCCATGCCGTGCTCGGCGCGGGCGAACCCCGGGCCGAGCGCCCGCCGACGCTCCCGCGAGGGGGCGGGCGCGGACGGCCGCTCAGCGCGCTCCTACCGACTCCCGAACCGACTCGAGCAGCTTGGCGGCGTCGTATCCGACCCCGTCCTTGAAGACGATCTCAACGTTCCGGATCTCGGCCGGCCGGCTCACGGGATCGCCCGAGATCACGACCATGTCCGCCCACTTTCCGGCCGTGATCGATCCGACGCGCTCGAACTCGCCCAGGACTTTGGCTCCGTTGGCCGTCATGATCTCGACCGCCTGGAGGGGCGTGAAGCCCGCTTCGATCAGCAGCTCGAAGTTCCTCTGGTCGCCGAAGCCCGGAATCGCCCCTCCGTTGCCGGTGGGATCAACCCCCGCGACCAGGAGCCCGCCGGCGTCGACGAACGCCTTCTCGAAGGCGAGGGCGTTGTTCCACACGAGTCCCATCACCGAGAACGCCGAGCTCTCCTGCAGCATCCGGTGCCGCTCCAGGAACGCCTCCCGCACCTCGGGCGACATCATCTCCAGTACGCGGTCCTCGACGGGACGGTCGGGCGTGAGCTGCTCGACGACGGCCAGGGTGGACGTGATCGCCACGCCGTTGTCGACGGCCTTCTGGATGAGCGCCTGGACCTCAGGGCCCTCGACGTCGAGGTCGACGAGGCTCTCCCGCTGATCGGGCGGGCAGACGTCGGGCTCCTTGTCGGCTACGAAGTCCGAGGAGACGAAGACGCCGTGCTCAAGGTTGTCGATCCCCATGTCGATCGCCTCGGAATAGGTGACCGAACAGACGTGTCCCGTGAACTTGATCCCCTGCCTGTGCGCCTCATCGATCGCCGCCGCCAAGTTCGCACGGGTGATGCGCGAGTGAGCCTTGATCCAGCTCGCGCCCTCCTCGGCCCAGTAGCGAACGATGCGCCGGGCCTGCTCCTCGCCCGTGGGCGAATAGTTGGCCAGCCCTTCGGAGAGGCGGGGGCCCGTGATGTACATGCGCGGACCCGGCGTCTCTCCCGCGTCGATCGAGTGCTTGAGGTTCAGCTCGATGTAGGGCGACATGCTCCCGGTGGTGCGCGTGGCCGTGACGCCGCTCGCCAGGTACATGCGGGGCGCGCTGAAGCCGAGCGTGAGCCGACCCCTGGCCCCCGCGTAGTCCGTGTGGTTGTGCATGCCGATGATGCCCGGGATGACGGTGTGATTCGCGAGGTCCACGACCCGCGCGCCGTCCGGCACCTCGACCTCGGCCCTCGGACCCACCTCCGTGATCAGCCCGTCGGCCACCACGATCGTCTGGTGGTCGAGCGGAGACGCGCCCGTGCCGTCGACGACGCGCACTCCGCTGAGCGCGAACGAGGGCTCGGAGACGCTCACGAACTCGAGGACCTCGGCGGAGAGCGAGGCGGCGGACTGGGCGCTCGCCGCTCGGGTCGGCGTGAGCGAAGCGAGGAGAACGAGGCAGAGGGCGGGCGTGAACTTCGGCATGGATGGGCTCCTTCGAGTGCGCGAGCTGTCGGCGAACCTCCACTCTCGGCGCGGGACGCGTGGCGCCTGGGCCTGGACGCTCGTTTGACACTGCTGCGGCGGAACCCTACCATACGCCGAAAGCCGCGCGGGCGTAAGGGCATATAGATGCGGTCCTCGCAGGAGATGTCGCCGGGCCGCGCAGAGGTCGAACAGCTTCACGAGGAGGACGACCCATGAAGCGATCGACGTCAGTCTTGCTGCTGCCTCTCTTGATGGCCAGCCTGCCGCCGGGCCTTGCCGCCCAGGATGCCGGCGTCCTCACGGGTCAGGTGACCGACGCCGCGACCGGAGGGCCGATCGCTTCGGCCCAGATCTTCATCCTGGGAACCGGTCGAGGCACGTTCACCAACTCCGAGGGCCGCTACCTCCTGGCTCAGGTTCCGGCTGGCGAGTACGAGTTGCAGGCCGAGCTCATCGGGTTCGCCGCCTCCACGCAGCCGGTCACGGTCGTCGCCGGACAGACCACCATCACGGACTTCAGCCTGTCGGTGACGGCGCTTCAGCTCGACGAACTGGTGGTGACCGGAACGGCGGGCGTTCGCCTCCGCCGCGAGCAGCCGGCGACGATCGCTCAGGTGGACGCCGCCGCCCTGACGGAGTTCGCACCGATCTCGAACGTCGCCGACGTCCTCCAGTCCCGGCTCCCGGGAGTGTCGATGAAGCAGGGGAACGGGCAGTCGGGAGCGGGGCAGGTGATCCACATTCGGGGGGTCTCCTCGATCTCACTCTCCAACCAACCGCTGATCTACATCGACGGCGTCCGGATCGACTCCCGCAACGAAGTGGCGCGTCCCGACGGAGAGGAATCGAGCCCGGCGACGAGCTTCGACGCGACGGGCGGCGGGGCGGCGGGGCGGCTGAACGACCTCAACCCCTACGACATCGAGAGCGTCGAGATCGTGAAGGGGCCGGCGGCGGCCACCCTGTACGGCGCCGATGCCTCGGCTGGGGTGATCCAGATCATCACGAAGCGGGGCGGAGAGGGCGCCTTCCGCCAGAACATCCAGGTCGAGTTCAATTCGATCGACAAGTCGTTCGACCTCAAGGAGAACTGGGCCGCGTGCACCCAGGCGGCGATCGACGCCGGCGCGTATCTGTGCCGGGGCCAAGCCGTCGGCACGCTCGTCAGTGACAACCCGCTCGAGCGTGCCGGAGCGTTCCGGAAAGGCAATCGATGGAGCACCTCGTGGAGCGGCCGGGGCGGCGGGGAAGGCTACGGATACTTCACCTCCTTGAACTGGATCGACGAGGACGGCACGATCTCGAACAACTACCTGGAGAGCCTCAAGGGCCGCCTGAACTTCGACTGGCGGCCCCATGAGACCCTCCGTTTCGAGGCGGGATACGCGCTCGGCAAGATCGACAACAACCTGCCGATGAGTAACCACAGCCCGCTCGGCATTCCGACGAGCGGGTATCTGGGGAACCCGCTGAGCCTCATGACGCCCGACGACGACGGATGCGGCTTCGGCAAGTGCGTGGGGATCCTCGAGGCCGAGCACTATGTCCGCACGCTGCGGAACACGCTTTCGCTCACCACGCGGCACGCGCCGTTGGATTGGTTCAATCAGTGGCTCACGCTCGGCGGCGACTTCACGCGGACCGAGCGCCGGCAGTTCTTCCCGAAGAACGATCAGGGCTGGTACTTCGGCGAGATCAACTCGGGATACGTCGACGAGAACCGCAACTCGTTCGAGAACGTGACCGTCGACTACCTCGCCAACGCCCAGTTCTCGTTCGGAGGCGACGACCAGTGGTCGAGCGACGTCTCGGCCGGGCTCCAGTTCATCCGGAGGCGCGAGGAGTTCGTCGTCTCCACCGGCGTCGGCCTCACGACCAATACGGCGCGCACGGTATCGGCGGCCACAGAGAGGGCGGGCGCGCAATGGTTCCAGGATAACCGGTCCCTCGGCTACCTGGCTCAGTATCAGCTCGGCTACCGGGATCGGCTCTTCCTCCAGGTGGGCGCGAGGTGGGACCAGAACTCCTCGTTCGGTGAGGCCGCGCCGGTCTTCTTCCTCCCGAAGGTCGGAATCTCCTGGGTGCTCTCCGACGAGCCGTTCTGGCGCGAGACGTTCCCCTGGATGGACCAGTTCCGCCTGCGCGGGGCTCTGGGCACGACGGGCCGCGCGCCCGAAGAGGGAGTCGCGCTCCGCACCTACGACCCGGCTCCTTACGTCAGCGGCCCGAACAGCATCGCTCCGGGGGTCCGGCTCGCCAATCCCGGCAACCCGGACCTGACGGCCGAGCGGGGCACCGAGTTCGAGGCCGGGTTCGATCTCGCCCTCCTGCGGAACCGGCTCGGGGTCGAGTTCACCTACTTCAACAAGACCACCAACGATCTCATCCTCGAAAAGCCCGTCTCCCCCTCGCTCGGATTCCTCCAGAACCCCCTCGTCAACATCGGGGAAGTCCTGAACCGGGGCGTCGAGGTGGCGGTGCGCAGCGACATCGTCCGCCGGCCGAACCTGGCCTGGTCGGTCAATATCGGGATGAACACGCTCTACAACGAGCTGGTGTCGCTCGGCGGGCTCGAGGCGTTCGGAAACCGCGGCCGGAGGTTCGTCGAGGGGCTCCCCCTCGGATCGGCCTTCGTGCGCACGATCCGTAGAGTGGAGGCGGACCGCACGATCGTGTCCGACACGCTCGAGTACGGTGGCGACGGAATTCCGGACTTCGAGGGGAGCTTCCAGTCGAATCTGACGCTCTTCGAGGTGTTCGACATCCGAGGCCAGCTCGACTGGAAGACCGGGTTCCAGATCCGGAATTCCACAGACGAGTTCCGGGAGACGAGCATCGTTCGGGCGCGAGAGCGGCTCGACGAGAGCGTCCTTTCGCCGGAGGAGCGGCGCAGGCGCTACGGTCCGTTCTACAGCGAGTCGGGGTCTCCGGTGCCGATCAGCCAGGCGGATGCCGTCTATCTGCAGGACGGGGACTTCCTCAGGCTCCGCGAGCTCACGGTGAGCGTGTCGCTGCCCCAGGAGGTCCTGGCTCGGATCGGAGCCCAGAGCGGGCGCTTCACCGTCGGAGGTCGCAATCTCGCGCTGTGGACCGGCTACGAGGGCGTGGATCCGGAGACGACACCCAACATCCTCAACAGCGAGAGGGCCTCGTTCGGCTCATACTCCTTCTTCACGCTCCCGCCGCCAAGGCGCCTGATCACCCGACTCAGCCTCGCGTTCTGAGGGGAGGATGAAGACGATGAAGACCATGACGAAAAGGCTCACGACCCGCGTGGCGGTGCTCGCAACGACAGTGCTCGTGGCGGCCACGACCGGGTGCGGTCTGCAGGACGGGCTCCTCGAGGTCGAGAACCCCAACGTGATCGACGCCCGAGAGATCAATCCCGCACGCGATGCCGACCTTCTGGCCGGCTCGACGATGCAGGACTTTGCCGCGGCGTACCCGTGGCAGATTTTCTACACCTCGTACTTCACGGGCGAAATGATGGGCGCCGACATCGGATCTTCGATCAACCGGGCGGCCCGAAGGGACTTCCAGGGCGAGGAGGGTGGCCTCACCACCATCTTCGGACGCATGAACATCTCGCGCACGTCCGCTGAGTCGCTGCTCGAGGTGCTGGCCGGGGTTGCCGGCCAGGAGCAGAACACCGCCGTCGCATCGACGGTGGCGGGCTACTCGTTCCTGATGCTGGCCGAGACCTTCTGCCGGGCCACGGTCGCCGAGGGCCCGGCGATCGATCCGCCCGCTCTCCTCGACTCGGCGGTCGTGCATCTGACGAACGCGATCAGCGTGGGGCGCTCCGCCGGGACGATGGCCGCGGATTCCTTCGCGAATGCAGCTCTGGTCGGCCGGGCGAGGGCACACCTCCAGGCGGGCCGTACCTCTGAGGCGCTGGCGGACGCGTCGTCGGTGCCCGCCGGCTTCCAATTCGACGTAACCTACGTCTCCGACCTGGCCGACCGGAGCACCGAGGACCCGCGCGTCGGAAACCCTCTGTACGACCATACCTACGACGGAGACAAGAGCCTGTCGGTCGCCCCGGCGTTTCGTCTCGACGATCCGCGGGTCAGGGCGATCCCGCCCGAGGAGCACGGCATCCCCGCCCGGGACGGCGTGACTCCCTATTGGACCCAGACGAAGTACACGGCGTGGGACGCGCCGATTCGCCTGGCCTCGAAGCTGCTGGCCGACTACATCGCGGCGGAGGCGCAGGGCACCTCGGCGATGCTCGACATGATTCAGGCCAGGCGCATGGCGAACGATCAGCCCGCCTATGACGGGGCCATGGACGCTCAGAGCGTGCTCGGGGAGTTCCTCTGGCAGAAGTCCCTCGACTTCTACTTCGAGGGCACTCGCATGGCCGACTCGAGGCGGCATCCCGCTGCGATCAGGGCCATGCCCGTGCCGGGTGCCGAGTACCACAAACAGCCCTTCGATCCGATCCGCGACCAGACGTGCTTCCCGATTCCGGACAGCGAGATCGACAACAACCCGAACCTCTCAGGCTGACGAAGCACGGCGCTTGGAGTGGCATGAGGCCCTGGGGGCTCGGCGGGGCGGACCGCTCGCCGGGCCCCAGGGTATCTGAGCCCGGGGCCCCGAGGGACGGGCTCGCGTTCTCTTCCCTCGTGCAGGGGCGAATGCAGTGACGGACCAGCGAGTCAACCACCCCCGCCCGGGCGCGCTCGCGCCGGTCCGCCGGTCCTCGGGCATGCTCGTCTTCCTTGCTCTCTTCGTGGCCCCCCCCGACGCGAGGAGCCAGCTCGCTCCAACCACCGAACCTTGCATCCGAGTGGAGGTGCGGAACGACCAGTTCCTCGACGTCAACATCCGCCCCTACGTCAACGGGATCGCCGTGGGGGAGAAGCTCTACGTGCAGGGGCTGAGGAGCGGGAGCTTCAGCCTCCGCGCGGCCACGTATCTCAACGCCCAGCTGCAGTTCGCGATCGATCCCGTCGGGTCGTCCGAGGTCCACTTCGTGCCCGGCCACAGCGGCCTGCACATCGCCTCCACGTCGACCCTCGTGGAGATCCGCGTCGCGAGCCGCATTTGGCTTTCCACCCTCTCCCTCGTCGATCTCGAGGACCCGCCGTCCGGCTGTCCCCCTACCCGCCAGGCGGCGCGTTCGGGACGAGAGATCGATCCCGCACACCTCGATCCTTCTCGGGTTCAGACCTCCGGGCGTACCGGATGGAGTCGTTTGTAGGGGGATTTAGGTGACCGAAGGTGCCCGAGCGGATCGGTGCTTCGATGCAGGCCGAGTCCGCCGCTCGCTTCGACCTAGCCGGTCCTCGGGGGAATGACATCCAGAACCTCGCGTTCGACATAGGTGGTCGGATCGGGAATGCTTGGGGAGTGACGCGGCGCCGATTCCTCGATAGGGTTGGCGACATGGAAGGGCAGTTCAACCCACACGGAAGGAACTTCTGAGCAGACCACCCGCCGCCTTCCGGGCCCAGCGAGGATAACCCGGATGCCCGCCATTGGACGCCGTTCTTCCGCTATACTGGAACGGCAGAGTCAGACCCGTGTGAACGGCGAGAACGGCAGATCGTGCAGTCCTGGTTGAACTTGGTTGAGTTCTCGCCGTAAAACGCACATCCTCTCGCGATTCTTACAAGCAGGAGGTCGGCGGTTCGAATCCGTCAGCGCCCACTGATCAAAGAGCGTATCTCAGGCTGAGGGTCATCGTGAGCGCGCTCGTATCGTGCGTCTCCACCGTATAGAGGATGACGGAGCCGCGGCCCACCGACGATTCGTGACTGCGCAGCTGGTCCCATTCACGCGGCTGGCTCCGGAAGGCTCCGAGCCCCGTGGCGTAGCGGATCTTCGGGCCGATCGTGAGCCGGTCCGCGACCCTGTAGTCCACGCCGGCCAGGATATGGACGCTGACCATGGTGTCGTCGAGCACTGCCGTACCGATCGTCGTGGTCCCGGCCAGCTTGGCGCTGAGCACGGCGTCCTCGAACGTGGCGATGCGCGCCGGGTCGTCGTTGCGCTTCCACAGGCTGAGGTAGTCGACCGACATGCGCTGCACGCCGGCCCCCGCTCCGATGTACGGCGTGAACCGGCGATTCGGGGCACGGAGATCGACCGCGAAGTTGGTGAACACGCCGTGCACGGCCACGTCGCCGGCGCCGCCTATCGCCGTCTCGAGCTCCTGGTCGGCCTTCTGGGCGGTCACCACGTCGCCGATCTGCGTCGCGGCGTAGTCGTGGTACGACGCGGCACGGTACCGGTACTCGACCTCGGCGCGGTAACGGCCGAACCGGTAGCCGGCCGCGATGCCCGTCGCGATCCCGGGCGAGCGGCCGGATTCATTGGTCCACTCCGTGGGCGGAGGCGGCGTGTCGCATTCCGTGCCGGTTTCCACGCCGTCCGGGTTGATCAGCAGGTCGCACCGGGTGCCCCAGTCGTTGTCCGTTCCAACGAGACTCAGGGCCGGGGCGAGCGCGGGTCCCAGTTCTGACCCCACGTACGGTTGCGCCGCCACTTCGCCGGCGGTCAGGGCGAATGCGGCCGTCCAGATCAATCGTTTCATATTTCTTCTCTCTCCCTATTGCCGAAGCAGGATACAGGGTAGTACGATAACGCGAAGCATGGAGTTGCTACGCGAGCCGTATTGCCCGGGTTTCGGAGGTCATCACATGCTCGTTGGTCGGGAATCTGACGCCCAAGTTCCAAAAACCGACGCTCGAGTAGGCCGAACCCCCCTCCAGACCCCCGTTTTCGCCCGTTTTCGCGGGCTGAAAGATTGGCACGCTGCTTGCGCAAGGAAGTCGGACATGGACATTCCCTTTTCTACCGTCCCCCCGAATTCCCGGGGTCAGGACGTGAACATAGACCTCCGGCCCGTACCGGGCCCGCCGGCGAGTCGCCGGGGGCCGGCACGCGCCGATTTCCCCCATTCCTACCGAAAGGACAGTGGAATGAGAGACAGTCTCAGAAAGTACCTGGCGGCGGCAACGTTGCTGGTGCTCCCGATCATCGCCGCGTGCGGAGAGGACGTCATGCCTCCTCCGCCGACGGGCTCCATCGTGGGCCAGGTGTCGATCGAGGGCATGGGGATCGACGGTGTAACCGTCTCCCTTAGCAACGGGGCCTCCACTGCCACGGCTGGCGGCGGGAACTACCGCTTCGACAATGTGGAGCAGAACTCCTACACGGTCACGATCAGCGGATTCCCCGCGGACGCCAGCTTCGACGCAACCTCAGCTCCCGCCAGCATCGGCGACACCGGCGGGACGGTCACCGTGGACTTCCGCGGCACCTATATCCGCACCGCAGCCATTATGGGGGACGACCTCGCAAAGAAAGCGGGCGACGAGTCCGTCAGCGCCCCCCGCTCCCCCCCGCCGCCCCGTGCGCATAGAAGTTCGCCACCGCCCCGCGGCCGGCCGATTGGCCCCGGCTGTAATA
>VYAQ01000390.1:0-10008 GCA_009844885.1 Gemmatimonadota bacterium
GTTCCTCGGTGGGCTCCTCCGTCGGTTCCTCGGTGGGCTCCTCCGTCGGTTCCTCGGTGGGCTCCTCCGTCGGTTCCTCGGTGGGCTCCTCCGTCGGTTCCTCAGTGGGCTCCTCCGTCGGTTCCTCAGTGGGCTCCTCCGTCGGTGGGGCTGGCTTCGGAGTGAAGTAGACGGTCCACGCATGGACGCTGTCGGTCTCGCTGGCCTGAACCGTCCACGAGACGGAGGTCTTGCACGTCTGCGTCGTCGATCGACTGGCGGGCAGGGGCGCTTCCACACGCCTCTGGTAACAGTACCCATCGGCGGCGTTCGCGGTCAGGGTGACCGTGACGGGGTCCGCGCAGTCGTAGGTGCCAGTCCCCGAAATCGTGCCGGTCCCCGCTGCCGCAGGCACCGCCGTGACGTGGCACTGCGGTATCTTCTTGAAGGTGACGGCCACCGTCTTCGACGGAGCGGTGTAGCTCGTCGAGACCGTGTAGGTGACGGCTTCCTTCGAACAGGTGGCATTCTCGACTGTAGGGTTCCTGAAGCAGTAGGTCGCTTTCGGCGTGGCCTCGATGGACACGTCGGCACCACACGCGACATTACCGTTGGCGGGAGTCGTGACCACGGAACCGTGGTCGGAGTTCCAACTGGCTGTCACGAGGCATCGCTGACGCTCGAAGTTGATGATGAACGCCTGAACCGGTGTGGCGGCGCCGGTCGCGATCTCAGCGACGTACTCGGTCTGGCAGGTCGAATCCGCAGTCCGTGGCAGGGGCGTTCTGGACTGGCTGCTGGGGAGCGGCGCGACAGTCCGGCTTGAGAAGCACCAGCCCCCGCTGGCCCTGGCGGTGATGGTGATCGGCTTGCCGCAGAGCACCTGACCGTCGTCGCTTACAGCCACGCTACCTGCGCCGCTTGGGGCGACCGTGGCCGCCACCTGACACATCGGGGGTTTCGCGGCCTCCGGCAGGGTGGCGCAGGCGTCGTAGGCCGGAGCGCGGGGCGCGCTCGGCGGATTGGCCGGAGCACCGGAGGAGCCGGGCACCAGCACGCTTACAACGGTCGAGGATTTCCCGTAGACGTAGTCCTGCCCGGTGGGGGGCTTGAACGCCTTTGTGGTGGGGACGACAACATAGAACTGCCATCCGCGGGGCTGATCGGTCAGGGTGGCTTCCACTCCGTTCGCCTCAGCGTGCGTGCCCGTGGAAGTCCACTTCCTGGCCGTGGGGTTCCAGCGTTGAATCTCGAAGTTGTACTCGACGTGAACACCGTCGCCGTTCCAGGCGAGATCGACCTCGCCGTCCTCATCACCTGCCGTGGCGGACAGACCGGCTACCCTCTCGGGCGAGTACGCCACACAGTAGTCGTCGTGGTCCCTCTGCATCGGCACGCCAAGGGGCGTGCAATCCCGCATTTCGATGCGGGAGTTCATGAGCGTGTAGGTACCGGGCAAAATCTTGTCGGTGGCGTCGCCTCTGACCGCGGGATTGTCGGGAGGGTTGCAGAAGTAGTCCCGTAGCCCAAGCACGTGGCCAAGTTCGTGAGCCACAACCGTATGCATGAGGCTTCTCTGCGGTTCGGGCAGGTCGTCGCCGGTGAACCCGCTGGTAGCGGAGTTGATCACGACCTGCAACTGCCCCGAGAACGTGTACAGCTTCGGTTGGATGGTCAGGTAAAGCGCACAGGCCTTGTCAGAGGGCGACGGGCAGTTCCTGGAGGCCAGGAGCGAGTCGATCCTGACCAGGACGCTCGCGACCGCATTGGGATCGTCCCTGAAACAGTGCGAGTCGGTGTCGCTCACCCACTTGAAGGCATCGAGGCCAAGGGACTGGTTCCACCGCTTGATGCCCTCCTTCGCGGCCTCGGGGGCATCGTGGCTACACACATCGATGGGGCTTCCCGTGACAAGATTCCGCGCTATTACGTAGTAGGGCTGACCTTCATGCTCGGCAAGGTAGACGTGGGAACGCTCGTGCCCAGCCTGCGTCTCCTGGGGGCTAGCCAGAAGTTCAAGAGCGATGGCCCCGACCGAGACAGAAATAGCCGTGAGGAACAGTGCGATTCGGAACATCTAGTCGCCTCCCGCCCTTCGGGCCGAGGCAGTGATCGCATCGAAGAGCGCCCCCAGGTCGCGGGGGTCGCCCTCGACTGCCACGATCTTCCGGCTGATCTCCCGGCCGTTCTTGAAGTCGATGTAGAGCAGCGAGCCGCTCTTCACGTCCTCGAGACCGGTCACGGAGTCACCCCCGCTGCTCATGACCAGCGGCGTGAAGCGGACCAGGGTTACCCCGGCCGGGATGGTGATGACGATGCTTGAGAAGGGAGCGAGGTGGACGGTGAGCGGTCCCTCGACGGGTTGGTCCTTCAGCATCTGGGGGATGCCGCTCTCCGCCCTGGGGCGAGCGGCGGGTGGATTCCACCGCAGCTCTGTGGCGAGGATGCCGTTCTCATGTTCGATCGGCCCCGTGCACCACTGGAAGGCCTTGATCAGTGGTTCAAGCGAGAAGCGCTTCCGCGTCGACTCGCCTGGCTCCGTGTGAACGGCGGTTACCTTGAATCGCTGCCAGCACTCCTCATTGTCGGCCGGCACCCACTCCACCACGTCGCCGACCGCGATGCTGTTGTAGAACTGGGCTCTCGATGACCCGTCGGCATCCTGCAGGTTCACGACGATGCCTGTCACGTTCCATATGAGGTCTCCGTGCTTCTTAGCCCCGCTCGTTTTCCCCGCCTCGGTGATGGTCAGGGAGTAACTCCCGGCCTTCGTTGCTGCACCGGTTGAGTCATAGGTGCTGTACTCGAGCATCGTGCTGCAGTAGGGCAGACCGACCTCCCCGAGGTCGCTGTTCGCTACGTCGGCCCAGACGCCTGGTACGCAGCCAGTGAGCGCGTTCCCGCCGAGAAAGAGCCGCTCCAGGCTGGACAGCCCCGCTAGCTCCGGCGGGATGCTGCCAGTCAGCCGATTTTGGTAGAGATAGAGGCCCTCGAGACTGGTGAGCCTGCCGAGCTCCGCCGGGATGGCGCCGCTGAGGAAACTCTGGCTGAGGCTCAGGTGCTCCAATTTCGCCAGGTCGCCCAGCTCGGGCGGGATGCTCCCCCCCAGCGACGTGCGGTAGAGCGAGAGGCTGCGCAGTTCACCGAGGTTACCCAGTGCAGCGGGGATGCTCCCTGTGAGCTTGTTCCACGACAGGTCGAGCGTGCGCAGCGCGCTGAGTGCAGCCAGCTTCGAGGGCACGCTGCCCGTAAGGCCGCGAAGCGACAGTGCCAATCCTGTCACACGGGACGGTGTGCCGGAGACGGTGACGCCGTCCCAGTCGGTCATGGCAGTGTCCGCGCTCCAGTTCAGCGTGCCCGTGCCCCGCAGCGCGTCCTTGGCGGCCATGAGGATGTTGCAGTCCTTGGCAAGGTCGGGGACTTGAGCAGGCCCCTGGCCCAACGTGGTCTGTGTACAGACCTCGGGGACGGTGAGGTGGGCCGTCGCCGTCATGTCCTCGGCAATCAGGAATCTGGCCGGGTTCGCATCGAAGTCGTAGGTGACCCCGCCCCCGTAGTCCAGCTCCCAATGGCTGAAGGTGCAGCCTTCCGCCACATTCGCCCTCGCCTTGACGTAGGAGCTCTTCGGGAACGTCCACTCGGACCCGGGAGAGACCGTGCTCGTGTCGCTGCTGAGTTGCGCCGTCGTCGTCGCGCATCCCACCGGCGAGACGGTTGTCGTCAGCGTGACCGTCGTGTCCTGTGCCTCTGCCTGGGGAGTGGAGTCAGGGGACGACATGAGGGTCACCGTGACCGCTATGACGGCGGCTGCCAGAGCAGCCAGTCCGAGCCCAAAGTCCAATCTCCGCATACCTCACCTCGATCGCGGGTTCCGCCGCGCGCTTCCGACGAAGTGCAGCCATGCCTTGAGAGGCGGAGCTGCTTCAATCGAAGACGCGAAGGCGACCACCTCCGGCAGGGCGTGTCAGCGCCTATCCCAGAGGGCGTACCAGTCACGGCTGGCTTAGCGTCGGCGCGACAATAGAGGAGGGTCATCAGCTATATATCAGACAAAGCTTCCGTTTCTATTGAATGTTGTCAGTTTTTCATTAGATTGCGCGCAGGCGACCGGGCACCCCCGGCGCCTACCGCATCAGGGGCATCTTCGAAGGTGCCAATAAAGGCGTGAGACTCCGCCGGAGGGCACCACGTGGATCACGAAGACAGCGCACAGGTAGCCTCGCTCAGGGAGCGACTCTCGACCTTGAGCAAGGCAAGCCTGCGGATCAGCGAGAGCCTGGACTACGACACGGTGCTGCAGGGCGTGCTCGACTCCGCCCGCGCGCTGACTCGCGCTCGCTACGGTGTGATCACGGTGCTCGATGGTGCCGGAGGGATCGAAGAGTTCCTTTCCTCCGGGTTCACGCCGGAGGAGGAGGAGCGGCTCTGGGGACTACCCGAGAACGCCGGTCTCATCGAACACCTGGGTGAGGTTCCCGGCCCGCTGAGGCTGGCGGACTTTCGCGGTCACCTACAGGCGCTGGGCCTGCCCGACTCCCAACTGCCCGTCGAGGCCTCGGTCATCCCGTTTTTGGGGATGCCCATCCGCCACCAGGGCGAACGCGCCGGCCACTTCTTCCTGGCCGCCCCGGAAGGCGGAGAGGAGTTCAGCGACGACGACGAGGCGACGCTCGTGATGTTCGCCTCCCAGGCGGCGATGGTGATCTCAAACGCAAGCCGCTACCGCGAGGAGCAGAAGGCCCGGGCCGACCTCGAGACGCTGGTCGACACCTCCCCCGTGGGTGTGGTCGTGATTGACGCGAGGACGGGGCTGCCCGTCTCGCTCAACCGCGAGGCGGCGCGGATCGTGAGCAGCCTGCACGAAGCGGGCGCTTCCCCCCAGGATCTGCTGGAGGTGCTGACGGCGCGGCGCGCGGACGGGCGGGAGGTCTCGCTGCACGACCTCTCCATGACCCAGGCGCTGAGCAGCGGTGAGACGGTGCGCGCCGAGGAGGTTGTCCTGTCGGTGCCGGATGGGCGCAGCGTCACGACGCTGGTGAACGCCACGCCCATCCGCGCCGAGGGCGGCGAGGTCGAGACAGTTGTGATCACCGTGCAGGACATGACCGCTCTCGACGAGCTCGAGCGGCTGCGGGCCGAGTTCCTGGCGATGGTGAGCCACGAGCTGCGCACGCCCCTCGCCACGCTGAAGGGCTCGGTCACGACCCTGCTCGATCCTCCGGCCGCGCTGAGCCCCACCGAGTCGCACCAGTTCTTCCGCATCATCGACGCGCAGATCGACCGCATGCACGTCATGGTGAGCGACTTGCTGGACGTGGCCCGGATCGAGACGGGAACCCTGGCGATCAGCCCCGAACCAACCGACGTGGCCCTGCTGCTGGCCGAGGCCCGCGACGCCTTCACGAGTGGCGGGGGCAGGCAGAACGTCGAGATCGAGACTCCCCCTGACCTTCCCTGGGTGATGGCGGACCGGCTGCGCATCGTGCAGGTGCTCGGCAACCTCCTGGCAAACGCGGCGAGGAACTCTCCCGAGACCTCCACGTTGCAGGTGAAGGCGGTGGCGGAGGGAGTCCACGTCGCCTGTTCCGTCGCGGACCGGGGCAGGGGCATCCCGGCTGAGAGCCTCCCCCCACCTCTTCCGCAAGTTCTCCCGCATCGATGCGGAAGCACAGGGAGAAGACACAGGGCTGGGTCTGGCCATCTGCGAGGGCATCGTGGAGGCACACGGAGGTCGCATCTGGGCGGAAAGCGAAGGCCCCGGGCTGGGCGCGCGTTTCACCTTCACGATTCCGACGGTGGAGGAGGCGGGGTTCGTCACGCCGTCCCTTCCCGCCGGCTCAGCCCGGCGAGAGCGGACGGGAGCTGCTGAGGCTCGGGTGAGAATCCTCGCAGTGGACGACGAACCGGAAGCGCTCAGGTACGTCCGGGACTCGCTCGTGAAGTCCGGCTTCGAGCCGCTGCTCACCGCCGACCCCGATGAGGCGCGCCGACTGGTGGAGGATGAGAAGCCCCGCCTGGTCCTGCTCGACCTGATGCTGCCGGGGACGGACGGAATCGAGTTGATGCGAGAGATCGGGCGCACCGCGAACGTCCCGGTCATCTTCGTCTCGGCCTACGGCCAGGACCAGCTCGTCGCCCGGGCCTTCGACGCGGGGGCTGCCGACTACGTCGTCAAGCCCTTCTCACCGACGGAGCTGGTGGCCAGGATCAGGGCCGTCCTGCGCAGGCTCGACGCCCAGCAGCCGTCGGCGCCCTACGTCCTGGGGGACCTGACCGTCGACTACGAGGAGCGGCAGGTGACGCTTGCGGGTCAGCCGTTGGAGTTGACAGACATCGAATACCGGACGCTGGCGGAGCTCTCGGCCAACGCCGGGCGCGTGTCCACCTACGAGCAACTCCTCAGGCGCGTCTGGGACCTGGACGGCGACGGTGATGTCGGACCGATCCGAACCGTCATCCACGCACTGCGCACAAGGCTCGGGGACAACGCCAGCGATCCAACCTACATCTTCACCCAGCCCCGCGTCGGCTACCGGATGCCCCGAGGTGAACCTGCTGGGTGAGTGCCCAGCGATTCCCCGGAGCAGATTTCGGCGCAGATCCTGACCAGCAGCTTCGCTGTAGAGGTACGGGCCTGGGTGGTTCTCTGTGGACGCCATGCCAGCGTAGGCAAACCGCCCCCGGGTTTCCCGTGGCAATGGTCCTGTCCAAACGAGAAGGCCAGCGCCGCGTAGAAACGAGCGCATCCCTCTTCGCACGAACGTTCCATCATGTCGACGAGCGGCCGAGCTACTCGCGCGTCGCCAGGGGCTGTCAACTCTCGGCACCGCAGCGGTCTACTGCGGCAACAACGCCTTCGAAGAGGCGCGGTCACCTTGGCGAGGGTGAGTTCGCCCCGCCGATGTCATGCTGCAGCCGGACCATGCTCGGTGGAGTCACGGCTGCTCGGCCGGGGCGAGGATTGTGGCAACCGCTGGTCGGAGCCCTTCGATCACGGTCTCGAAGGCCGGGAGCCCGGGAACGAGCAGACCGAGCGACTGATCCCAGGTCCGTTCGACCTCGGCGAGCATGGGACCTTGGAAGAAGTCGTTCGGGCCTTCGAACCCGACCCCGCGGACGGCGCACTTCTCCCGCAGCAGCGGGACGAAGCCGGTGAAGTCCATGCGGTCCCGGTACGTGCCCAGCACCCGCCAGAGATCGTAGTAGTCCCGTGCGCGCGAGCGGCTCCAGCCGCGCCTCGCAAGCATGTCTGCCTGCTGGAGAATCGCCCGCAGCTTCTCAGCGACCGTTTCTTCCAGCGAGTAGACCCGTAGAGCTGCCTCGATCGGCTCCTCGTAGTCGTGCATCACCCGCCTCTTCTCCGTGGGCCAGAGGACGGGTTCATCCAGGGTGATCTCGATCATGACCCGTACCTGCGGGCGGCTTTGCCACGGCAGCCGAGCTCTCAGGGTGAACGCCTCCTGCCCCCGCGGGTGCGGCTCTCTCTCCACGTACCGCTCGCAGCCGATTTCCACCGCGGCGTGCTCGTCGAGCAGGCGGACGGCGGCCTCGCCGGCCTCCCTCACCGCAGCCTCCAGCGAGTCCCCCGCTGGCAGGCCATCCAGCCCCGAGAAGTCCAGGTCCTCGGAGAAGCGGTAGTCACCGAAGTAGCACTTCTTGAGCGCCGTGCCGCCCTTGAAGACCAGCGTGTCGCGGAGCATCGGGACCTGGCCCACGCCTGCGAGGATCCAGGACAGCAAGTAGTCCCGCTCGAGCACGTCCCACTGCACGCCGCGCTGCCGGCGTGCTTCCTCAAGGCGCGTCCGCAGCGGCCTCACGCGCCGACCAGCCCCGGCAGGTTCTCGCGAACCATCCAGCGGCCGTTGTGGGGTCCACTGTCCGGCCCCGAGGGATCGAGCTTGCGGTAGCCCTTGATGGGCAACTCCTCCAGCGGCAGCGACTCAACGCCCAGCCGCTCCAGAACCCACCCAAGACGCTTGGCCGTCGCCGCGTCGAGCTGCAGGGCGTAACCGGTGATGCGATCGATGTCGAGGTCGGGCAGTGCGACGTCGAACGCATGAAGCACCTCGGCGAAGCCTCCGCAGTGTCGGGGCATCGAGAGTCCGTCCAGCAGCGTGCGCTCGCGGTCGGTGACGGTCACACGAGCGTCGCCGACCCAGACGCGCTCCACGCCGAAGAAGCGCTTGGGTTGTACCTGGATGAACCGGTAGGCGGTGTCCCCGACCACTGACCAGCCGCTGCCCTGGTCAACTCCCTCCCCACGCGTGCGCGGCACGGAGGACTCCGTTGTCGTCAGGACGAAGACGGCTCGTGGCACCTGCTCGGTCAGACCATGCAAGTGCAGCGCCGACCAGTGGGAGATGGCGGCGGGGTGGGCCAGGGCCATCGCGACCTCGAACTCGTGGACGAAGGTGCTGCCCGGCACCGCGGAGGACATCGCGTAGAGCCCCCGCCGCAGCGGGACAATCCAGCCATCGCGCCCGAGTCGCTGCAGCGCCTCGCAGACGTAGGAGTCCTTCAGGCCCACGAGCGGAGCCAGCTCCCGGGCTCGGTCCGTCGTGAAAATTCGGTCGCCCTCAGAGGAGAGTCGCCGGACCAGCTCGATTCCGACGGGGGAGCGCCTGGGCTTGATATCCGCGGTCATGGCTGTGCGGAACCTCTTCGTGGAAACAAGGCGCATCGCCTCACTTCTCATCAGAAATTCTACTGCAAAAACCAGTTTCCAACCTCTTGACGGACGAAATTCAATCAGAGTTTCCCGGTGATTCGCGCCGACTCACCCCCGGCAGCAGGGGTGTCACAGCCATCGCCTCAGTGCGGCGAACACCCGCGACGCCGGGTTCAGCATCACGATCAAGCCGATCACCAGGCGGGACTCTCCCTCAAAAGAGCCAGGCAACTTCGGCCCTATTCCCGGCTCGCAAAGGCTGCTGGCACAAGAGCAGCGGGATTGACCCCGCCCCAGGGCAGAGAGACCTGCCGGCGGGCTAGCCGCTTTGGGCAAGGCCCAGTGATCGGAGGCAAGAGAGACCGAAGGGCTCACACACCCTCACCGCCCACAGTCGCCTCCCTGCAGCCGACCCCGTTCTAGTACCACGGTCAAGGCCAGGTTGGTGAGGTTGGCACCCCTACGGGCCTGCGACCGTAAGCTCCAGCTTCTCGGAGAGCTTCTTGCCACCCGGGGTGCAGAGAGCGCCCTCGGCCTCGCAGTCCGTCGTCACCGGCAGCACGATCGTGACGCCGTCCGTGGACGACGGCTGCACCGTGATCTCCCAGCCCAGGTTGCTGCCACGCGTCAGCCGGCGCGCGTTCAGCACGCTGCCGCCGCTCACCGTGAAGGCGTGGTCCCGCAGCGTCACGTAGCTCAGATCCAGCGCCTCGCTGAAGTGCAGCTCGAAGATGAAGGCGGCGCTGCCGTCGTGGGACCCGGGCGCCTCCCGCACGCTGGCCGTGAGCGGCGGCGGGGCCACGGCCGCCGTTGCCGCGCTGGTCAGCGACTCGGCGGTGCCGGCGTCGTCCGTGAACGACACCCGCACCGTCACCGCCTTGCCCTCGTCCGCGGCGGCGAGCGTGTAGGTCGAACTCGTCGCCCCGCTGATCTCCGTCCCGTCCGCCAGCCAGAGGTAGGTGTAGCTCACGTTCGTGAGCCCGTCCGCGTCGGCGATGTCAGAGGTCGAGGCGGTCAGCTCCTCCCCCACCCGCGCCGTCCCGCTGATGCTGGGCGACCCCGTGGCTGCACTGTTCCGCCGCGCCACCGTTGACGTTGCCGCGCTGGTCAGCGACTCGGCGTTGCCGGCGTCGTCCGTGAACGACACCCGCACCGTCACCGCCTTGCCCTCGTCCGTGGCGGCGAGCGTGTAGGTCGAACTCGTCGCCCCGCTGATCTCCGTCCCGTCCGCCAGCCAGAGGTAGGTGTAGCTCACGTTCGTGAGCCCGTCCGCGTCGGCGATGTCAGAGGTCGAGGCGGTCAGCTCCTCCCCCACCCGCGCCGTCCCGCTGATGCTGGGCGACCCCGTGGCTGCACTGTTC
>VYAQ01000390.1:10018-17461 GCA_009844885.1 Gemmatimonadota bacterium
CTCCCCCACCCGCGCCGTCCCGCTGATGCTGGGCGACCCCGTGGCTGCACTGTTCTGCTGGCTCTGCTGCTGGGCCCCGGGACCCGCCACCACCACCGAGAGCGCCGCCGACAGCTTCGTCCCGTCGCTGGTGCAGATCGCCCCCCGCGCGGCGCAGTCCGTCGTCGCCAGCAAGGTCAGCGTCACCGAGCCGGATCCTGACGGCTCCACCGTGATACGCCAGCCCAGGTTGCTGCCACGCGTCAGCCGGCTGGCGTTGAGGATGCGGCCGCCGCTCACCGTGAAGGCGTGGTCCCGCACCGTCACGTAGCTCAGCTTGATTGCCTCGCTGAAGCGCAGCTCGAAGCTGAACGCCGCGCTGCCGTCGTGGGAGTCCGGCACGCTGCTGGCGCTGGCCGTGAGGCCCGGCCCCGCCGTCTCGTTCGTCACCTCCCGCCCCGTGAAGCTCTCCGCCGCCACACCCCGCAGGCTGCCGATCACGCTGTTGCCCTCCGGCTTCTCGTAGCCGACCGTCACCGTCTCCCCGGCGGCCACGGCGGACGCCAGTGTGAGCGTCACCGTCGAGCCCGAGACCGTCGAGCCCGAGACCGTCCTCGCCGTCCCCTCCACCATGACCGTGAAGGCCGTCTCGGGCAGGTCCACCAGCATGTTGAGCGCTTCGGGGAAGGTGAGCGTCAACGTCGCTCCGTCGACCGTCGCCGACTCCAGCGCCAGGGCGGCGTCGACCACCTCAGCCGTGGGCTCGCTCGTCAGCGTCTCCTCGTTGCCCGCGTCGTCGGTGAAGGTCACGCGCACGCTCAGCACGACCCCCACGTAGCCGTCGCCGACCGTGTAGGTCCGGCCGCTGGCGCCGATCGCCTCGCCGTCGGCCAGCCACTCGTAGGTGAAGGTGGCGTCCTCCAGGCCGTCCTCGTCCTCGATGGTGTTCGTCTTCGCCGTCAGCTCCTCCCCCACACGGGCCGTGCCGCTGATCCCCGGCAGGCCCGTCGCCTCCGTGTTGGCCTCGGAACTCTGGACGGTGTTGACCGTGCCGCGGATCCTGATGGTCCAGGTCTCGGTGTACACCCACCAAAGATTTTCGAATCCGGGTACGGTTGGCATTGGGGCCATATGGTAACGATAGTCGGCGATGCTCCAGCCGCTGGCCGCGCCCGCATCCGCATTGGTGCTCAGTCGTATGCCGTTGTAGCGCTTGAAGGTGTTCTTGTGCACGTACACCAGGGCGTAGGTGGTGTCGCCTTCGAGGGTAATGTTCTGCGGCGCCCTGAACACGGCCTGTCCCGGCCTGGACGGGTCCGCGCCCGTGGGTGCGCTCAGCCTGGCGATGACCGTGTCCTCGTCGGGCACGGGGCGGCACACAACCTGGACCCCGCAGTCTTCGGTCCAGTGGTCGGTCGTGGTGCCCCAGATCTCGACTGTGTAGGGGGCGCCTGGTTCCCACTCCGCCGACGTGACCTCGATGCTCGACAGGCGGTAGCCGTGCGTCTCGCTGCCCGTCGTGAACAGCTGGATGGCCTTGAATTCCATGGGCTTGAGCAGGAAAGGACTGCGGGGCACGGGCAAAGGATCACTCGGCTGATTGGTGTTGCTGACCAGCACGTTCGTGGTCTCCGACACCACGCGGGAAACCGGCCCGGTCATGACCCCGTTGATCGCCGAGACGCGGTAGTGCCAGGTGCTGTCCGCATCGAGGCCCAGGTGCGAGTAGGTCCGTGCGGTCTGGTTGGCGACCAGCGTCCGCCAGGTGCTGTCGTCCGGCGGGTCCGGCGAGGCTTCCACCTTGTAGCCCGTCACGTGGCGTCCGACGCCGCCGGGAGCGTCCCAGGCCAGATCGATCCGGTTTCGCCCCACCACCGTCGTGCGCAGATTGCGGGGCTCACGGAAGACGGGGGCGTGGAGGTGGTCGAAGGTCTTCACGTCGACGCCGCGGGAACTGACCAGCCGGTTGCCGCTGACTCCCGTGGTGGTGGACGCGGCGTAGGTCAGCTTGACGGCGCTCTCGCCGGCTGGCACCGGCGAGGCGAGGGTCAGCGTCAGCATCTTGCCGGAGATGACCGGGCTGTGGTCGCCGCTCAGCGGCACCCTCGTCTCGGCGCCCCCGGCCGTCCGGGTCACGGCGAAGGCGCTGTTGGGCACGGACGCCGCGCCCAGGTTCTGGTTGAACTCGACAATCAGGCTCGTCCCCGTCACCCAGGCCCGGAGCGGGTAGACGGGATGCTCGTAGGCGTAGAACTTGCCGTCCTGGGCGTCCACCACCCACATGATGCCGCCGGTCGACCAGATGCCCCGGGGGTCGTTGTTGCCCGCTGCGGCGAGGCCGTTGAAGTCCTTGGTCGGGTCCCGGCGCCGGTCGGACAAGCGGTAGGCGAAGAGCTTGTCGTGTTGGTTGTCCGACACCCACAGCGTGACGCCGTCCGACCACACGCCCTTGGCCCCCTTCGTGAGGTCATCCACCCTTGTGGTGATCGTGCTGTGCGAAATGTCCCCGTTGGGGATCTGTCCCTGGTACGGGAAGTTGTAGGCGAGGATCCGCTCTCTGGCCCAGTAACTGCCTTGGCTATGGGCGATCACATAGGAGTCGACCACCCACATCCTCGAGCCGTGCGAGAAGATGTCCTGAGGCGATGTGTTCCACAACCGCGCTCTCCGCAAGCGGAGGGCATCCCCCGCCCAGTCCTTGCCCGGGTCCCGGCTCCCGTCCGACATCCGGTAGGCCATGATCTGGTCGTCCCGGGCCCGGTCGTTGGCGCCGGGCTGCGTGACCCACACGGTCTCCCCGTCCGACCAGATGCCCCGCGGATCGTCGTTCTCCGAGGCGAGGGTGAACTCGACGTCCGTCAGCGCATCCCCGTGACCACTCACCCCGGGCGTGAACCGGTAGAAGTAGAGCCTGGCGTCGGCCGCGTCCGTCACCCACATGCTGTTGGTCTGGTTGTTGAACCAGATGCCGCGGGGATCGCCGTTGTCCGAGGCGAGGTCGAACTCGAACCCCGAGGCGCGCGCGCCGCCGCCGTTGCGGGCCCGGACGCTGACTTCCAGATCGGTGAAGCTGGACACCATCTCGCCGTCCGTACTGAACAGCCAGAAGGGCCTCGTGTAGCTGACCCGCACGTCGGTGGTCGAGTCGGAGATCTCCTGCTCCAGGACCAGCGTCACCGTCCCGGTTACGCCATGGACGATCGGATCCACGCTCAGCGGGACCGGCGCCGGGCGCCCGCCGACGGGCGCCTGCGTGACCGTGAAGGCGTTGGCGGGCAGGCCGGGCAGCGCCAACAGCGGCCCGGTGAAGACGATCTCCAGCGTCCGTCCCGCGACCTCGGCCCCGCTGGGAAAGACGGGCGGGTCGGTGATGGTCGGATCGCTGTTGCCCAGACCCGAGACCGACCAGGCCGAGTCGCCGTCCGCGTTCGTGGCCCGCACCTGGACCTGGTACCAGACGCCCGCCGAGAGCCCGCTGATCGTGGCGGCCAGGCCGGTCTGGTCCCGGGGACCGGCCGTCCAGGAGCCGGTCACGCCCTCGCGGTACTGCAGGTCGTAGCTTTCGATCGTCGGACGGCCCGCGTTCTCCGGCGCCGTCCAGCTGACCGCGAGGCTGGTCGTCGAGCCCGTGACCGCCGCGACCGTGGGCGCGCCGGGCGCCCGCGGCGGCTCCAGCACGTTGTCGAGGTTGATCGTCACCGTGGCCGTGGCCGTGGCGATCCCGTCCGAGGCCGTGACCGTCACCGTGTAGCTCGACTTCGCCTCGAAGTTGTAGCTGACGCCCGCCTTCGTCTGGATCTGGCCACTGTCCTCATTGATCGCGAACGAGGCCGCGTCGGTCCCGCCCAGCTCGTAGGTGAGGTTTTCGCCGTCGGCGTCGGTGGCCTTGACCGGCGCGCCTACGTCCCGGCCCGCCGGCGTGTTCTCCGCCAGCCGGCGCGTCACCGCCGCCTGGCTGAACACCGGCGCCGCGTTCGCCTGGCCGCGCACGGCGATACCCATGGACCCACCATCGCTGTAGAAGACCCAGCCGGTGGGGTTCACGGCAAAGTCAAGCGAGGCGGCATTGGCAACGCTCCAGTTGCTCGCAGCCCCGGGGTCCTCGCCGTCCTGCGTGATCTCAGCGAGGGAGACGTTGCTCCCGTCGCCCAAGACGACGACGGCGTAGGTGGTGCTGGCCTTGAGCGTTGTCCCGGGGGGAGCGGTGAACCTGACCCGCCCGGCGGCGAACGCGCCCGCCCCCGTGGGGGCGGTCAGCCTGGTCGGGTTGCCGGTGGGGTGGCCGGTGGTGTCCGCCTCGTAGAGGTCGGCCGTGAAGGCGGTGCCGTTCGGGTCTTTGGAGAGCACCTCGATGGCGGTCAGGCTGTAGCCGCCCGTGTTGCCGCCCGTCGTGAACCCCTGGGAGATGGTAATAAGAACGTTCAAGTAAACTTCATCCGCAGTCGTGGGCTGCAGGATGTTGCCGACGAGCACGTTCGTGGTCTCCGTGGCGACGCCGGAGGGCTCGCCCGCCCCGCTCGAGCTGATCGCCGAGACGCGGTAGTGGCGGGTGCTGTTCGCGGCCAGGCCCGTGTGGTTGTAGGTCGTGGTGGTGTTGGACGTGTTCGCGACCAGTTCCGTCCAGGTGGCGCCGTCGGTCGAGACCTCGATCTTGTAGCCCGTAATCGCGCTCGTGCCGCTCTCGCTGGGCGCCGTCCAGGCGAGGTTGATCTGCGTCTGCCCCGGCGCCACCGCGGTCAGCCCCGTCGGCGCGCCCGGCGGCGTGCCGGCGATCGCCTCGCCACGGAAGGCTATGGCCGCACTGCCGGCGAAGTTATCCCACATTGAACTTGCGATTGGAGCTGCGTTGTTCCGGCTGGAAATGCTCCAGCCACTCATCCCCCCTGGGGCCGCGGCGTTCTCCGTTGCTCTGCCTGCCCCAATTGCGAGCACTGCTGAAGAACCACTCACCGTCAACACGAGGGCGTAGTCCTTGCCGGCCTGGAGCGTCGCACCCTGCGGAGCGGTGAACGTGAGCCAGCCCGCCGCGAAACTGGAGGGCGCGGTCAGGGTGTACACCGCCTGGTCGCCGGTCGGCAGGCCGCTGTCGTCGGCGGCCCAGATGGCGGCCGAGAAGCTGTCGGCGTTGCGGGAGCCGATGTCTACGGATGTCAGACGGTAACCGGGTGGGTTGTCGCCCGCCGTGAACTGCTGCGCCATGCGACTGTTGGGAGGAGCCGAAGGCCCTAACAACAGTGGCCCGTCGGCAGCGTTGCTGGCCAGGACGTCCGCCGTCTCCGTGGCGGTGGCGGAGACCGGGCCCGCGCCGCTCCCGTTCAGCGCCGAGACCCGGTAGTGGCGGGTGGCGCGCGCCTCGAAGCCCGTGTGCGCGTAGGTCGTGTCCGTGCTGCCCGTGTCCGCGACCAGCACCGTCCAGGCGCTGCCATCCGGCGAGACCTCGATGCGGTAGCCCGCGATCGCCGACCCGCCGATCGTGCTGGGCGCCGTCCAGGCGAGCGCGATGCGCGACGGCCCCGTCGCCCGCGCGCTCAGGGCGGTCGGCTTCTCGGGGACATGCCCGCGGTAGCCCTTGACCCGCATCTTGATGGTGGGGGTCAAGAAGGTGCTCAGCGTCCAGGAGCCGCCCTGTAGGGACCCGTACGCGTCCGCGATGCTCCAGTTGCTCTCCCTGCCCGCGTCCTCGAGATCAGAGGTGGTCGAGTCGACCGTGGCCCCCGAGTCCCTCGCGGTCACCACCACGACGTACACGCCGAAGTCGACGGTGGTGAACCGCTTATCCCTGGGGACGGTGAACTTGACCGTCCCCGCCTTGAAGGTGTCGGGAGGGTCCAGGTCGAGGAGATGCTGGTTGGGAAGCCTGTTGGTGTCGGAGGTCCAGATGGCGACGTCGAAGGCGCGCGACCCGGTGGACTGCAGCTCGATGCTGGAGACGGTGTGGGTCCCGCGGGAGAGGAACGAGGTGGAGGAGTTCCCGCCCAGATTCCCCGCGGTCCAGGACGCCTGGCCCAGGTTGCTGACCAGCGTGATGCCGCCGGGGTCGACGCTGAGGGCGTCGGTCGGATTGCCCATGCCCAGCGTGGACAGGGCCGAGACGCGGTAGCGCACGTCGTCGTGGGGCCCGGCACGGGTGTCGGTGAAGCTGGTGGCGGTGGCGGCGACGGTACCCGCCTGGGACCAGCTGGCGCCGGCGTCGGTCGAGACCTCGACCGCGTAGCCCGTGATCGGGGAGGTGCCGGCGCTCGCCGCCGTCCAGCGGACGAGGACTTTGCCCCGCTCGACGACGGCGGCGACGGGATTGCCGGGAGTCCCGGGAGGGTGGCCCAGGAAGCCGTTGACCCTGATCCTGAGGATTCCGCCGGGTTCCTGCGTCCAGGTACCGCCCATGTTTATCGCGGCCCCGTTCCCGATCGACCAGTTGCGGGCCGCTCCGGAGTCCTCGGCTGTAGTGTTGGTCACGCCAACCCTCGTCTGGTTAGAGACGGCCTCCACCACGAGGGAGTAGTCCCCGAACGGGCCATCGAGACGGGTATTGGGAGGTGCGGTGAAGACCCGATTCCCCGTGCCGGTAAAGCTGTCCGGCCGGGTGAAATCGGCGCGCTTTTGGGCCGGCAGCCCACCGCTTCTGGCGGTCCACAGCGAGACGTCGAACGCGTTGCTGAATTTGTCGTTGTCGTACACTTCGACGCTGGTAACGATGCCTTTCCCGCCAGCGCGGAACCACTGCGCGGGGTACATGATGGAGTTGACAACTGCGTTGGACGACAACGCCGGCTGGCCGAGGTTGCTGACCAGCGAGGTGATGGCCTCGCCCTTGACGGCGATGTAGGTGGGCTCAGTCAGTGCCGCCCAGAATCTGGTAGGGCGACTGCGACTGCCGTTGTAGATGCTCCAGCCGCTTGCACCGCTCCCAGGAGAAGTGCCGTGTTTAATATTTACCGCTTGGCCATTCGTTGCCACCACGACGGCGTAGTTGCGCGAAGGACTGAGAATGGTTCCCGGCGGAGCGGTGAAGCTGATCGCCGTAAAGGTCGTGGCGGAGGAGGGGAAGCTGACGGGCCGGGCAAAGTCGGCGGTCAACCGGGAGGTGGGGTTGCCGGAGGAGTCGGCGTTCCACAGCGAGAGATCCACAGCGTGTCCTGACGCATGCCTGTACTGCAGCTCCACGGTGCGAATGACGTAGCCGCCGCTGTGGCTGCCGGTTCTGAACGCCTGCCCCAGGGTCCCGTTGATGCGATGAGAGCTACTGCCCTGGCTGGGGTTGCTGACGAGTGTGGTAGTGGTCTGCGCCGAGGCTGAGTGGTTCTCGAGCGCCGCCGGTAACCCGATGGCCAGCGCCAGCGCCAGCACGACCAGGCTCCACAGCACGGTCCTCCGCAAGCGCGCGGGGCGGCGAGGGTGCGCTTGCCCGCGGCGGTTCACCGGCTCCCCCCAACCACCGGGTTCGGGGCGGGCGCATCCCTCCAG
>VYAQ01000143.1 GCA_009844885.1 Gemmatimonadota bacterium
ACCCCCTCCGTTGTGAGGAGCGGCGGAGCCGCCCCGGAGGCCAATCCCACCCCCTCCGCTCCAGCTGCGACAGGGAGTCAGTATTCGCATGATCCGGCGTGTTCAAGCCCTCAACTACCGCTGCTTTCGGCATCTGGATATCGCGCTCGACCGGTTCCATCTGTTGATCGGCCCGAACGGCGGCGGGAAGCGCACGCTCATCGACACCGTGCAGTTCCTGGGAGACATGGTCCGCGACGGTCCGGAAGCGGCCGTCAACGCACGGGCCGGTGACTTTCGTGACCTGGTCTGGGGTCGGCCCGAACGCGACCTGCGATTCGAAATCGCGGTGGAGTTCGTGATTCCGGAACGCTGCATGACCCTGTTGCCGACGGACAGGGATTTCGGGACCTACCGGTATGAGATCGCGATGGGGTGCGATGGCGACGACATCCGCATCGAGGCGGAACGAGGCGTGCTGATGCCGGCTCCAGGTCCGCCGCCCGCCCAGGAAACGCTCTTCCCGTATCCGCTGGAGCCGCCGTCCACAATCCTGTCGAGCGCGCGGGCCGGGGTCAGCACCGCGCTCAGCAAGGCGAGCGGCAATGACTGGTTCTACGCCGAGACCACCGGCGGCAAGGGCTGGACCAAGATCGGCATCAACTTCGGCCCCCGCCGTTCCACCCTGGGCAGCCTGCCCGAGTCCGTCGACACGATGCCCGTGACGACCGGGTTCAAGGACTTTCTCGAGCGTCGCGTCCGGCGGCTGACCCTGGACGGGGACGCGCTCGGCGGCCACTGTGCCGCCGATGCTCCCACCGACGCGCCCGCCGCCGACGGCTCGAACCTCCCGGCGCTGGTGCGGCGGATGCGGCACGACCACCGCGAGCGCTTCGAGGAGTGGCTGAAGGGGGTGCAGGCCTCGATTCCGGAATTGGTGGACATCCGCGTGTCCGAGCGGGAACCCGATCGCGCGGAATATCTGGTCCTCGTCTACGACGACGGTCGCGAATCGCCGGCCTGGCTCGAATCCGAGGGTACCCTGAAGCTTCTGGCCCTCACCCTGCTCCCGGCGTTGCCGCCGCTGGAAGGCCTCTACTGGGTCGTCGAACCCGAGCGGAGCCTGCACCCATCGGCTCTGGGTGCGGTGCACGCCGCCCTGTCCGGGGTTCCCGGTGCCCAGGTGCTGGCATCGACGCATTCGCGCACCCTGATCGATCAGGTCCGACCGCAGCACGTGCTCAGCCTGGACAGGAACCCGGCCGGGGAGGCGCGCGTGGTGCGGGGAAGCGAGCCTCCACCGACCGGCTGAGCGCGCGCACCGCCGGTGACGCGCGGTGTAGCCGACGCCGGACCGACCCTGGCGACGCGCCTCGCCGCTACCCGCGCAGCGCGGCGGTGGGCATGTACCTGGCGCCCCGTCCGCGTCCCTCGGGGTGCAGAAACCCCAGCTCTACCAACTGCGCGATCTCCTTGCCGGCATCCCGCACGCTGATTTCGAACAGGCTCCGGTAGTCGCTGCTGCGTAGCCACGGATCCTTGCGGAAGTGCTCGCGCAGCGCGGGCAGCCGGTCCTCGAGAAACCAGCGCGCCTCGTCGAGCTCCGCGGTCAGGTAGCACCGGGTGACCTCGTCCCCCGTGTCGAAGTCGCGACACACGATGTCCCGTTCCACCAGTTCCTGGACGCGCTTTTTCGCTTCGTCCTCGTGGACCGAGTTCAGCTGCTGATAGTCGACGTGACTGAATCCATCCGGGCGGGCGAGGAGGATGCGCTTCTGATCGCCGGAAATGGGTAGGCGCCTCACCAGGTAGCTCCACCCGGGCCCCGCGGTCTCGAATGTCGGTGCCTTGAACAGGGTGACCGAGAAGAGCGCGCTCTTCTCGTCGAATTCGGGTTTCCCCAGGAAGCTGGCCGCCATGCTCTGGCGCATTCGGCCGAACCCGCGTCCCTCCGCCCGCATGTAGCCCGCATCGGCGAGCACGCGCGCCATCAGGGGGTTGCGGGCGGCAGTGCCTGCGTTGCCCTCCCGCAGCGCTTCCAACGTCACGGGCTCCGGAAGCTCGCCGGGGCTGACCACCTCCATGCGGTCGTCGAAGAACCAGATCTCCGCATGCCGGTCCTGCACCTCGTAGTCGCGGTGCGCGATCACGTTCACCAGCGCTTCCTGCCAGGCCTCGTCGGGATACTCCGGGAGATCGCGGTAGAAGATGTCGCGCAACGCATCGGAGCTGCGAATCTGGGCCCGCGCGAGTCGGTGAATCTCGTCGACTGCCCGCGCCAGGGGTGGGTCGGCCCGTCCAGCCCGGTTCACGTTGCCGGTCCGTCCCGGCAATCGCCGGGTGCCCGTGACGCGAAAGACCGCGATCCCGGCCTGCGGATGCCAGCGGTCGGCCGGCTCCCGCGCGAAGAGCAGCAGTGCGGCGTTCGTGACCTGCCAGCCCTCGCCGGACGACGTGATCAGGCCATACCGTTCGAGCTCGGCGATGGCGGATTCTGCGTTGCCGTCTGCTGCTGCGCCCAGGAACGACGCCGCCAGTTCGATGTCGAGGTCGTCGACGGTCGCCTCCGGCCTGATTCGCCCCTCGTAGCTTTGTTTGCGGTCGTGCATTTGCGCAGGGTATCAGGGCCGCATCATCAAACGATCATTGTCTTGTCAATGTGAGCGCACGCGGCGCGTCGGCGCGCCTGCCAACTGGTCAACTGATCCGCCGCTTCTTCCTGGTCAATCCGTCCTTCTGCTCCAGATACGGGAGTCCCCTGGTGATCCAGTCCGGTGCGGGCTCGCCCTTCAGGTAGTGGGCGAACCACTGCAGGATCCGGTCGCGGTAGTCCTTCTGGTTGGCTTCGTTGCGCAGTCCGTGGTTTTCGCCCTCGTACACGAGGAGCACCATGTCCTTGCCGGTTCGGCGGGCCGCGTTGTAGAACTCGACGCCCTGGTTGAATTCGACGGCGCCGTCATCGGTGCCGAACATCATCAGGAGCGGCGTGTTGAGGTTCTCGATGTGATGGATGGGCGAGTTGGCGTGGTACGAATCCCAGTCCTCCCACCACGGCACCTGCATGCGCCCCTGGCTGATCTCGAAGATCCGCGCGTCGGTGCCCCCGCTGTTCCAGTAGAACGACAGGTACATGCTCATGAGGTTGGTCAGGGGCGCGCCCGCGACGGCACTGGCGAACAGGTCGTCCTGGGTCACGAAGAAGGTGGTCTGATAGCCTCCCCAGGAGTGCCCGATCAGCCCGACGCGTTCGGGATCGATCATCCCGGTCTCAAGCGCGGCCGCCACGGCCGGGCGCAGCGTCTCCACGTTCGACTGTCCCGGCCTGCGGTCCCGGTAGACGATGTCGGGCATCAGGACGAAGTACCCCTCCTGGCTCCATGCCTGGACGTTGTAGTAGTTCGTGGCGTCGGGGATCACGTATCTGTGCAGGCCCTGGGACAGCATTTCGTAGTGGTACACGATCATCGGGTACTGCGTGCCCGGCTCGTAGTCCGCTGGATAGATGAGCGCTCCCTGCAGCGGACGGCCCCACTCGTTCTCGTAGTCGATCAGCTCGGAGCGACCCCAGGCGTAGTCGTCGTGGAACGGGTTGGTACGCGTGATCTGCCGCGCGTCGTCGAGGTCTTCGCCGGCCACGAAATAGTCCGGAGAATCGTCGAAGCGTTCCCCTCGGAAGGCGTAGACGTCGGCGTCCCGGGCCTTGAGCAGGCCGCCGAAGAAGCCTCCGTAGGCCGCGTCCTCCCAGACGAGGCGTTCGGGGTTGTCGCCGGGCCGCGCTCGCGAGAATCCCGCCTTCTTCGTCCACTCGCCATAGGTCGAGTAGTAGAAGGGTTCGTCCGGGTCGTATGCGTCCGCCTCGGAGTCGACGCGGAGCAGGCGATGGCGCACCTGATCTTCCGCGCCCTGCGTCAGGCGCCGTCCGCCGGACCCGTCCGCGCGCACCTCCCAGACGTCCCAGCGGTCGTTGATCAGCACGGCCTGGTCCTCCTCCGTCCAGCCGGCGACGCCGAAGGGGGGCATCTGCTCACGGGTGGGCGTGAGGTCGAGGTTGACGAACACGCCGTCGAGCCCCTCGGTAATGTTGTGCGTCTGCCCGCTCTCCAGGTCGTAGCTCCAGTAGTTCTCGCCCTCAAACCACAGCACGTAGCGGCCGCCGGGGCTGCCGCCGAGGGTGATGGTCACCCGCTCGCGCACGAGTTGGCGCTGCGCGGTTGCGGCATCGACGGCGTAGACGTCGTGGAACTGCTGCCGGAACATGGCGTCCACGTCGTACGGGGTCTCGTCACGCGCGACCACGTGGCCGCCGCCCGCGACGATCTGGGCCTGGTCCGCGTGGTCGCCGCCGAGCTGAAGGAAGCGGTCGTCGTCAAGGCGCCATGCCCCGATGTGGTTCACCCGCCTGAGCTGCTGCTCCCGGACGCGCTGTTGCGGAACGGGATCCACGTCGCGGGAATGCCAGATTTCGACGCCAGGGGGATCTTCCTCCTCGGCCTCGTCCGCACCGTCGCCTTCCGCGCCGTCCCCCTCGCCGTCGCCGTCACCTTCGCCCTCCTCCCCCTCTTCCTCCTCGCTCTCGCTGTCCTCCCCGGCGCCTTCCTCCTCCGGCTCATCGACCGGCCGGCGATCCTGAAGGCCGAGGAACACGGTCGCTCCGTCCTCCGACCACGACGGCGTACGGTGCTCCACCACGCGGGTTCCCTCGGGCAGCTGGGGTCCTTCGCGCGGGTCGAGCACGAACACCCGGCCTTCGCCCTCGTCCAGGGCGCGCCATGCGAGCGCTACGTGGGCCGTGTCCTCGTGGGCGTCGTCGGTGAACGTCTTGAGGACCGCCAGATCCATGGCTTCGTCGCGCCACGAGAGGCGCCTGTAGGTGGCGTCACCGGTGTCCAGCGACCGGAGGCGTCCGGATTCCGGATCGTAGACCTTCACGCCGTTGCCGATGCGATCGTCGGCGTCCACGGTCATCGCCAGCAGGTGACCCTCGTCGCTCCAGGCGGTTTGCGACACGTTGCCGAAGCTGAGGGTCGAGCCAGTGGACAGGTCACGCACGACCACGTCGACCCCGTCGCTCTCCTTGCCCTCGGGCTTGTAGCGGCTGAACGCCAGGTAGCGCCCGTCGTCGGACAGCGAGAACGACTCGACCTCGTCGATGCGTTCCGTCTCGCCCGTGCTCAGGTTCAACAGGCCGAGGGCGTTGCGCGGGCGCTCCTGCCGCGCCTGCAGCGCCTCGCGTTCGGTGGGCGAGACGCCGATCGCGTAGGCCAGCCAGCGGCTGTCCCGGGTGAACGCTGGGCGCGTGGCGAAGGTGACCGTCACGACCGAGTCGGAGTCGGTAGCGTGGACCCGCAGCTCGTTCTCGTCGTTGACGCGTCCGATACCCACCGCCATCCAGCGGCCGTCGGGCGACAGGGTGGCCGTCCCGAGCGACTCCCACTGTCCGTAGTCGTCGGTGGTGAGCGTGGGCTTCTCCTGGGCTGCCGCGCCGGTGGCGAAGGCCGCGGCCAGGAGCAGGGTCCCCGAGATCGGGAGGGAGAGAAGAGCGAATGGGCGGGGAAGCGCGAGCGGATTCTTCATGAGATCTTCGTCCTGACGTTTGATTCCGGTAGGTTTCAGAGACCGTGTCCCTGCGGCAGGCGACAAGTGTCGGTCCGAACGTAAGCGAGGAGCCCTTGCCCAGAAAGACCAGACAGGTAGACATCGGCGGGGTCGGGGTGGGTGGCGGCAGTCCGGTCGTGGTGCAATCGATGACGAACACGGACACTGCCGATCCGGCGGCGACCGCGTTGCAGGTCAAGGCGCTGGCGGATGCCGGGAGCGAGTTGGTGCGCGTGACGGTCAACAACAAGCACGCCGCGGCCGCCGTGCCGGAGCTGTTCGAGCGGCTGGCCGACCTGGGCTGCACCGTGCCGATCGTGGGGGACTTCCACTACAACGGCCACATCCTGTTGCGCGACTTCCCGCGCGCGGCCGCGCTCCTGTCCAAGTACCGGATCAACCCGGGCAACGTGGGGACGAGCCGCCGCGACGAGAACTTCCAGTCCATCGTCCGCATCGCGATGGAGAACGGGAAGGCGATCCGCATCGGGGTCAACTGGGGGTCTCTCGACCAGCGTCTGCTCACGCAGATGATGGACGAGAACGGCCGGCGCGAGAATCCGAAGGACGCGGGGGACGTGCTCAGGGACTGCATCGTCGAGAGCGCGACGCGTTCGGCCGACCTGGCGGAGGAGACGGGGCTGGGTGGGGACCGTATCGTGCTGAGTGCGAAAGTGTCGGGGGTGCGCGACCTGATCCTCGTGTACCGCCAGCTGGCGCCGCTCACGGAGTATCCGCTGCACCTGGGTCTCACCGAGGCGGGGATGGGCTCCAAGGGCATCGTGGCTACCGCGGCCGCGCTCTCCCCGCTCCTGCTCGACGGGATCGGCGACACGATTCGCGTGTCCCTTACGCCGCGGCCCGGAGGCGACCGCACCGAGGAGGTGCGGGTGGCGCAACAGATCCTGCAGTCGCTCGAGATTCGCAGCTTCGAGCCTCAGGTGACCGCGTGCCCGGGTTGCGGCCGCACGACGAGCACCTTCTTCCAGGAGATGACCGAGGACATCCAGGGCCACATCCGCGAGCGGATGCCCGAGTGGCGCCGGATCTACCCGGGTGTCGAGGATCTCAAGGTCGCGGTGATGGGGTGTGTGGTGAACGGTCCCGGCGAGTCCAAGCATGCCGATCTGGGGATCTCCCTGCCGGGCACCTTCGAGGAGCCCAAGGCGCCGGTGTACGTCGATGGTGCCCACTACCGCACGCTGAAGGGCGACGGGATCGTGGAGGAGTTCAAGGAGATCCTGGGGGACTACGTGGCCCGCCGGTACTCGGTCGCGGTGTCGGCCGGGGCGCGGTCCGCCGGTTCGTGACGAGGGGCCGCGGCCACGCGCAATTGCCCGCGCGGGGGTGCGGGATTGCACGGTTTGCGCGGCTCCCGCGTCAGGAACGATAGAATCCCGGCAGTGTGTAATAGATGGGGTGTTGCGGTCGCAGCCGGGTGTGAGCACAACGTGACCCGCGGCAACCTCCTCACGACAGGATGGTGTCAGAGTGGTAGGGTGCACGAAAGTATCCACCGTCTCCGACCCCACGTCTTCCATAGGAGAGATGTGAGCGAATGGCACAATCACGATCCACCCTTGGCGTAGTTACGGTCCTGATCATCCTGGCGCTGCTGGCCGGCGGCGTCTGGTGGCGCCTCCGCCCCGAGCCGGAGGAGGAGAGCGAATCGGCCGAACTCTCCGAGGAGGCCGGCGAGGTGGTCCAGTCGGTCCAGGAGCAGTTCAGCACCGAGCTTCCCCAGCCGGTTACGGGGGTGGCGGCCGTACAGGACACGCTATGGATCTCCGTGACCGCGAAGGGACGCGCCGAGGCGATCCGTGAGGCGAAGCTCACGGCCCGTGCTTCGGGGATCGTCGCGTCGGTGCCGGTACGGGAGAACCGCGCCGTGAGGTCGGGCCAGCTGATGGTCCAGATCGACACCACCGAATATGCGCTCGAGGTAGCGGCGCGGTATGCGGCGCTGCAAAAGGCCCGCGTGGACTATCAGACCCGTGTCATCGGGGACGACCAGCTGGACGATCCCGAGGTGAGGGCCCGGAGGGACCAGCTCGCTCGCGCGGTCACCGGGCTGGACGAGGCGGAGGTCGCGCACCGCAAGGCGGTTCTCGATCTGGAGAAGGCCGCGGTCCGGGCGCCATTCGGTGGGCGCGTCGCTGACGTGATGGTGGTGCCGGGACAGTTCGTCCGAGAAGGGGACGAGCTTCTCACGATCGTCGACCTGGACCCGATCAAGGTGGCCGTGCAGGTCCTGGGCACCGAGGTGGTGTATCTGGACGAGGGGCGTGCCGCGACGCTGGACTTCACGGCCTTCCCGGACAGGCCGTTTTACGGCCGCATCGAGACCATCAACCCGGTGATCGACCCGGAGACGAACACGGCTCGCGTGACCGTCCACATCGAGAACGCGGACGGGAGAATCAAGCCGGGGATGTACGCCGAGGCGGATCTCGAGGCCCAGCAGTTCCCGGACCGGATTCTGGTGCCGCGCACCGCGATCCTGGAGACCGCCGACCGCCGCACGCACCTGTTCGTGCTGGAGGACGGGAGGGCCAAGTGGCGATACGTGACGCCGGGGCTGGAGAACGAACAGCTTGTCGAACTCATCGAAGGGGACGAGGACTGGGTGGCTCCCGGTGAAATCGTGCTGGTGGACGGGCACTACTACCTGCCGCACGATGCCGCGGTCGAACTTGTGGCTGACCCGGAGGAAGCGGGGGGGAGGCCGACCCGATGAGGGGGAGAGGGCTTTGCCCGACATGGGACGGAGTGGCGCGAGGGGTGTTGGTTGTTCTGGCCGCCGGGTTCGCTCTTGCGGGCGGACAGCGGGTTGGGGCGCAGGAGATGGCGAGCGACGGAGGGGTCACGGTCCTGACACTGCAGGACGCGCTTGTCCGCGCGGCTGAATACAACCCCCAGTACCGGCAGGCGGTCAACCGGATGGACCTCGCGGAGCCGCAGCGGCGGGAAGCGCTGGGTAGGTTCCTGCCGGATCTCTCACTCTCATATCGCACGGGGCAGGATTTTCGGAGAGAGAGCACGGCGCTCGATTTCTTTGGCAACCCGCTCGAAAACCCGGAGGTCAACACCATCACCTCATCCTCCACGAATCAGAGAGCATCGTTGGGAGTCCAGCTGTTCAGCGGAGGGAGTCGCTTCCACCAACTCGGACAGGCCCGGGCGCAAGCGCATGCCGACCGGCTCTCGGCAAGCAGGGAACTGAATTCGATCCTCGCGGAGGTTCAGCGGCAGTTCCTGGTCGCACAGCGCCAGAAGGCCCGCTTGGAAGTGGAGATGGAGTTGCTGGCGGCGCGCGAGCGCGATGTCGAACTGTCAACGAGTCTCTTTGAACTGGCGTCGATTGGCCGATCCGACCTGTTGGCGACCGAACTGGAACTGGAGGGCCAGCGCCTGTCCGTCAACACGGCGCAGGCCAATTTCCGAAAAGGGTTGCTCGCCCTTCGGAAGGCCATCGGCGATCCCGCACTCGCGGCACTGGACGTCGAGCGACGCCAGCCCGAATCCTTTGATCCGGCAGACCTGGATGTCGACGGTCTGGTTGATCTCGCGTTGCGCGAGAGCCCAACGGTCGGGGCGGCCAACGCGACTCTGGAAGTCCGCCGGGCCGCTCTCAATGGCCAGAGATCCGACCGCTGGCCGACGCTGTCGCTGAGCACGAGCATCAGTCGTGGCTCCTTCGGGCCCGACGGGACAGAGTTGTTCTCCTTCGATCCGGAAGACTTCAACGGCGGCCTGAGCCTCAGCGTGTCCATTCCGGTCTTCAGCCGCTTCACCACGTCGCGCGCAATCGCCGCGGCCGATGTCGACCTGCGGAACGCGAACGAGACCCTGCGCCAGACGGAACTCGAACTCGAAGAGCAGATCCGTGCCCGGTACGTGGATCTCGAGACCGCCTGGGCCAGTCTTACGGAACGAACCAGGCGGGTGGAGATCGCCACCGAGCGGCTCGGAATCGTCGAGGAGGAGTACCGGCTCGCAACCAAGTCCATCGAGGACCTGAGAGCGGCGATCCGCGAAGAGGCGTCGGCGCTGCGGGACGCCCTGGACCAGCGCTTCGAGTTCGCGGGGGCGCTGCTGGGGCTCTACGAAGCCGCAGGCATCGTCGGCCAGGAAGCCGGCATCGATACCTCGCTGGATCGGAACTGACCGATGTCGGTACCGAGAACCTCTACACGGCGACCCGTCGCCGTAGCAATGCTGGTTATGGCTGTCGTCCTCCTGGGCGGCATATCGTTTACACGGTTGCCGATCGACCTGCTACCCGATGTGAGCTTTCCGCGTCTTGTTGTCTACACCGGGTATCCGAACGTGGCACCCGCCGAGGTCGAACGCCTCGTGACGGAGCGTGTCGAGCAGCAAGCGGCCGCAGTGCCCGGGGTCGAAAAGGTTACTTCACTTTCCCAGGAGGGCGTCAGCCTTGTGACCCTGCGCTTCGCGTGGGGCACGGACATGGACTTCGCGGCGCTCAACGTGCGCGAGCGTCTCGACAACATCCGCGATCAGTTTCCCGAGACCGCCGACCGGCCGACCATTCTGCGCGTCGACCCCCAGGCCGAGCCGATCCTCACGATTTCGCTTACCGGGGGCGGCGACCTGCTCGAGAACAAGGAGGTGGCCGAGGATGTCTTCCGGCGCCGGCTCGAGCAGCTCGAGGGGGTTGCGCAGGCATCGGTGACGGGCGGACTCGACCGCGAGATCCACATCGAGGTGGAGCCCGCGCGGCTCGAGGCGAACGGCATCACGCTCGCCGAGGTGTCGCGGGCGCTGGACGCGGCCAACTACTCGGCCCGCGGCGGTACGATTCTGCGGGGGCGGTATCGGTATCCGTTGCGCACCCTGGGCGAATTCCAGACGGTCGAGGAGATCGCGGACGTCGTGGTGGGGAGGCAGCAGCTGGGCGGTCAGGGGGAATCGGGGCAACAGGGCGAAGAGGAAACCGCGTTTCGGCTGGTCCGGCTGGGTGACATCGCCACGGTGGTGGACGGCTTTGCCGAACGCGAGGAGATCGCGCGCTACAACGGGTCGGAGTCGGTCGGACTCCTGGTCTTCAAGGAGGCGGGCGCCAATACGGTGGCGGTTTCCGAGGACGTCCAGGAGACGCTGGACCTGCTGAAGGACCAGTACCCCGACTTCACGGCCGAGATCGCGCACAACCAGGCGACCTTCATCGACGAGTCGATCAGCAACGTGGTGCAGGCGCTGATCCTCGGGGGCCTGCTCGCGTTCGTCGTGCTCTTCTTCTTCCTCCGCGACCCGCGCTATCCCGTGGCCATCGCGCTGGCCATTCCCATCTCGGTGATCGGGACCTTCGCGCTGATGGACGCGTTTGGAGTCTCGCTCAACATCATGAGCCTGGGGGGCCTGGCGCTCGGGGTGGGGATGCTGGTCGACAACTCGATCATCGTGCTGGAGAACATCTTCAGGCACCGGCAACTTGGGGCCAGCCCCCTCGAGGCCGCGGCGCGCGGAGCCGAGGAGGTCCAGGGCGCGATCACGGCTTCCACCCTGACCACGATCTCGGTCTTCGGTCCCATCATCTACGTGCAGGGCGTGGCGGGGGAGCTGTTCGGCGCCCTCTCGCTGGCGGTCGCGTTCTCGCTGCTCGCGAGCCTCGCCGTCGCGCTCACGCTGCTGCCTTCGATGGCCGCGCACTTCAAGGGCGGGGGACAGGCAGCGGAAAGGCCCCCCGAACCTTCGGCACCCGCGCGGCCGCGCCCATCAACCCTGCTCGGCAGGATCGGCTGGCTGTTGATCGGGTTGCTGCGTCTCCCGATTCGGGCGATCGCCGGCGTCGCGTCTCTGGTCCCCCAACTCGTCAGGTTTTGGCTGGAGTTGGGGGGGCGGGTGCTGTCGACCGTCTTCGGACCGTTCTTCCGGGTCTTCGATCGGCTATTCCGGGTCTTCGCGGAGTGGTATCACGGGGTCCTGGCGCGCGCGCTGGACCGTCGCGGAACGGTACTCACCGTAGCTGCCGGGGCCCTCGGCGGCTGCCTCCTGCTCGCGGTCGGGCTCGACAGGGATCTTCTCCCCAACGTCGATCAGGGTGCCTTCGACGTGCGCGTGGAGCTGGCCGAAGGGACGCAGCTGCAGGCGACCGCCGAATCGGTCGAGTCGCTGGAGGAACGCATGATCGGGGACGCGGAGGTGGCCGCGGTATTCAGCCACATCGGACGGGACGTGCAGGCCAGGGGGGACGAGGGTCAGGCCTCGGGACTCCACACCGCGACCATACAGGTGAGGCTCGACGACGCCGCGCTCACGGAGGAGGTGGTCGCGAGGGCACAGGACGCAGCGGGCGCGTTCCCGCCGGGGGCGCTGTCCTTCGAGACCGGCCAGGCCACCGCGCTGGGCCATATCCTGGGCGGCGGAGAGGCGGACATCGCCGTGCGGGTCCGGGGGGAGAACCTCGTCGACGCCTACCGCTTCGCGCAGGACGTGCGCGTAGGACTGTCGAGACTGTCCGAGGTCCGCAACGTGCGGATCGGCTCCGAGCGGGGGCAGCCCCAGTTCCAGGTGTCGATCGATGCCGAAGCCGCCGCCAACTACAACATCGACCCGCGTGTGGTGGCCGAAACGATCGAATCGGCGATGCGCGGTGACCGGGCCACGGAGTTCGTGGACTTCGACCGCAAGATCGCGGTCATGGTGCGGCTGCCCGACTTTCTGCGCCACGATGCGTCGACGCTCGACATGCTTCGGGTCGAAGGCGTGCCGCTGCGCGAGCTGGTGACCATTCGCGAGACCGTGGGGCCTGCCGAAATCCGCCGCGAAGACCAGGGCAGGGTGGTGACGGTGTACGCCGACGTCGCGTCGGGTGGGCTGGGGGATGCGATCGTGGCCATCGAGGGCACGCTGGCCGGCATGCAGCCGCCACGCGATATCCGGGTGGACGTGGGCGGCGAGAACGAGGAGATGCGCCGTTCGTTCCGCGACCTCGCATTCGCGTTCGGACTGGCCCTCCTCCTGGTCTACATGATCCTGGCCGCGCAGTTCGAGTCCTTCGTCCATCCGTTTACGATCCTGATGGCCGTGCCTCTCGCGCTCGTGGGCGCTATCCTTGCACTTGTGCTCACGGGTGAGGGCCTCAACACGATGAGCCTGATCGGAATTGTGATCCTCGTTGGAATTGTGGTGAACGACGCGATCGTCAAGGTGGACTTCATAAACCAGGGAATCGCGCGCGGCCTGAGTCTCCGGAACGCGATCCTGGAGGCGGGCGAGGTGCGGCTGCGACCCATCGTGATGACGACCGTGACCACGGTCCTGGGCCTCCTGCCCATGGCGCTGGGGATCGGCCGCGGCGCCGATCTCAGGGCTCCGATGGCGATTTCGGTCATCGGCGGTCTCCTGGTCGCCACCGCGCTCACGCTGATCGTCGTACCCGTGGTCTATTCCGTGATTGAGGACGTGCGCCGCGGGTGGCGAAGCCGGAGGGGCATGCAGTCGCCCGGGGAAGGCCTCGTAGCGCAGAGGGCGGGGACGCCATGATCAAGCTGAGCATGCGCCGGCCGGTGGCGGTCGCGATGGCGTACGTCGCGGTGGCGCTTCTCGGCGTGCGGGCGTGGCAGGATATCCCGGTCGAACTGATGCCCGACACGCGGTTGCCCCGGCTGACGGTCCAGGGGACCTGGCGGGGCGCCTCTCCCGAGACGGTGGAGGCGTTCCTCACCTCGCCCCTGGAAGCGGCGATCCAGTTGGTGGAGGGCGTTGAAAAGGTCGTTTCCCAGTCCTCGGAAGGGAGCGCCACAATCTGGATCGACTTCTCCCGCGACGTCGACATGGATTTCGCGCGTCTCGATCTCGCCGAGCGGCTCGCGACGCTGGAAGAGAACGAACTTCCCCCCGGGGTCGACCGGGTGACCGTTTCTCCCTATATCCCGGACGAGTTCAGCGAGACCCAGGGGCAGCTCCTGCACTACACCTTCACGGGTGCGCGGACGCTGGAATCGCTTCGGCAACACCTGGACGATGTCGTGATTCCGGAGTTGAGCCGCGTCGAGGGGGTCGCGCTGGTCACCGCATACGGGGGCCGCGAGCGGCTGATCGAAATCGAGCTGGACCGAGAGCTGATGGCGGCGATGGGGGTCAGCTCGTACGACGTGGACCAGAGGCTGGCCAATCTCGATCTCGTGCGCGAGGCGGGCGCGGTACGGTCCGGTGACCGACAGTGGACGGTGACGATCCGCAACCGGCCGGTGTCCGCCCAGGACATCCGCACCGCGATCGTCAGGTCCGACGGCGGGCGCGTCATCCGGGTCTCGGACATCGCGGTCGTGCGCGACACCTACGAAGACATCCGGAACCACTACCGCGTGAACTCGCGGCCGGCCGTGGAAATGCGGGTCACGAAGGAGATCGGCGCCAATTCCGTGCGGGTCGCGGACAGGGTGAAGGAGCGCCTGGCGACCGTCGAGCTTCGAAACCCGCCCAACACGCGGTTCATCCTGGACTGGGACGAAAGCAGACAGATCCGGCGGCAGATGTCCGACCTGCGCAGCCGGGCGCTCATTTCGGTCATCGTGATCTTCGGGGTGCTCTTCCTGTTCCTGGGATCGCTGCGTTCCGCGGTCGTGGTGTTCGCCACGATCGCGTTCTCGATCCTCATTTCGCTCAACCTGATCTATTTCGCGGGGTTCTCCCTGAACGTTCTGACGCTCATGGGACTGGCGATGGCGTTCGGCCTCATCGTGGACAACTCCATCGTTGTGCTGGAGAACATCTACCGGCGATGGCAATCCGGACGATCGCGGGACAGCGCCATCCAGGAGGGGGCGACACATGTGGTACTTCCCATCCTGGCCGCGACCGCAACCACCCTGATCGTCTTCGCACCCTTCGTCTATCTGCAGGGCGAGTTGCGGATCTACTACCTGCCGCTGGCCATCGTGGTCGTGCTGAGCCTCCTGGCGTCACTCCTGGTGGCGTTCAGCTTCATCCCCGGGCTCGTCGGGAGAATCCTGCCACCACGAGAAAAGGCCACCACATCCATCACCGGCCGCTCGGCGGCGCGCCCGCCACTCTACCTGCGCTTCTACCGGGGGCTCGTGGGGTATACACTGCGACGGCCCTGGGTGGTCGTCGCCGTGTGCCTGGCGATGCTCGGCGGGTCCGGATACCTGTTCGACCAGTACGTCAACAAGGGCAGGATCTGGGGTGGCGGCTGGGGTCAGCAGACCTACATCGATATCTCCATCCGCCTCCCGCGGGGTTCCGACATTGAACGCACCGACCAGTTGACCCGCTACTTCGAGGAACGCCTGCGCCAGATGCCGGAGGTCGAGCGTTTCACGACGAATGTCAATCCCGAATCGAGCCGGACCAGGGTCACCTTCCCCGAGGCACTCGAGCTTACCGACGTGCCGGTGCGCATCAAGGAGCAGCTCTTCGCCTTCTCGCTGGGGTTTTCCCGCGCCGAGGTGCGTGTGTACGGCTACGGGCCCTCCTTCTACGGCGGCGGAGGATCGCCGCCCAACTACACGATCCAGGTCCTCGGGTACAACTACGAGAAGGTGCGCGACATCGCCGAGGACCTCGGAGGCCGGCTGGAGCGGTTCCCGCGGATTCGCGACGTCAACACGAATGCTTCGTTCGGGTTCTTCACGCGTGACCGCGCATCGGAATTCGCCGTGGACATCCGCCGCGATGTCGTCGCCCGCCACGATCTTACGGTCGACTTCCTGGTCCGGCAGATATCGGATGCCGTACGTGGCCAGGTGAGCCAGGACCTGCTGAAGATCGGGGGCGACGAAGTCCGCTACGACGTCAAGCTGGAGGGGAACAGGGAGGTCGACCTCGTCGAATTGCAGCAGACGCTCGTCCTGACCCCGACCGGCAATCCGGTCCGGCTGGGAGAGCTGGTGACCATCCGTCCCCGCGAGGTGCTGGCCACCATCCGCCGCGAAGATCAGCAATACGAGCGCTCCGTGGCCTACGAGTTCCGGGGGCCCTACAAGCTCGGGGACCTCTATCACAACAGCGTGATCGACATGACCGAAGTGCCGCCCGGGTACACGGTAAAGAAAGCCGACCGGTGGCGCTGGTCGCTGGAGGAACAGTCGCAGATGGCGCTGCTGCTCATCGTGTCCATCCTCCTCATCTACATGGTGACGGCCGCGCTCTTCGAGTCGCTGCTGCTGCCGCTGTGCGTCCTCCTTACGGTGCCCATGGCCCTGATCGGGGTCTTTCTCCTCTTCTTCTACCTGGACGCGCACTTCACGCGCGAGGCGTACATCGGCGTCATCATGATGGGAGGAATCGTGGTGAACAACGCGATTCTCCTTGTCGACCATATCAACCGCGTGCGGCGGGAGACGCCGCTTGCGCTGGAGGCCGCCATCCAGAAGGGGACGCTGGAGCGCGTCAGGCCGATCCTCATGACCACGACGACGACCATACTGGGGCTGGGGCCGCTGGTCATCTTCAGCGAGACGGCGAATTCGAATATCTGGAACGCTCTGGCCTACGCCCTGATCGGCGGACTGGCGTCGTCGACCTTCCTGGTCCTGACCGCCACGCCGGCGCTCTACCTGCTCTTCGAGCGCCCGAAGGCGCGCCGTGCGGCGGCCCGGGCGGCACATTCGGCTGCGGCGGCGGGAGTCGCACCGGCTTCAGCCCCGGGAGCGGGTGCCGGCTGACCTCGACATGAGACTTCGCTTCGCCCCGTCACCCACGGGGTACCTTCACGTGGGAGGAGCGCGTACGGCGCTCTTCAACTGGTTGCTGGCGCGCCGCAACGGTGGCGCTTTCCTGTTGCGAATCGAGGACACCGACCGCAACCGAAGCCGGCCCGAGCACGTGGAGGCCATCCTTGGCGGTCTCCGCTGGCTCGGCATCGACTGGGACGAAGAGCCCGTCTTCCAGGCCGACGGACTCGAGCGGCACCGTGCCGACGCGTGTCTCCTCCTGGAGCGGGGACGCGCCTATCGGGACTTCACCCCACAGGAGGAGTTCGAACGCGCGCGGGACACGGCCGTGGCCGCCGGGACCGGCGCAGTGACCCGGCTTTCACGGGAGCTCGCCGCGCGGGTGCCGGCGGCCGAGGCCGAGCGGCGGGCCGCGGCCGGCGAGTCCTTCGCGGTGCGGTTCCGGGTGCCCGACGGGAGCACCTCGTGGCGGGACATGGTGCACGGCGAGAAACGCTTCGCCAACGGCGAGATCGAAGACTTCGTCATCCTCAGGGGTGACGGCACGCCCACCTACAATCACGCGGTCGTGTCGGACGACGCCCACATGAAGGTCAGCCACGTCATTCGGGGCGACGATCACATCTCCAACACGCCCAAGCAGATCCTGCTGTACGAAGCGCTGGGGCACGAAGTCCCCGAGTTCGGGCATCTCCCCATGATCCTCGGTCCGGATGGCAAACGGCTGTCCAAACGGCACGGCGCCCAGGCGGTGAACAGCTACGAGGAGGAAGGCGTGCTGCCCGAGGCGATGGTCAACTTCCTCGCACTGCTGGGCTGGTCGCCCGGAACCGACGAGGAGCTGATGTCCCGGGACCAACTGGTCGCGCGGTTCGCCATGGACCGGGTCCTGAAGAAGGGGTCGGTCTTCGATCCCGCCAAGCTCTACTGGATGAACGGCAAGTACATGGGGCGGCTGGACACCCGGGAACTTGCGGCGCAGCTGCGGCGGACCCTGGATTCGCGGTCCTCCCCGGCCGAGGAGGCGTACGAACTCTCCGACGACGCGTTTCGGCGGATGACGGAGGCGCTGGCCCCCAGGAGCCGCTCCCTTTCCGAAATGGCGACGCTGGCGGCCCCGTATGTTGGCCCGGTCACGAGCTACGATGCCAAGGCGGCGCGCAAGAGCTGGTACAGGGATCCGGGGGGGGCCGTGGAGGCCCTGAC
>VYAQ01000363.1 GCA_009844885.1 Gemmatimonadota bacterium
CGTGTTGCGCCGGTCTTCAAGCCATCGAATCACTTCAGCAGCCGGGTGGGCCGTGGCGCTGGCGGATCAGGTACGGAGTAGCCCCACGGGTCGCCGGCGAGCCGTTGCTTTGCGTCCGGAGGGCTACGAAGCGGCCCTCCGGTTTCTCCGCCGTCGAGATGGCGTTGCCGCTGGCTTGACGCAGGCTAAGGGCGTCAAGCCAGAGTACCCCAAGTAATACACTTGGGGCTGGCGAGGGGCTTGCCCCTTCGATCCCCGGAAGTCCGTCCTGCGGCGGAGTGCGCGACTGGCTCACGCCCGTTCCCGTGCGCCCCGTGAGGAACATGCAGGTCGGGGTACAGGGCGTTTCAGCGGTCGTCACCGTGACGGTCGAAGAACGCGTCGGTGTCTGCGGGCAGGAGGAGGCTGTCCGCGATTGCTGCGACCTCTTCGGCTTCCTTCCATGCCTGTTCCAAGATCCAGAGTTCACCTTCGATTGCCCGCCGCTCCTGCTCTTCGTGGAGGGACATTTCGAGGGCGAGCCGAACGGGTACGGGCATTCTGCCCAGATTCCCGGGTTCCCGGTTAGCGACTTCGGTGAGGAAGCGATTGGGGTGACCCGCAGTCTCGATTTCCTTGACGGCGCGCTGAACCGAACGCCGTGTGCCACCTTGTTTATTCAGTCGCGGAACCAGCGCTGCGGCTACGCGGCGGGCGTCCTCTCCCCGGAACGCGGCCCTGCGTATGCCTCTTTTCAGCTCAACCATGAATCCTGATTCATCCTCATCGGGCAGCAGCCGCATCGAACGCAATGCGCCGAGCCTGAAGACGGCGACATCTTCAGGGATCACCGGACCGCCATCGGAACCTCCGCCACCCACTCGAACCTTGGCCAGAGGGCGCAAGCGGCTCCAAGCGATCCACGCCCAAGAGCCAGCCATGGCGAGCCCGGTGGGGAATGCTATGGGCAACGTGGCGATCGCCAAGCCGAACCCGAGCGACCCCACGCCGCCGAGCGCGGCCAAGCGATACCTGCTCCTGAACTGATCCCCATAGCGCCAAGCTGCGAACTCCCCGCGCGGCGGCTTGCCAATGCGCACCAGATCAAGGCCCTCGCGGTGGCGGGCAATCCCTATATTTTCGGTCGACGACCGCAGCGGTGTCTCCCGGAACAAGCGCTCACAGTCCTCGACTGCCTCCCAGCGCTCCTCCAGCGGCGTGAGGTTCCAGCGCTGGCACTTCATGCACACGGCCCAGAGCCGTCCCTTGGCTGCGTCGAAGGCCAGACGGCGACCGACCGGGAAGGTCTCCAGAACTTCGTTCGAGCCGAGGGGCTTCTTGCAGAACATGCAGGTGGTATACATGGCTACCTGTCCGGCCTTCCTCGACGCGAGTGGCGCTCCAGAAACTCGTCGGTGTGCTCGGGAAGGAGCAGGTTGTCGGCGATCGCCGCGATCTCCTCGGCTTCGCGCCACGCGCGTTCCAGCAGCCAAAGCTCGCCTTCGAGCGCCCTCCGCTCCTGCTCCTCGTGAAGTGCCATCTCAAGCGCGAGCCGCGTGGGCTTGGACATCTTGCGGAACCATCCGGGTCCCGAGAGCCGGGACTTCCTCCAGCGCCTGGGCGCGGGCAGTTCGCGAGCAGTCGCAGTGGACTCTCGCCCGGTGGAATCGGCAATGAACCGATGCGGGTCGCCGTGGGACTCGATCCGGGACACCGCTTCCCGGATGTGATGAGTCACAGCGCCTACGCCATTGACCAGCGGGAGGACAGCGTTGATGGCTCGTCCGGCATCGTCGCCCTCGAACGAGTCCGGCCCCTTCCGTGAGAGCGGTCCCTTGTGGATCTCGATGCGGAAGCCGGGTTCATCGTCGTCGGCCAGTATGCGGGCGAATTCGGTGACCTGATCCCGGGTGAGCGTGTAGGGCGTACCGTCGGAGCGCCGGAACTCAGCCACATTCGCCTGCCTGTTCAGCATCGTCTGCACCGCCCATAGGGCCACCCCGGCGGCGGCACCAGCCAGCGCAGTTGTCCCCGCCGACGCGATCACTCCGCCCGCCGCCAAATTGATGGTCGTCCAGGTAGCAAGGTTCGCCGCGACGCCCGCCGACCCGGCCGCGATCCAGCGCCGACGCCGACGGCGGAACTGATCGCCGTACCGCCAAGCTGCAAACTCGGGACGGAGCGGCTCGCCGATGCGAACCAGTTCGAGGCCCTCGGCGTGCCGGGCCAAGCCGATATTCTCGGTGGAAGTGCGGATCCGCGCCGCGCGGAAGAGCCCTTCGCAGGTCTCGACCGCCTCCCAGCGCTCTTCGAGGGGCGTGAGGTTCCAGCGCTCGCAGGTGCGGCAAACCACCCAAAGGCGGCCCTTCGCCGCATCGAAGGCAAGGCGACGGCCGACCGGGAAAGCCTCGACGACCTCGTTGGAGCCGAGGGGCTTCTTGCAGAACATACAGGTTGTGTACACGGCGGTTGCGAACGATGGGATTCAAAGGGAGCAGCCCCGGCGAGTCTTCATATTCGCCCATCCCGTTCTGCAACGGCAACGGTCCACTGCGGCAACGGTCCACCCACATTCGACGGTGGGAGACCGCGCATCCAACCCCGGACGCCGGCGGATGGCACCCCTCCATCTGGACACCAAAGGGGGTCCCGCCAAGATCCGCCGCGCCAACTGTCAGTCGGCGCGGAAATCCGGGGGGTCAAAGGGGGGGGAGCACTCCCCCTTGCCAGTCCGCCACGTTCAACGTGGAGTCGGCTGGCTCCCGCACCATAAGGAGCGTGAGCCAGCCCCTCGGCGGAGCCGCCAGAACACCATCCCGGGCATCGCCAGAAACAGCCTCCGCCGGGCATTCGGGGGCGACCATGACCCCTCTTCCGAAAGGAAACCCGCTGCATGCGCGCGTCGTACCAGTCGGGAGACAGGGTTTCGCAACCTATCCGCAATGGCTCCTGGGAGTGATTTGAACATGACCGTAGTCGAGACTCGCCGCCCTTGGCTGATCCGGCTGGGAATGGTCATGGCGGTCATTGCCGTCGTTTCCTGCCGTACACCGCCATCCGTGCCGTGGGTAGAAAGGTTCCCGCTCCTGACTTCCCATGAGTATCCCCTCGTCGACTCCCTGTGGGTGCTGGCGCGCGATTCGTTTCCCGAGATCCCCGTCGAACGAGTCAACGGGATTCTCGGTCGCAAGCCCGCCGCACCAATCAACGTTCGGTTCGGACACTTCTCCGGTCACATGGAGAGACCGGATGGCACGGACTCCTTCGGCCATGCCTCGTACCCGATGTGGGTGGGCGGCGAGGTCTGTGTGTGGCATGACGAAATCCTGCCTCGGGAGCAAGCGCTCTTTGTGTCCTGCTTCAGGCACACCGTCGGCATCTCGCCCGGCTACGAGATCGATGTAGTGGTGAACGGCTACCGACCTCGGGAGGACTTCGAGTACGTCAAGCTGCGCGAGGTTGTGGTCCGGGTTCCCTAGACGGGTGCAGGACACCTCTTCGCCGACCATTCCGCAAGTCCAACTCATGCTTTCCGTGGAACTCCAGAACCCCATGGTCGGCGGCGCTCGTGGCCGCGCCCGCCCACCTTTCGGCCTACCCTTACCCCTCGGAGGCCGGCGACCGTGCGCAAGAGGGGCTCCTGCGGCCCGTAGATCCTCCGAAATGCCGTCGGATCGCCGGAAACGGGCTCTGAGCCCGTCGTGGAGGGTGGATGGGACCGAATGACCGCATCAGGCTCCGTGGCCCGCCAGATACTCCGCCCATTGCTCCATCAGGACACGGCGGCGCTCGAAAAGGTCCGAGCGGGCATACGCCGCCTCCGCCTTGTCCCGGACGGCGTGCGCCAGCGCGGCCTCCATGACCGCATGGGGCGCGTCGGTGCGCTCCGCGGCCCAGTCCCGGAAGCTCGACCGGAACCCGTGCGGCACGGCCCCGATCCCGAGCG
>VYAQ01000351.1 GCA_009844885.1 Gemmatimonadota bacterium
CACGTGCTCACCCCCTTATACCCCACAGTTCGGGAAAAGTTCGGGTATACGGTACGAAACGATACTAAACATGGTGGTTTAGTATTCCGCACCTGGCGCGCGCCATCTGGGCCCACCACCGGGCCCCGACACCGACCGGACACCCAAGAGAGTCGCGAGCACGTTTCAGCTGAAACGCGCGCGCCCTCGTCCGTGACCCGCGGCTCCTCGTCCGTAATCCGCATAGCGCACTATATTGACGGGAACCATCGCCCGTCTTGAGGACTACTCTTGAGAATCAACTTTTCGCGGTCTGTGCCCCGCCCGGATCGCGGGGCACCGTTGCCGCTCACGCAGGAAGGCGCTGCCATCATGAAGACCTCCGCGACCACGCTCGTCGCCCGCACACTCCTCCTGGCCGCGGTCGCGGGTTGCGGTGGCGGGGACACGGGCCCGGTCACGCCGCCGGAGCCTCCGCGCCCCGCGACGATCACGATCGAGCCGGCGTCCGCGACGCTCACCTACATCACCCAGTCCACCCCCTTCAGCGCGAACGTTCGCGACCAGTTCGGCTCGTCGATGGCGGTCACGGTGACCTGGTCGGGCTCCGACGACAACGTCTTCACCGTCGACGCCAACGGCACGGTGACGGCTGTCGGCAACGGCACCGGCACGCTGACCGCTACCACCGCGAGCATCAGTGCGACGGCCCAGGTGACGGTGCAGCAGCGGGCGTCGGCGGTCGGCATCGTGTCGGGGAACAACCAGGAGGCGCTGCGGAACGAACCCCTGCCGGAGCCGCTGGTGGTCCAGGTGGAGGACCGGGGCGGCCACGGCGTTGCGGGTCTGCCCGTGGTCTTCAGGCCCAGTTCGGAGAGCGGTTCGGCGAGCCCGGATTCGGTGGTGACCGACGACCAGGGCCAGGCCTCGACGGTCTGGACCCTCGGCAGCAAGTTCGGCGCACAGTCCCTGACGATCTGGGCGCCGGGCGGTGTGCAGAACATCGCCGCCGCAAGAGCCACATCGGACAACCCGCTGCCGGACCTGAGCGTTGAGCGGTTCCTGGTCTCCCGACTCGATCCGACTTCTCTGGAGACGGTCGACATCGACGCCCGCATCGCCAACAACGGCGATGGCGAGAGTCCGGACAGCTTTGCGGTGAGCCTGATGCTCGACGGGACGACGCTCGAGACGATCCACATGGCGCAGCTGCAGCCTGAGGACACTGCGAACATCACCTTCACGGCGGGTCCGTTCGAAGCCGGGTCGCGCAAGCTGGCGCTGCAACTCGACCCCGACAAAGAGATTGACGAGTGGGAGAAGGCCAACAACCTGCTGGAAGCGTCGCTCAGCGTTGCCCGCCAGGAGGTCATCGGTCTCGGACAGGCGTCGATGGTTTCGGGGACCCTGGACGAAGTGTTGCACTACCGCATCGACATCGAGACCGCATCGAGCGAGGCGCTGAACGTGGAGGTGTCGGGTGGAGAGGGCGATCCGGATCTCTTCGTCACCTACGGTCAGCGGCCGGACAACTATCACAAGTACAGGTGCTTCAGCGGCGAGCAGCCGGGCGACGCCGAGCTATGTCAGCTCCTGCCCACCCGCGTTGGGAGCTATCATGTTGCGATTCACGCGTACAGCACCTTCGGACCGGTGGAGTTGAAGGTCTCGGTAGGCGGGATCCCGGTCGACCCGTTTAACATTGAACTGGTCTTCGTGGATCCCGGCACGGACGCCCAGAACAGGGTGTTTCGCGATGCTGCCGAGCGCTGGGAGAGTGTGATTGCACGCGATGTCTTTGACGTAGATTTCTCCTTCAGTCCCCGTGAAGCCGGGACGTGCGGGCGGGGGACGCCTGCAATCAACGACGTGGTGGACGATATCCGGATGTTCGTCCGGATCGACTCGATTGATGGGCCCGGGACTATCCTGGGGCGGGCCGGTCCATGCATTGCACGGCGTGTGCCATTCGAAGCCGCACCAGACTTGCCCGGACCGGTTGTCGTGGGAGTGATGGAGTTCGACGAGGACGACCTTCCGAGACTGGAAGCTGCGGGAACCCTGGTGTCCACGATCACGCACGAGATGGGGCATGTCCTGGGTTTCGGTACGATGTGGGAGGACTACGAACTGATCCAGAATCCGTCGGTCGGCGGGAATCCCTCGGCCGACACCCACTTCACCGGGCCGCTGGCCCGGGCGGCGTTCGAGTCGGCGGGGGGACGGAACTACCGGGGAGGCGCCAGCGTGCCGCTCGAGAACGGGGGGAACCGAGGGAGTGCAGACTCGCACTGGCGGGAGTCCGTCTTCGAGAGAGAACTCATGACGCCGTTCCTCTCGGCCGGTATCGAGCCGTTCAGCGCCATTACGATCGAGTCGATGGCGGACATCGGATACGAGGTGGATCCAACCGTCGCCGACCGCTATCGGATCACCGGCGGGGCGCCGGCGGCGGATCAGGGGCCGGTGGTGTATCTGGGCGACGACATACTGAGGATGCCGATCAGCGTCGTGGACAGGCAGGGGCGGGTAGTCCGGGTCTTGCGCCCCCGCTAGCCCTCACCTCACCAGCAGGATCCGCCTGTTCACCGGGTATAGCCATTCCACGCCCCGCTCGGTGACCACAGCGTCATCCTCCAGCGGGATTCGCACCTTGGCGTTGTCCCACTCGGGGTTGGCGGTGTAGGCGAAGAGTTCCACGGCGATCAGGGTGCCGGGGCGCAGTTCGTAGGTGAGCTGCTCCGGATTGAAGAACGCCAGCGACGGGCCGATGCCGTGGCCCCAGTTGCCGACCGAGTGGGGTCCGATCACGACGTCGGTTACGTCCGGGTCGTCGGTGGGCTGGTTGAAGCCGATGCGGTTGAAGCCGGCGGCCTCGATCGCGGCCCAGGTGGCGTCGAGGGCCTGCTGGGCGGTGGGCGCGGGCTTGATCGATGCCTTCATGACGTCGCGGACCTCCATGGCGCGTTCGAAGGCGCGCTGGATGCCCGGCGGCGCTTGGGTTTCGCCCTCGCGCAGGACGTAGGCCACGCGCTTCATGTCGGTGTAGAAGTCGAGGAAGCCGACGCCCCAGTCGATCATGAGGAGGTCGCCGCGCTGGATGATGCGGTCGGACGAGGTGGCCTCGATCCCGGTGGGGCCGGTGATGTATACCGACGGCATATCGAAGGATGAATCCAGGCCGCGCGCGAGCAGCTGGTCCCACATCCACCAGGCGACGTCCTCGAGCGCGGTCACGCCGGGCGTGATGACCTCGTTGGAGAACGCCCGCTCGGCGATCTCGCGGCTCATTTCGCCCGCTTCGGCGAAGGCGGCGATCTCGATCGCGGTCCGCGTGGCGCGGAAGTCCGACACGAAGCGCTCGGCGGAGACCAGGCGGTCCGCCCAGGGCGCCCCCAGCACCTCGCGCAGGTGCATGTACGAGGTATGCGAGAGACCGTCGGCGCCGCCGATCGAGGCCGCCATGTTGACCCCGATGCGCTGGGGATCGCGCGCGGCCACGTAGTCGCGCAGCGAGGCGGCGCTGCCGAAGTGGTCGTATACGCCGCACTGTTCCAGCATGTAGCCGCCCACGCCCAACGCGGCCCGTTCGGTGCGCTCGCCCCGGTCGGTGAAGACGTAGTACGCCCAGTCGCCGACGTAGCCGCGGCCAAGCGCCTCCCACAGCGGGTCGAGCAGGCCCTCGCGCATGACCACGATCCACATGTCGAGGTCGTTGTCGTGCATGGCGCCGGGCAGCACCAGGTCGAACTTCTCGGCGCGGATCTGGCACATGCGCTCCCACCGCCGCCGCGCCTCCTGGGCGTCGAGGGGAGCGAACCACGCACCCGCCACGGCCGCCGCGACCGCCAGCACGAGCCTCCGCCCGCCGCCGCAGCCACGACGCCGCCCCGTCCCGCGCGCCCACCGACCCCC
>VYAQ01000170.1 GCA_009844885.1 Gemmatimonadota bacterium
GGGAAGTGACGGGGGTCTCGGCGGCCGTATCAAGAAGCTCTTCGATCCGGCGTCGATTCTGGCGGCACGGTGCCCGTGAGCACGGCGGCCCACTCCCTGGCCAGCGCGGTCAGGAAACAGGAGCAGGGACTGCTCAACTGTGTTCACTGCGGCTTCTGTCTGCCGGCCTGCCCGACCTATCGTCGCCTGGGGGACGAAGCCGATTCGCCACGTGGCCGGCTATACCTCATGCAGGCGGTGGTCGAGGGCAGACTGGACCCCGGCGCAGAGGCTTTTCAGACGCACATCGGACGTTGCCTGGGCTGCCGCGCCTGCGAGCCAGTGTGTCCTTCGGGGGTGGAATACGGGCACCTCCTTGAACTCGCGCGGCAGGTGGGTGGCGATGCCCGCCGTCCTCCGGTTCTCGCCCGGATTCTGCTTCGCGTATTCGGCACGGCATGGTTGGCGCGGCCGGCCTTGTTCGCGGGACGCTTGGTGCGTGCCACGGGCCTGCCCGCGCTGCTCACCCGGATCCTGGCGGGCCGCCGTCCACCGAAGGGGGCCCGGCTGGCCGTGGCGATGCTCGCGGCCTCGGCCCCGCCGCCGCGTTTGCCGGGACCTGCCGAGAGCCGGCCTGCGACCGTGCCGCAGCGCGGAGACACCGGAGACAAGCCGACGGTGGGGGTGCTGGCGGGATGCGTTCAGGCCGGGTTGTTCGGCCGCGTGAATCAGGCCACCGTGCGGGTGCTGCAAGCCAATGGCTACCGCGTGGTCAGCGTGCCGAACCAGGGGTGCTGCGGCGCGCTGCACGCCCACGGCGGCGATCTCGAAACCGCGCGCTCCCTGGCGCGGCGCAACCTTAAGGCCTTCGAGGCGGCGGGCGTGGACATGGTCGCGATGAACGCGTCCGGGTGCGGAGCCGCGATGGCGGACTACGGTTCCCTGCTGGCCGACGACGAGGAGGTGGGCCCGCGCGCAACGGCCCTGGCGGGCAAGGTACGGGACATCTCGCAGCTGCTGGCCGAGCGGGGTCCTGTGCCGGGCGGCACGGTGCCCCTGAAGGTCACCTATGACGCGCCGTGCCACCTCCTGCACGCACAAGGGGTCGCGAACCCGCCCGCGCGCGTGCTCGATTCGATCCCGGGCCTCGAAGTCGTGCCGCTGCCGGGCACGGCCGAGTGCTGCGGCGGTGCCGGGATCTACGGGCTCACCAACCCGCGCCTCGGCGGCTGGATCGGATCGGACAAGGTGCAAAGCGTGCTGGGGACGGGTGCCGCGGCGCTGGTCACCGGAAACCCGGGATGCATGATGCAGATCGGAGCCGGCCTCGCGCTGACCGGAGCAGGAATCCCGGTGCTGCACCTCGTCGAACTCCTGGATGAGAGCTATCGCCGCGGCGGACTGTACGGGAAAGTCGACCGATGACAAAAGCGAAACTCCTGTCCATCGCGGAAGCCGAGGCACGGACCGGGGAGTGCCTCGAGTTCCTGCGCAGTCTGGTGGAAATCGAGTCTCCGACCGGCCACGCCACGGCGAATGTCGCAGTTGCCGATGTGCTGGCCGACGCGCTGGTCGCCCTGGGCGGTCACGTGGAGCGCATACCCGCTCCCGGACTCGGAGAGCATCTGCTCGCGCGCATCGCCGGGTCGAAGCGCCACGGCCGTCCTCTGCTGGTCCTGGGACACATGGACACCGTGCATCCTGTGGGCACGCTGGAGCGAAACCCCTTCGCGGTCAACGGGGCGAAAGTGACCGGCCCGGGCATCTACGACATGAAGAGCGGGCTCGCGGTCGCGGTCGTCGCTCTCAGGCTGCTGGCGGCGAAGGGGCGGAAGCCCGCGTCGGACATCTCGCTGCTCATCACCTGCGATGAAGAGAGGGGGTCTCCCGACTCGTGGGAGACGATCGAAGCGCAGGCCAGGGCGTCGCGCGCCGCGCTTGTCCTGGAACCGTCGGCACCGGGGGGCGCGGTGAAGAGCCGGCGCAAGGGCGTAAGCGCCTACGAACTCACCGTAATGGGCAGGTCGGCCCACGCCGGAATCGAGCCCGAGGCCGGGGCCAGTGCCATTCACGAGATCGCGCGACAGATTTGCCGCATCTATGAGCTTGCGGATCCTGAGCAGGGGACCACGATCAGTGTCGGTGTTGTCGAAGGCGGCACCGCCGAGAACGTGGTGGCGTCGTCGGCGCGGTGTACGCTCGATGTTCGCTTCTGGACAAGCGGTGAAGCCGAGCGCATCGATCAGGCCATGCACAGGCTCCAACCCGTCGACCCGGGGTGCGAGTTGCACCTGGATGGGGGTGTGAACAGAGGACCGCTGGAAAGAACAGAGGCGTCGGGCAGGATGTTTGCAACAGCCCGCCAGCTGGCGGCGCAACTGGGCTTCGTGATCGAGGAGGGCGCCACCGGTGGCGGCAGTGACGGCAACATCACCGCGGCGGCCGGCTGCCCGACGCTGGACGGCCTGGGCCCGGACGGCGGCGGTGCCCACACGCTTCAGGAGCACATCCTGCTCGATGACCTGCCGCGCAGAATCGGCCTGATGGCCGCACTCTTCGAATTCATATAGCTGAAGCAAACCGTGGTATTGTGCGCCAAGGCACAAAGGCGTATAATGTGTGGCCCGTACGTGCCACACACAACAACAGGAGTACGCAGTTTAATGAATGCAAGGACACGGAGTGACTACCGCACGGCGCTCCAGCAGGCCGAGGCGGAGTTGGCGAACCATGAGAAGCGAGGCGAGGCCCTTCGCAACACGATCGCCGGCCTCAAGACCCTTCTCGGAGTCGACCGGAAGCCGGCGGCCAGGCCAGCGCCAAAGCGCGCACCGGTTCGCAAGCAGAGAAGGCGGCGCAAGAGTGCAGGTGCGGGTCACCCCGATGTGCCGGCCGGCACGTTCAAGGGCATGGGCCCGACGTTTGCCTATCGCAAGTTCGTCAAGATCTACGGCGAAGGATACACGGTGCCGCAGATCCGTGACGCGCTGGTCCAGGGCGGTGTACGGTCCAAGTCGAGAACCTCGTTGCTGACCGGCCTTCATTCCGTCCGCCGCCGCGATCGCCTCAAGGCGGAAGCGGCTGCCCAGGCGGCCGGTGAGGCGAGCGCCGAGTCGGCCGGCGGGGGCGAATAGGTCCTGACACCCAGGCACCTGCGGATCGCTACGAAGCGGTCGGCAGCGCAACTTTCGACACGCGCATGAGAATCGACCGAGCGGTCTTGCGCGAACTGCCTCTGGAACTGCGCGAGTTCTTTGAGATCAGCAGTGGAGGCACGCAAGCACGCCGAATCCTTCTGCTCACGCTGGAGTCCGGTGGAATCAGTGCATGGTCCGAGTGTGTGGCGGGAGAGACACCCGGGTATTCGTACGAGACTGCGGACACGGCGTGGCACGTACTGACGCGGTGGCTCCTGCCGGCGCTCGTGGGCACCGAATTCGACGACGCACGGCACCTGGAGGTTGTGCCATGGCTCCGCGGGCACCCCATGGCAAGGGCCGCCGTGGAGATGGCGGGGTGGGACCTGGAGGCGAAGCGACGAAACGTTTCGCTGAGGGCGCTGTTGGGCGGATCCGTCGACGCGGTGCCGGTGGGCGTTTCGATCGGCATCCAGCAAAGTGATCGGGCGTTGTTGGACAAGATTGAAGCACACGACCGCGAGGGATACCGGAAGATCAAGATAAAAATCAAGCCGGGGCGTGATGTTGAAATGCTGCACGTGGTCCGCGAGCACTTTCCTGAAGTGCCGGTCATGGCCGATGCGAACTCCGCCTACACGCTGGAAGCGGACCTCGAACGCCTGGCCGCGATGGACGATTGTGATCTAATGATGATCGAGCAGCCTCTGTCGCACGAGGATCTGCTTGAACACGCAGCTTTGCAAAAGTGTATCTCGACTCCTGTTTGTCTTGATGAATCGATTCGCTCCGCGGGTGACGCACGCCTTGCCTTGCACCTCGAATCCGGCCGCATCATCAATATCAAACCCGGTCGCGTGGGCGGACTCAAGTCGTCACTGGCGATACATGACGTGTGCCGCGCGGCCGGTTGGCCCGTGTGGTGCGGCGGAATGCTCGAGTCGGGGATTGGGCGGGCCCACAACGTCGCACTTGCAACGCTGCCAGGCTTCACGCTTCCCGGCGACATTTCCGAATCGAAGCGGTATTGGGCCGAGGACATCGTCACGCCGGAGTTCAAGATGGTGGACGGCATGATGCCCGTGCCCGAGGGGCCGGGGATCGGGGTGCGTCCGCGCATGTCTCGCATCGAATCGCTGACGACGCGCAAGCAGGTGTTCGAGGCCTAGTCGTTTACCGGCGACACCGCGCGCTGGCAGGCCGGGCAATACCTCCAGCGGGGGTCGATCGGTTCTCCACAGGTGCAGACGTTGCCGCGCGGACGCCCACACATCGTGCATCCGGCCGCGGCGGGCGGCAGTGGCGCGTCACAGTGTGCGCAATGGACCGCGGCGCCTTGTGTGAGGGCGATGATCTGACCCGCTTCGTGCGGGGTGGTGACGCCTTCCGCAACCTGGCGCATGGCGTCGCGGGCCATCGACACCATGCCGTTTTGCCGGGCGCGGTGGCGGAGCGAAGCAATGACTGCGCCGGTGTTGATCGCGGTGCGGATTTCGTCGTCCACGACCAGAACCTCGAACACACCGCTGCGGCCGCGATAGCCGTCGTTGCACATGGTGCATTCGTTCCCGCGGCCCTCGCAACGCGAGCACACCCGGCGGATCAGACGCTGGGCGACAACCCCGGCGAGACCGCCCGCCACGAGAAAGGGCGGCACACCCATCTCGAGCAGCCGCGTGATGGCGCTGGGGGCGTCCACCGTGTGGATCGTGGTGAGCACAAGGTGGCCCGTGACGGCCGCCGACATCGCGATTTCGGCGGTTTCCCGGTCACGCACCTCGCCCACGAGAATCACGTCGGGGTCTTGGCGCAGTATGGCGCGCAACCCGGACGGGAAGTCGACTCCCGCCTTCTGGTCGATCTCCATCTGGGCGACGCCCGGGAACCGGTATTCCACCGGATCCTCCAGCGTCACGATGTTGATCTTCTCGGCGGCGAGTTCGGCCACCGCGGCGGAAAGCGTTGTGGTCTTGCCGCTTCCCGTGGGCCCCGACGCGAGCAGCACTCCCTGACGGCGCTGGAGGAGGTGACGAAGGCGTTCCAGATCGTGCGGCGACATCCCGAGGAACGACAGGTCACGCGGGGCGTCGCCCGGATCGAGGACGCGCAGCACCGCCTTCTCGCCGCGTAGCGTAGGGATGGTGGACACGCGGACCGTGAGCTTGGTGTCCCGCTTCCTGACCGTGAACCCGCCGTCCTGTGGGCGCCGCCGCACCGAGATGTCCAGTCCGGCCATGACCTTGACGCGCGAGATCGCGGCCCGATGACTTCCGGGCGGTAGCTCGGTCGCCGTGTGAAGCAGTCCGTCGATCCGGAAGCGGATCCGGGAGCCCGCGCCGTGCGTTTCGATGTGGATGTCGCTCGCGCGCCGGTCGATCGCGTTCGACAGGAGGTGGTCCACGATCTTCACGATCGGGGCCGCCCCCGCCTCGTTTTCCAGATCTTGCAGACTGCTCCGTTCATCGCGCCGCCCCGACCGCTCGAGGCTGTCGAGAAGCTCGGGGAGTTCTCCGCCGTAGGCGTCGAGCACGCCCTGGACGACAGCCGAGCGCGGCGCGGCCAACGCCTCTACGTGGCAGCCCGACTGAAAGCGGAGGTCGTCGACGGCGTCCGTATCGAGGGGATTGGCCATCGCCACGGTGAGCCTGCGGCCTTCGACTGCCAGGGGAAGGATGCCCTTGCGGCGCGCCAATGCGGGCTGCACCCGGGCCAGAGCATCGGGGGCGGGGCGGAGCGGCGGCGCCACGAAGTCGAGGTTGAGCATGGCCGCCAGCGCCTGCGCCACCTGCGTCTCGTCCACCAGGCCCCGGCGCAGCAGGACTTCGTCCAGTCGCCGGCCGGAACGGCCGCAGTCCTCTTCCGCTTCGCGCAGCGCGGAGGCGCTCAGTGCACCCCCGTCCAGGAGGATTCGGCCGAGTAGCGTGTCGCGTGCGGGCATCGTGCCCGGAAGGTGACACGGTCCACGGGGCGCCTACATGGCTGGATGGGCCGCGACGACTGGCGGCGCGTCCCCGAATCGACCCGCGGCGCGTCTCGGGACGACCGGCGGCGCGTCCCGGCGAAGCTACGAGACCGGGACGCTCGGCCGCAGGTCCATGGTGACCTCGGCCTCGACGTGACCGATGTCGGCGCGATCCTTCAGGGCATCGCGAAGGCGCGGGTTGATCTTGCGATAGGCGGCCAGCACGCCGTCCCGGAGCCTCAGCCGCAGGACCTTGATCGCGTTGACGTCCGGTCTGGACGTGCGCGTTTCCTTCTTCGCGTCCTCGAGGTGCTTCGGGATGATCTCGAAAGGCACCACGCCGACATCGTCGTGGCGATCCGAGTCGATGTAGTGAATCGAAACGCTGACGTCGCCGCGCGCCATGTGGTGGGAAATGTCGCCGATGGCGCGGAAACGGTCGGCAAGGGGTCTCATTTCCGAACTCTGAGCGGCCTTCATGTACCCGGCCTCGATCAGGGAGAACAGCCGCCGCATGCGCTCCGGCGTGGTGGAATCCCCGTCGGGGATTTCGGTGTCCATGTCCCTGCCCCGGGCTTGGCGGTCGTTCAATGACAGGGCCCGCTCCATGTCCCTGCTGCGCGCACGATCTATGTTCTCAAGGATGCGGTCCGGGTTTGTCCTGTAGCTCATCACACCTCGCCGAATTTGTCGTCCCACACTCGTTTTGCAGCCAAGAACGATAACCCTTAACCAATTGCCCGGCCAGAATCGGCGGGATAGGTTGGGTCCCGTCCCGGCACGGGGCCCACGGTGGCCCGGCGGCCTGAAGCCAGCGGATCGCTGCAGACGAGGAAGGAGAACCGACATGACCGAAGCGCCCACGGATCGCGGAACGCACGCCGACCGGTTCGCAGACGCCGAACCGCCCCCCCGGCCAGCATTCTTCCGCCGCCTCTGGATGGTGTTCGTCCAGCCGGGAGACCTGTTCCGGGCGCTCGCGCTGAACCCTGCCTGGTTCCCGGTGGCCGTTTTCGTGGCCCTCGTCGTGGGGGTCGCGATGTTCCTGCTCCCTGCCGAGGCATTCGACGCCATCTGGGACAACGTTCCGCCTGAGCAGCGCGACCAGATGCCGGAGATGCCGCCGGGACTCATGCGAGCCATGGGCACGGGCGGCGCCGCGTTGACCACGCTCATCTTCCCGGTGTTCGTCGCACTGGTGACCTACGTGATCTTCGTCTTCATCCGCGGAGATCGCGCCACGTTCAGGCAACACCTCTGCGTCATCGCGCACGCCGGAATGATCACGGCGGTGGGCAATGTCCTCCTGATTCCCCTCCGGATGCGAAGCCTGGACGTGCAACAGACGCTGTCGATCGGCTCGTTCTTCCCGTTCCTGCCGGAGGGCTTTCTTTTCGAGTTGCTCACCGCGATCGACCTGTTCGCCCTGTGGGCCTGTATCGTCACCGGCATCGGTCTGGCCGTGATCGACGAGAGGCGGAGCGCGACGTCGACTGCAGCCATCGTTGTCGGGTTTCTGGTCCTGATCGCGGTCATCAGAGCGCTGATCTAGCCGTCCGCTGTCCGCAAGTCCGGCCGCCCCTTTGACCGCAGCTTCCGCTGAAGCGAAGGACCCGAACCGCTCGCTCCGTACGCGCGCGATACTCGCCGTCGCCGCGCTGGCGGCCGCCTTCCACCTCTTCGGCGCCGGCTTCTCGCCCTTCACCGCCCTCGTCCAGCGCCCTGTCCACCTCGCCCTCATGGCGTCCCTCGCGTTCCTGGGCGTCGGGGTCCGGGCCCTGCCGAAGTCGAAGTGGGGATGGGCCTTCAACGCCGCCTTCGGCACGGTCCTGGTCACGTGCGCCCTCTACCTCGTCTCGCAGAACGAGGCGCTGGTGGCGCGTTCGGGCAGCCCGACGACCCTCGACCTCGCAACCGGCGCGGTCCTGGTCGCCGGGGTGTTGCTCCTGGCACGGCGGGCCACCGGATGGGGCCTGGTCGTGGTCGCGAGCGGCGCGCTGCTGTATGCGCTGGCCGGACCCTGGCTGCCGGGCGTGCTCGCGCACCGCGGATACGGGCCCGGACGCCTGATCGAGCAGCTCTACCTGTCCACGGAGGGGATCTGGGGCGTCCCGCTGGGCGTTTCCGCCGACTTCGTCTACCTCTTCGTGCTCTTCGGCGCGTTCCTCGACGTCGCGGGCGGCGGCGGCCTGCTGATCGCGCTCGCGGACCGCGTGGCCGGCCGCACCCGGGGAGGCCCCGCCAAGACCGCCGCGGTGGCGAGCGCGTTCATGGGTTCGCTGTCGGGAAGCGCGGTGGCCAACGTCGTCACCACCGGGACCTTCACCATCCCGCTCATGCGCCGCTCCGGCTTCCGCCGCTTCTTCGCCGGCGCGATCGAGGCCGCGGCCAGCACCGGCGGCCAACTGATGCCCCCCGTCATGGGGGCGGGCGCCTTCATCCTGGCGACGTGGACCAACATCCCGTACGCGACGGTGGCGCTCTCGGCCGCGATCCCCGCCATCCTCTACTACGCGGCCCTCCTGTGGGCCATCCACTTCCGCGCCACCAAGGTCGGACTCGAGGGCAGCGCCACCGGCCGGGCCGAAGAGATCGCAAGACGCATACACCTGCTCATCCCCGTGCTCATCATCGTCCTGATGCTCGCACTCGGACGCTCACCCATGCGCGCGGCCTTCTGGGGCGTCGTCACCTCGGTGCTGGCCGCGTACGCCTTCCCGCACACCCGTCCGGGCCTCGCCAAGATCACGCGGGCGCTGCGGCGGGCGGCCTCGGGGGCGGTGCAGGTCGCGGCGGCGTGCGCGGCAGCCGGCATCGTCGTCGGAGTCGCATCATTGACCGGCATCGGGCTGCGGATGTCCGAGCTGATCGTGGTCATCTCGCAGGGCAACCTTCTCGTCGCCCTCATTCTCACAGCCCTCGGCTCGATCGTTCTGGGCATGGGCCTGCCGACCACCGCCGCCTACGTCGTCCTTGCCGCCCTCGGCGCACCCGCCCTGGTCGAACTCGGCGTGCCCCTCCTCGCCGCACACCTCTTCATCTTCTACTTCGGCTGCATCTCCAACGTGACGCCCCCGGTCTCGCTCGCCGCCTACGCCGCCGCGGGCATCTCGGGCTCGCCGCCGCTGAAGACGGCGTGGACCGCCATGGGACTCGCATCGGCCGGTTTCCTGGTGCCGTTCATGTTCGTCTACGCGCCCGCGCTGATCCTGGACGGCACCGCCACGGAGATCATCACCACAACGGTGACGGCGCTGATCGGGGTCATCGCGCTTGCCGGTGCGGTGATCGGACATGTGCGAGGGTCCTTGGGGAGAGGGCGGCGGTTGCTGATGATGGCGGCGGCCCTCTTGCTGATCGCACCCGGATTCCTCTGGGACGGGATAGGTTTGATCCTCTTCCTGGGCGCGGGCCTCGCGGGGGTTCCGCCCGGAAGCGACGAATCGATCACCACTCGCGGAAGTGAGCCGACATGAAGTCCCCAACGATGAAACTGCGCGCGGCTGCCCTGCTGGCCGTCTCGGGCCTGGCCGCCTGTTCGGGCTCCGGTCCCCAGCAATTCCTCAGCCTCGGCACCGCCGGCACCGGCGGGATCTACTATCCCCTGGGCGGCGCGATCGCCGCGCGTCTTTCGGTCATGGACACGCTGCGGCAGTACACCGCCGAAGTCAGCGGTGGCTCGGTGGAGAACGTGAACCGGCTCCGGGAGCGCCAGATCGACCTGGCGTTTGCCACCGGCAACACCGTCTACGAGGCGGCGACCGGCGGGCTGGACTACGAGCAGGCCGTCGCGGACCTTCGGATCCTCGCGCCGCTCTACCCGAACATGACGCACATCGTCGTGTCGCGCGGCACCACGGCGGCCTCGCTCGGCGAGCTTGCGGGCGGCACGGTGTCGGTGGGCGCGGCGGGCAGCGGCACGGAACAGATGTCGCGGCAGATCCTCGAGGCCTACGGACTGACCTACGACGACGTGACGGTGCGCTACCTGAGCTTCAACGAGTCGGCCACCGCGCTCAAGGACGGCGCGCTGGACGCCGCGATCATCTCGGTGGGTTACCCGGCCGCGGCCGTGCTGGAAGCGACCACCACCGGGGGCGCGCGCCTGCTCCCGATGGGCGCGGAGCAGATCGACTACCTCCGCGAGCGCTATCCGTACTACGTCCACGGCGAAATCCCGGCGGGGAGCTATCCCGGCACGGACGCAGCCGTCCCCACGGCGGGGATCATGAACTGGGTGGTCGGCATGGCGGACATCCCCGCCGACGTGGTCCAGAACGTGGTGCGGCTGCTATCGGACGACCGGGCCGAACTGGCGCAGGTCCACGAGATGGTCGAGCAGATCTCCATGACCGCGCTCCGCGATGCGCCGATCGCGCTGCACGGCGTCACGCAGGCGTGGGTGGACGGCAATCTCGACGGTGGGGGCGAGCGGTGAGCCGGCCCCTGACCTGCCAGCGGGCGCACTTCTCGCTGCCGGACGACTTCCACTACCTGAACTGCGCCTACATGGGCCCGCTCCCGCGGGTAGCGGAGCGTGCCGGGATCGAGGGCCTGCGGGCCAAGCGCTTCCCGCAGGCGATCTCGCCCGAGGACTTCTTCGATCCCGCCGACGAGCTCCGCGAGCGCTTTGCCAGGCTGATCGGGGCGCCCGAGCCGAATCAGGTCGCGACCGTGCCGTCGGTGTCGTACGCGGTGTCGACGATCACGCGCAACACCGAGACCGGGCGCGGCGCCAATGTCGTGATCGTGCACGAGCAGTTCCCCGGCAACGTCTACCCGTGGCGGCGCCTGGTGGCCGAAAAGGGCGGCGAGCTGCGCGTGGTGGGGCCGCCGGGCGACGGGAGGCGGGGCGAGGGGTGGACGGACCGGATCCTCGACCGGATCGATCGGGACACCGTGGCGGTCTCGATGGGGACCGTGCACTGGACCGACGGCACCCGCTTCGACGTGGAAGCCGTGCGTGCCAGGACGCGCGAGGTCGGGGCCGCGTTCGTCCTGGACGGGACGCAGACCGTAGGGGCCGTGCCGATCGACGTGGCCGCGCTCAAGCCCGACGCCCTCGTGGTCGCCGCTTACAAGTGGCTTCTGGGCCCGTATTCGCTGTCGCTGGCCTGGTTCGGAGAGCGGTATCTCGACGGAATCCCCTTAGAAGAGACGTGGCACGGCCGCCGCGATTCGGAGAACTTCGCCGGCCTGGTGGAATACGAGGACGAGTACCAGCCCGGGGCGGTGCGCTTCGACGTGGGCCAGCGCAGCAACTTCGCGCTGATCCCGGCGCTGTCGGCCTCGCTGAACCTGTTGCTGGAGTGGCGTCCGGAGCGGGTAGCGGCGTACACGGCCGCGCTCATGCGTGACGTGTTTCCACGGCTGCGCGACCTGGGCGTGTGGGTGGAGGACGAGCCCTGGCGCTCACCTCATCTGTTCGGACTCGGGCTTCCCGCCGGCACCGAACTGGACCGGCTCAAGGCGAGCCTGGAGCATCACCGGGTCGGCGTTTCGTTTCGCGGAACGAGCGTCCGCGTGTCGCCCAACGTCTACAACACGCAAGAGGACGCGGAGGCGCTGGTCCGGGCCTTCGAGGCGGCGCTGGGAAGTGACGCGCGGAGGGGCGCTGATACGTTGATGATGAAACGCTGATCAAACGCTGATCAGATCGTCGCCCTCAGCGGATCGTGAGCCCGGGACCGAACACGACTTCGGCCGTCGTTCCCTCGCCGATGCCGTTCTCGGCGAACCAGCCCTTGCGCACCTCCAGCACCAGCGCCGTGGCGACATCCGAGTCGGTCAGGGTCTCGTCCAGCGGTTCCATCTGCTTGATGCCCACGATCGTGTTCGCGTCGTCGAAGAAGGCGACGTCGAGTGCGACGTGGGTGTCCTTCATCCAGAACGAGCGCTCTTCGCTCCGGTTGAAGACGAAGAGCATGCCGGTCCCGTCGGGCACGGCGCTGCGGTCCATCAGGCCCTGTTCGCGCTGTTCGGGGGTGCTCGCGATCTCGGCGACCACCGTGTCCGCGCCGAAGATGACCCAGGCCATCCCGGGTGCCGGCAGCACGAGTTGCCGTGAGTCGGGTTCCTGCGCGGCCGAGCCCGCGGGCGCGCCGGCGGACGCCGAGCCGGCCTGGGCCCCAGTTCCGTTCCCCGCCCCGCACGCGGAAGCACCCGTGACCGCCAGCATCACGATCGCCGGGAGGCCCGCCGCCAACCTTCTCCTGTTCCCGCTCATGTCCTTCGCCCTCCTGTCCCTGCCCGTCGGCATTCCGTCAGCCCGTCGCGCAGCCTAACTTACTGCGCCCGATCCCACCTGCCCAAGGCCGAGGACGAAAACGCGTGCCGATCGATCAGGAGTTGCTGGACATTCTGGTTTGTCCCGAGAACAGGACGCCCGTGAGCATGGCGGACGCGGCGGTGCTCGACCGCCTTAACGCCGCGATCGAGGGCGGCACGGTCGAGAACCTTGGCGGCGATGCGGTGACCGAGCCCGTCACGGAGGGTCTCGTGCGCGAGGACGGCAGGATCCTCTACGCGATCCAGGAGGGGATCCCCGTGATGCTCATCGACGAGTCGATCGACCTGTCGAAATTGTGACGTGCCCGCGCGGCCGTCACCCCGGGCGCACCATGGTGCCCGACGCCACCGTGACGGCCTGCCCCACCAGTTCCACGCGGTCGCCCCGGGCGCGCACGGTGAGCTTGCCGCCCCGCGCCGACCGCTGCCGGGCCGCCATTTCCGCCTTCCCCAGCACGGCCGACCAGTAGGGCGTGAGGGTGGTGTGGGCCACACCCGTGACGGGATCCTCGTCCACGCCGAGCCACGGTGCGAAGAACCGCGACACGAAGTCGACTTCGGGCTCGGCGCCCGGCGCGGTGACCGCGACGCCCATGACGCCGCCGGGCAGGCGCACCCTGCCGAGCGCGCCGAAATCGGGGCGGACGGAGAGGACCTCCGCCTCCGTGCCGAGGACGACCAGCGCGACCTTGCCCGACGTGGTGAACGCGGCCGGGCGCGCATCACCGCCCCCGCCGGCGATCCCCAGAGCCTCCGCCAGCCCGACCGGCATGGGCACCTCGCCGGGCGGGTTCGCGGGGAAGTCCATGCGCAAACGGCCACTCTCCTCGCTCACCAACAGCGGACCCGACAGGGACCGGAAGCGCACCGGCTGGGGCAACCCGGCCTCGCGCAGCAGCACGTGAGCGCTGGCCAGGGTGGCGTGGCCGCACAGCGGCACCTCGGCGACGGGAGTGAACCAGCGCAGCCGCCGCTCGCCGCCGCCGCCCGGCGCGTACACGAACGCGGTCTCCGAGAGGTTCATTTCGGCGGCGATCTGCGCCATGGCTGAATCGGACAGATCGTCGATCTCGAGACACACCGCGGCCGGGTTGCCGCCAAACGGGGTGTCGGTGAATGCGTCCACGGTATAGTATGGAATCCCTCGACCGGTCATTTTTCAGGGGCCTTGCGGGGGTGACGGTCCTGCGGAGGTGACACATGGTAAAGTCCACATTTTGCGCTGGTGCGGTAGGCCCCGCCCGGGTTGCGGCAGGCCCCGCCCGGGTTGCGGCAGGCCCCTGCCCGGCTGATCTCGGGTGAAGGAAGGCGAAACACTCGTCACCGCGGGCGGTTTCGCCCGCTTCTACACGCCCCTGGCGGCGACCAGCCTTCTTCTGACGGCGACCAATCCGATTCTGGCGGCGGCATTGGCGCGTTCCGCCGACCCGGTCATCGCGCTCGCGGGCTACAGCGTCGCCTTCGCGGTCTGCGGCGTCCTGTATGCTCCGCTGCTGGTTGTGCAGCAGGTTGCCGCCGCGCGCCTGCTGGCCGAGGCCTCCTTCTCGCCGGTCAAGCGCTTTGCCTACCTGACCGGCGGGCTCATGTCCCTCATCGGGGCGCTCATCGCGTACACGTCCGTCGGCGACCTGGTGTTCGCGGGCGCCGTGGGCGTGGGCCCCGAAGTACTCTCCGAAGCCGTTCGCGCCATGCAGTTCCTGTGGCCGGTGCCCTTCCTGACCGCCGTCCGCGCGGCGCACCAGGGACGCCTGGTCGCGGGCCACCGCACAATGCCCATCGCGCTGGCCACGGGGAGCCGCACCGGTATCCTCGCGGTCGTCGCTTTCGCCCTGCTGGCCACCGGCGGGGGCGCGTGGCTGGGTGCCGCAGCCTTCACCGGCGGCCTGATCGTGGAAACCCTCATCGTCCTGTGGTCGCCCACGCCCGACATCCAGCTCGAGCGGCAGGACTGCGAGGCCGATCGCGAGAACGTGGCCGCCTTTTCGGCGCCGCTCATGCTGAACGTGCTGCTCTGGTGGGCGACCCCCCTGATCATCAATGCGGTGCTCGCGCGCACGGCCAACCCGGACCTGGCGCTGGCCGCGTTCGGCGTGGTCGAAGCCTTCGCCTGGTTCATTGCGGCGCCGGTGGGCCAGCTGCAGCACGCCAGCATCGCGCTGGTCGAGTGTTCGGAGACCCACAGGCGCGTACGGGCCTGGGGTGCGTGGGTCGCGTTCGCGATGGTGGCGACGCTCCTGGTCCTCGCGCTGCCCGCGATTCGCGAGCCGCTGCTACGGTACGTGTTCGCGCTGGATGCGGATCTGGTGGCCCTGGCCGGCGCCGCGCTGCCGATCGCCGCGGCGTATCCCTTCCTGTACGGGCTGCGCCAATACTACCAGGGGCTGTTCGTGCGCTCCGGCCGGACCGGCGTCGTGGGGACAGGCGCGGTTCTGCGCGTCGGCAGCATCGTCGTGGCCGCATTCTTCGTGGCGGACGCGGGGGTGACGGGCGCGGTGCTCGGGGTCGGGCTGGCGGTCTTCGGCCTGACGATCGAAGGACTGTTCCTGGAACGCTTCTCGCGCAAGGACGTCATGCCGGAGCTGCGTGCCAGGCGCGCTGCGGCGATCAATCTGGAGGCGTTCGAGGGCGTGACGGAGGGCGGGTAGCGAACAAGCCCTACGCCGCCCGCCGCTTCCGCAAAAAATCCATCACGATGTGCTGGCCAAGCGTCATCGTGGACGTGAAGTAGGCCTTCCCGCGCGCGATCTTCGCCACCTCCCGCACGAAGCGGACTAGGTAGGGGTCGTCCGCCAGCATGAAGGTGTTGATCGGGATCCCCGAGCGCCGACACGCGGCAACCTCGCGGTAGGTCGCCCGCAGGATGTCGCGGTCCAACCCGCCCGAGTTCTTGTAGACCCGGCCCCGCTTGAGGGTGATCGCGGTCGGCTTGCCGTCGGTGATCATGATGATCTGGCGCATGTCCTTCTTCTGCGTCGTCAGAATCCGCCGCGCCACCTCCAGTCCCTCGGCCGTGTTCGTGTGGAAGGGGCCGACCTGGGCCTTCGGCAGCTCGCCCAGCGGGATCTCCTGCGCGCGGTCCCCAAACGTCACCACCCGCAGCGAATCGCCGGGGAACTCGGTGCGAATCAGGTGCGACAGCGCCAGCGCCACCTTCTTCGCCGGCGAAAACCGATCCTCGCCGTAGAGGATCATCGAGTGCGAGACGTCCAGCATGATGACCGTGGCGCACGACGACCGGTAGTCGGTCTGGTGGACCATCAGGTCCTTGTAGTCCAGGGCCAGCGCGACCTCGCTGCCCGGCGGCGGCAGCCCCTCGCGGGCGATCGTCTTCTTCAGCGTCTCGGGGATGTCCAGGTTCAGCGTGTCGCCGAACTCCCAGGGCTTGCTCCCGGCGTCCGCCTCGACGCCCGTGGCGTATTCGCGGGTCTCGTGGGCCCCGATGCTCGACTTGCCCATCGAGCCCAGCAGGTTGCGCAGCGCCCGGTAGCCGAGGAAGTCGAGTCCCCGGCTGGTCAGGTTGAAGTTGACCGTGCGCGCGGCCTCGCGGGCGTCGTCGACGTGGCCCGTGCCGGTGGCGTCCCCGGGGGCGCCCGCCGAACCCGACGGCTCGCCGGTCAGCGTGATGTAGCCCTCCTCGATCATCTTCTGAACGAGCTCGTCGAGCAGGTCCGCGATCTCCTGCTGCACGTCCGGATTGCCGGGGCCCTCGCCGCGCAGTTCCTCGATCATTTCCGGCGTCAGCTGGCCGCTCTCGACCAGCGCGCGCAGCAGCGCATGTTTCAGCGCCTCGAGCGAAGTCGTATCCTCCAGACCGGACCAGCCCCAGTACGGGTGGAAGTGGGGGCCGCCGGCAAAGCCCCCGTCCAGGAGGAAGTCGGAGAGCATCTCCATGAGGCCCTCCAGGTTGAGCGCGTCCAGCCAGCTCTTGCGGTATTTCGTATAGGTCGTGAAGCGCATGACGAAGAGTAGACCACAGACAGCCGAGCCTGCAAACCGGATCGATCCGCCCGCCTTCCGCCGCAGGTTGCTGGCTCACTTCGACCGCAACCGCCGCGACCTCCCGTGGCGGCGCGACCGCACGCCGTACCGCGTCGTGGTGTCCGAGTTCATGCTCCAGCAGACCCGCGTCGAAACCGTGATCCCGTACTACCGCCGCTGGCTGGCGCGTTTCCCTGACTGGCCGTCGCTCGCGGACGCGTCGGACGACGAGGTCCTGCTCGCGTGGAAGGGACTCGGCTACTACGGACGCGCGCGCAACCTGCATCGGACCGCGACGATGGTGTGCGAGCGGTTCGGAGGACGGCTGCCCCAGGACCCGCGCGAGCTCCGCAGCCTGCCGGGCGTGGGCGAGTACACGGCCGGAGCGGTGGCGAGTATCGCGTTCGGTACGGCGGCGCCGGCGGTCGACGGCAACGTGCGCCGCGTCCTGTCACGGCTGCTCGATGTGGGTGACCCGACGCCGGCCCGGCTGCGCGACGAAGCCACGCGCCTCATCGACCCGGACCGCCCGGGCGATTTCAACGAGGCGCTGATGGAACTGGGCGCCACCATATGCACGCCGCGTTCCCCTCGCTGTGGTGCTTGTCCTGTGGGGGAACAGTGCGGCGCCCTCGCCGCGGGGACGGTGGCCGAGCGGCCGTCGCGGAGTGCGCGCAGGCGAGTGCGGAGGGTCGAGTACCCGGTCGCGGTGGTGGTGGCGGAAGCGGGGGGCGTTGTGGGCGGCGGCACCGGCGACCCCCGCACCCTCCTCGTCAAACGCCCACCGACGGGACTGCTCGCCGTCATGTGGGAGTTCCCCGCC
>VYAQ01000307.1 GCA_009844885.1 Gemmatimonadota bacterium
GCACTGACCGGTGCGACAGCCTGATAGGTCTCCCGGCATCCGGAGGGTAGTCGGGTCAGCGGGTCTTGGCCTGTTGCCAAAAGGTCGGTTTTGTTAGGTACCAGAATCACCGGGGTACGCCCCGCACCCAGCGAATCCAACAGTTCCTCAACGACGTTGATGTGTTCCTCCAGGTTGGGATGCGTCGCATCCACCACGTGCAACAGGAGGTCGGCCTCGTTGACGCTTTCCAGGGTGGCCCGAAATGCCGCGACCAAAGAGGTAGGCAGTTTCTGGATGAAACCCACCGTATCGGTTATGAAGGCTTCCTGGCCCTTGGGCAACTTCAACTTGCGCGTAATCGGATCCAGCGTGGCAAACAGCAGGTCGTCGGCGTATACCGAGGCGTCAGTTAACCGGTTCAGCAGCGTGCTCTTGCCCGCATTGGTGTAGCCGACCAGGCCCAGCCGCGGGGTTGCATCCTGGGTGCGGCGGGCACTGGTGCGCAGCCGATGAGCCTTGATGGTCTCCAGTTCGGCATTGAGTCTGGCAATCCTGGACGTAATCTGTCGTCGGTCCAGTTCCAACTGGGTTTCGCCCGGACCTCGCAGGCCAACTCCTCCTCCCGGTCCTCCGGCTCCTCCACCGGCCTGTCGGGCAAGGTGGGTCCAAGCCCTCGTCAGGCGCGGGAGTCTGTATTGGTATTGGGCCAGTTCAACCTGAACGATGCCTTCGCGCGTGCGCGCGTGCTTGGCGAAGATGTCCAGAATGAGGGCAGTCCTGTCAATCACCTTGACGTTCTCGGACACCGCCGTTTCCAGGACGCGCTGCTGTCTCGGCGACAACTCTGCGTCGAAAATAACCACACTGACCCCGGTCTCCGCGACCACCTCGGCCAATTCAGCCACCTTGCCTTCACCAACCAGGGAGGCAGGGTTCGGAGTTTGCATGCGCTGGCTCAGGCGCGCGACCACGTCGATGCCGGCCGTGTCGGACAACAACTCCAGTTCGGTCAGTGAATCCTCCAGTGACAGCGCTCCGGGTTCCGACCGGAGTTCGATACCGACCACAACAGCCCGTTCCCGTTGCGGTTCGGAGACGACTAGCCCCTGCTCATCCCGCAGGGGGCCGTCCGACCTGTCGTAGGCCACTCGGCTGAAGTCGTCGATCTGTGTAATGGAGGATGTGTCGCGCGGCGCAGCCATGGCTTCGCCTTAAGGCATGCCTTCTGTGAAACGGCCAGAGTCGCAGCAACAGTCCGGGAAGGCGTGTCACTGATCCCTGAGGGCCTCTGATTATAGACAGTACGCACCCATTGGGTTAAACGAAGCCGGGTAGGACACGATGGCGGCAGGTTGGCAAACCTCTTCGCGCATGGCGACGCCGCGTGCCATCTGTCCCACCGTTGTCGTTCGGTCTGGCATCGGACCGGCCAGGACCACCGGACATCCATAGCCGTGGCAATCGCGGGTCAACCCCAATCATCTGGAAGGGGATTATAACTAGGACTTGACAAACGGGGTGGAAACTGGCATACTGTGTTCACCAATACGGAGACCCGCATGACCGCCCCCAAAGCTCCCGGAAAGTCCTACCGCGAAGGCATCACCCTGATGGAACTGGCCGACATGTTCCCCGACGAGGAGTCGGCCCTGAAGTGGTTCGAGGAACGGTTCTGGCCCAACGGCCGCGTCTGCGGGCACTGCGGCGGCACCAATACCATTGAGGCAACCCACGGCCAAATGCCTTACTGGTGCCCCGACTGCCGCTCCTACTTCAGCATCAAGACGGGCACACTGTTGGAGTACACGCAGCTGCCGCTCCGCAAGTGGGTCTACGCCATCTACCTGCACCTGACCAGCCTCAAGGGCATCAGCAGCATGAAGCTGCACCGGGACATCGGGGTCTCGCAGAAGACCGCCTGGTACATGTTGCAGCGCATCCGCAAGGCGTTCGACGACAGCGACGACGGGGACGGCCCCTTCGACGGTCCGGTGGAGGTCGACGAGACCTACGTGGGCGGCAAGGCCAAGAACATGCACGCCCACAAGCGGGCGCAACTCACAGGCCGCGGCGGCGTGGACAAGACGCCCGTGGTGGGCATCAAGGACCGGGACACCAACCAGGTCCGGGCCCAGGTCGTGTCGGCCACCGACAAGCCCACCCTGCAGGGTTTCATCTGGAACCATGCCAAGCCAGGCGCCATGGTCTACACGGACGAGGCACGGGCCTACCAGGGCCTGTCCCCCCTGTTCTACCAGCATGAGAGCGTCCAGCACAGCGTCAGCGAGTACGTGCGGGGCATGGCCCACACGAACGGGCTGGAGTCGTTCTGGTCCATGCTCAAGCGCGGCTACATCGGCATCTACCACAAGATCAGCCCCAAGCACTTGGCCCGCTACGTGGCCGAGTTCTCCGGACGACACAACATCCGGGAATCCGGTACGCTGTCCCAGATGGGTTGGCTGGTGAAGGGCATGGTGGGCAAGCAGATGCGCTACCACACCCTCATTGCCGACAACGGACTGCCCTCCGGGGCGCGGAGCTAATCACAGCGCGGGCAGTGTCCCGGTCCCGGACAGTAATGGGACGAGCACCGGTGCGGTGGTGTCGGCGGTGCAGTGAGCGCCTGCGAAACGGCTTGCAAACTGACCAGCGCAAAGACCTTCATGCAGACATTCAGCGCTGTCAGCGTTCTTCGTACGGGTGCCAGCCGCGTTTCCAGTTCTGCGCTGACCCGGCGAAGCTCCTCGTCGAGTTCGCGCGGGGACGTGGGGGTGTGGTAAGTTGGTACAGTGGCCATGGTTCATATCGCCTTTTGCCAGGATGAACTGTGGTCGTGCCGTCCTGAATAGTGATGTGTTCAGGCGGGCAGTGCCACCGCCGAAGCATTTCTGCCCCGACGGCGCACGACAATGCCGGTATAGTAACACGATGTCAGAGGCAGATGTCGAGCAGGGTCGCCTCGGCGCGGTTCAGGTCCCTGTGGCCTTCCTGGGCTTCTGCGGCAGCCGACGCAAACAGATCCGTATCCGCGTCCTCGATGCCGGAGAGTGCCAGAGCCACGAACCGGCGATGGTGGACGGCCGCCGCCTTCAGGTGGTTGTAGTAAGGCTGCAGGAACGATGGCGGCACCTGGGCTTCGATTTTGTCCAGGTGGGCCACAATGAGCAACAGAGCAAGGGATGCCTCAAAAGTCCAGCTCTGATCGAATAGCAGCATGGGGTTCTCGCCCGCCTGTGAGAATAGGATCCCCACGTCACCCCAGGCCCTGCCCAGGCCATCCAGTTGAGGAGACACGGAATCCAGATACTGCTTGGCCGCGCCCGTGTTGCAGGAGGCGACCGACGTTGGCGTTCGGGTCGGCCGGGGCTGGGCCGTGGGCCGCGGGGTACGGGTTGGTCGGGGTCTCGGTGTGCGTGTCGGCCGGGGTGTTCTGGTTGGCTGGGGCGTGAAGGTTGGAGTGGCGTTCGGATCGGGTGTGAGTGTCCACGTCGCGACTGGCTTCGGAGCCGAGATCGGTGTTCTGGTTGGGTATGCCCGGACCTCTTCCGGTTGCCGAACGGCACCCACGATGGCGGCCCAGCCTCCGATAACAATCCCCAGGGACAGGCCCAAGGATGTCAGAATACCCAGGTACCTCAGCAGCCGACCAAAACGCCGAGGGCGTCCGGTCTCCTGCGGGGCGCTCAACCCTCCAACGGGTCAGCGAACAAGCAGTGGTCAAACATGATGCCCCCTCGTGGTAGCGAACAGCGTTACCACACAGCCGAACAGCATGCACCAGCGAGGAGGCGCGGATACGCCGTTCGTGCCGGTACACCCTCGGGGGCGCTATTCAGCTGTGTGGTGGGCTGACCGTACCATGCAAGGGAGCGGCCCGTCAAGTCCTAGTTATAATCCCCAAAAAT
>VYAQ01000332.1 GCA_009844885.1 Gemmatimonadota bacterium
CGGTCCAGTAGTGTCCAATCCAACGGCAGGAAACGCAGATCGTGCAGCCCTGTAAGTAGTTACAAGATTTCCGGCCGGGATTCAGCTCCCATGTGATCCGCTGGACCAGCCGACGTAGTCGCGTTTGCTCAGGCCGCCGCCACCGCGAACTGCAACTCGTGGAGCTGGCGGTACAGTCCGTCCCTGGCCAGAAGCTCCTCGTGGCTCCCTTCCTCCACGAGGCGGCCGTGGTGCATCACGAGGATCCGGTCGGCACCCTGCACCGTCGAGAGGCGGTGGGCGATGACCAGGCTGGTCCTGCCGCGCATGAGCCGGTCGGTGGCCTCCTCGATACGCGCTTCGATTTCGGAATCGACCGAACTGGTCGCCTCGTCGAGCACCAGGATGCCCGGGTCGAACGCCAACGCACGCGCGAACGAGAGCAGTTGGCGCTCTCCCACCGAGAGGCGGGCGCCGCGCTCCCCCAGCTCCTGGGCCGACCCGTCGGGAAGGCGCTCCACGAAGGGCGTGGCGCCGACGGCTTCGAGCGCATCGGCCACCCTGGCCGCGCCGATGTCGCCCGACCCCAGCCGCACGTTGTAGTCGACCGACTTGCTGAACAGGAAGATGTCCTGCAGGACCAGGCCGATCCGGGCGCGCAGGTCCTGCATCCGCAGTTGCTCGATCGGGATTCCGTCGACCAGGATCCGGCCGCGCTGAGCCTCGTAGAACCTCATCAGCAGGTTGATGACGGTCGTTTTTCCGGCTCCCGTGTGACCCACGATCGCCAGCTTCTCCCCGGGCGCAACCGTGAAGGACAGGTCGCGAATCACCCAGTCGGGCTGGGCCTCCGAGCCTGGGGGGACCTCCGCGTCGGGCTGGCCGTCGGCATCGCGCCGGCTCTCCACGCCGCCGCCCCCCTCCGCCTCAACCTCGCGATTCCCGTACGCGAACCACACGTTCTCGAACCGTATCTCCCCCGTCGCCCCCTTGGGGAACCGCCGCGTGACCGCCGCGTCCTGGATCGCCGGCTCGCGGTCGAGGAGCCGGAAGATCCGCTCGGAGGAGGCCATGGCTCCCTGCAACAGGTTGTACTTCTCGGACAGGTCCTGAATCGGCCGGAAGAACCGGCGCGCGTAGTCGAGGAAGGCCGCGAGGACGCCGATGGTCACGGCGCCCTGGATCATCGCGCTGCCCCCGTACCAGATGATCAGCGCGAGTGCCACCGAGGTGAGCTGCTGGATGATCGGAAAAAACAGCGCGTAGTAGGTGATCGACCGCAGGTGGGCGTCCAGGTAGTCGTTGTTGAGTTCCTTGAAGCGTCCCAGGTCGGCGTCTTCCCGGTTGAAGAGCTGGACGACCCGGATTCCGGTGAAGCGCTCCTGGAGGAAAGCGTTCATCCGAGCCAGGCGGTAGCGGATGTCCCGGTACGCGGACCGGATGCGCGAGCGGAAGACGAAGGCGGCCCACGCCACGAAGGGAAGCACGCTGAAGGTGACCAGGGCCAGGTCGGCGTCCATCTGCAGCATCGCGGCCACGATGAAGAAGAGCATGAACAGGTCGCCAAAGACCGTGACCAGCCCCGAGCTGAAAAGTTCGTTCAGGGTCTCGACGTCCGACGTGATGCGCGTCATCAGCCGGCCGACCGGATTCCGGTCGTAGAAGCGAAGGTCCAGTTCCTGCAGCTTGCGGAAGATCTGCGTGCGCAGATCGTACATCACCCGCTGGCCGAGCCACGTCGTGACGAGCGCCTGCACGTACTGGAACACGAAGACCAGTACGGTGATGGCCAGGTAGACGATCGCCAGAAGGGCAAGCTGCCTGCCATCGTTGGCAGGGATCGCCTCGTCCAGTGCGATCATGGTGAGGTAGGGGCCGATCACGGCCGCCAGCGAGGCCAGCAGCAGGAGGACGACGGCACCCGCAACCTGAAGCGCGTACGGGCGCAGATATTGCAGGAGGCGTGCCATCAGGCGCGAGTCGTACGCCTTGCCGAGGACCTCGTCCTCGTAGCCGTCGTGCTCCTGCGACATGCTTCAGCCGCTCGTTGCGTGGGACGGGTGCGGGATCACCGCCGGGCGAGTCACGGCCGGGACCTCAGCCCGTGCGCGCCGCGATCAGGTCGAGCCCGTCCAGCAGGCGCTGCATCTTGTCCCATGGGGCGACGGTCGCCCGCAGGCCCGATCCCCGCGCGGTGACGCCCGCAAACGGACGCACGCGGACCCCGCCCGCCTCCAGTCGCCGCGTATCCGGTTCCAGCCGGTCGTCCGGACGCAGGATGAACACGAAATTGGCTGCCGAGTCCGGAACTCGATAGCCCCGCTGGCGCAGGCAGTCCGTCAATCGCGCCCGGTTCACCGCCGTCTCGGCCAGGGTCTGGTCCAGCCACGGCGAGTCGCTGGAAATCGCCGCCGCCGCGGCGGTGCTCGTAACCCCGGAAACGACGAACGGGCCGCGCGCCTTGTCGACCTCGAGGACGAGCGGCTCGCTGCCCACGCCATACCCGGCCCGCATGCCGGCGAGCCCGTACGCTTTCGACAGGGTCTTCACGCACAGGGTGCGCTTACCCTCCAGCGCCATCTCGAAGGGAGTCAGATCGTCACCGGAGCGGTTGTATTCGCCGTACGCCTCGTCGATGATCAGGACGCTTCCCACAGTCTCCGTGTGCTGGTAGACCGCCCGGATCCAGTCGTCGGGAATGGCTTCGCCCGTCGGATTGCCCGGATTGGCGATGTACACGATACACGGTCGCGGCCCCGCGAAGCGCACCGGGTCGCCCAGCGCTTCCTCCCACTCGACCGGAACCGGCTCGTGCCCGTTCATGCGCGCCAGCATGCCCGCCGCGGGCCAGCCGGGGTCCATGAAGCGCATCCGTGTCGGCGCCACTGCCCGCATGACCGCGTCCAGCACGCCTGTACCCCCCGCCCCCGTGGTCACGTTGTACGGAGAGATGCCGAACTTCGCCGCGACCGCCGTCGCGAACTCGTCGGCGTAGCTGCCCGGGTACTCGGATGCGACCGGCGTCCCCGCCTTGGCCAGGACGGCAAGGGCCGCCGGATGGGCTCCCCACAGGTTGCGGTTGTCGCCCAGGTCGGCTGCGATCGGTGAACGGTCCGGCAGGTAGCGACCGAGATCGTCGTAGTCGTCGCGCGGATAGATGTCCGGTTTCATCGTGTTCCTGCTGGTAGATTGGGGGAAGACGGCGTGTACCTCGGTGCGCCGCGAGGCCGTTCCACGGTCGGGAAAATCGCGCCCGAAGGCAACGGGCGGCCACCAGGGGGCTGTCCACTCAAGGGGCTCAAGGTTGATGGATCGATCGATTCGGATCAGAGGTGCGAGGCAGCACAATCTGAAGAACCTCGATCTGGACCTGCCCCGGAACGCGCTCACGGTCGTGACCGGGCCCTCGGGATCGGGCAAGTCCTCGCTGGCGCTCGACACCCTCTTTGCCGCGGGCCAGCGCCGCTACGTCGAGGCCCTGTCCAGCTACGCCAGGCAGTTTCTCGACCGGCTCGAAAAGCCCGATGTCGACCGGATCGAAGGGCTGTCGCCCGCAGTCGCGATCGAGCAGCGCAACCCGACTACGAGCAGCCGCTCCACCGTGGGCACCGCCACCGAGGTGTACGACTTCCTCCGGCTCCTGTTTGCGCGCGTGGGGCGCACGCATTGTCCCGCCTGTGGCGACGAAGTGCGTCCGGACAGCGTCTCCGATGCCGTCGACCGCGTGGCCTCGCTGCCCCCCGGTGCCCGGTTCCTGGTCGCCTTTCCGCTGAACAGGAGCGGCCGCGTATCTCACGAACTCGTCGTCGAGAATCTTCGGGCCCTGGGTTTTGTCCGCGTACAGGCGGATGGTGTGTTGGCCGAGCTGGCGGACGACGCCGTCCCCGATCTCGCGACGGCCCGCGAGGTCATGGTCGTCGTCGACCGGCTGAAGGTCCCTTCGGCGCCCGACCGGAACTGGACGGACCGGCTGGCGGACTCGATCGCGACCTGCTTCCGGGAAGGCGAGGGCGAAGCGGTCATGGTTCCGGCCGACCCCGCGCACGAAACCATCCGCTTCTCGGAGCGATTCCGCTGTCCCCGGCACCCGGAGACGGTCTTCCTGAACCCCACGCCGCGCCTCTTCTCCTTCAACAACCCCTACGGCAGCTGCCCGACGTGCACCGGCTTCGGCGCGACCCTGGAGTACGACCCCGTGCTCGTGGTGCCCGACGAAGACCGATCGCTGGACGACGGGGCGGTCGACCCGTGGGCGAAGCCCCGCTACGGACGGGAACGCGCCCTGCTGCGCCGGTTCGCCGACGAGCACCGCGTCTCGATCCATGCCCCCTGGAAGGAGCTGCCCGAACCCTTCCGCGAGGCCGTGCTGTACGGGCGCGGGTCGTTTCGCGGGGTGTTGGACTTCCTCTCCTCGAAGGAGCGGAAGCGCTACAAGCAGTACATACGGATCTTCCTGCGCCAGTACCAGCGACCCCGGCCCTGCCGCGCCTGCGGCGGATCGCGTCTCAGACCCGAGGCGAGATATGTGACGGTGGGCGGTCTCGATATCGGTGAGGTCTCCGCTTTGCCGATCGAGGCGCTCCCGGCGTGGATGGACGGCCTGGAGTTGCGCCCGATGGAGGCTCGGATCGCGATCACAATCCTGCGGGAACTCTCGGCGCGCGTCGGGTTTCTCGTCGATGTCGGCCTGGGATACCTCACGCTCGGCAGGCAGATGCGCACGGTGTCCGGAGGCGAGGCGCAGCGCATCTCCCTCGCCAACTCCCTCGGGTCCCGCCTCGTGGACACGCTGTACGTTCTCGACGAGCCCTCCATCGGGCTGCACCCCCAGGACATGGACGCCCTGATGGTGCTGCTGCGCAGGCTCCGCGACGGCGGCAACACCGTGGTCGTGGTCGAGCACAACGCAACCGCGATCCACGCCGCGGACCACGTCGTCGAACTGGGCCCGGGTTCTGGGGATCTGGGTGGCGAGGTCGTTTTCGAGGGCACGCCCGGCGATTTGGCCCGAACCGGGACAAATACCGGCAGGTATCTGTCAAGGCAGCGCGCGAGACTCAGCGGAAACGGCAAGGATGGCCGGGGCGAGCGGGGTGGATGGACGGCGGGTGGCCGCCGCCCGGTGGATGGCGCGCGCATCCGCCTCGAGGGAGCGAGGCTGCACAATCTGCGAGGCGCGGAAGCCGAGTTCCCCATCGGGGCGCTGACCGTCGTGACGGGGGTGTCCGGCTCGGGCAAGTCGACCCTGGTGCACGACATCCTCTACCGTGCCCTGGAGCGTGAACTTCGCGGAGGCCGCACGTCGGCGAAGGAGCACCTGGGCGAGGTGGTCGGTGCCTACGGCTCCCTGACCGGCACCGAACACCTGGACGACGTGGTCCTGATCGACCAGAGCCCCATCGGACGCACTCCCCGCTCCAACCCGGTCACCTACATCCGCGCCTGGGCCGAGATCCGCCGCATCTTCGCCCGCCAGCGCGCGGCCGCCAGCGCCGGTCTGGACGCCCGCAGCTTCTCGTTCAACGTCAAGGGCGGCCGCTGCGAGGAGTGCGGGGGCGCGGGCTACGTGCGCGTGGAAATGGTCTTCATGGCCGACATCCACGTGCCGTGCGAGGTATGCGGGGGGAAGCGCTACCGCCCCGAGGTGCTGGAGGTCAAGGTGCGGGGCCACAACGTCACCGACGTGCTCGACATGACCGTCGATCGAGCCATTCGCTTCTTCCTGCGCGAGCCGCGGCTGGGCCAGGCGCTGTGGCATCTGCAGCAGGTCGGGCTCGGCTACCTCCGTCTCGGCCAGCCGGCGACGACGCTGTCGGGCGGCGAGGCGCAAAGGCTCAAGATCGCGCGCGAACTGATCGGCGCGGCGGCCCGCAAGGGCGGCAGTAAGGCCTACATTCTCGACGAGCCGACAACGGGCCTTTCGGGAGAGGACGTGGCGCTGCTGAACGAGGTGCTCCGCAGACTGGTCCGGGCGGGCCACACCCTGGTGGTGGTCGAGCACGACCTGGACGTCGTCAGGGCGGCCGACTGGGTGGTCGACATGGGCCCGGGAGCCGGCGCCCGCGGCGGAGAGGTCGTCGCGATGGGGCGGCCCGAGGACGTGGCCACGGTGCCCGAGAGCGTGACGGGACAATTCCTCGGAGAGGCGCTGGGGTTGGGAGAGCGACGGTCCGGTCGAGGGCGGCCGACACCGCGCGACCGTCAGGCTTCGGATTCCGGTGCGCCTGCGGGAGCCGCGTGACCTCGTCCCGGCCCCGGCCCGCGCCCCTCGTCACGGTTGTCCTCCCGGTCAGGGACGGCGCCGCCACCCTTGAGGCCGCGCTGCGGTCGCTCGCCGCGCAGACGTTGTCCGACTTCGAGGTCATCGTGGTCGATGACGGTTCGAGCGACGACTCGGCGGGGGTCGCGCGGCGGTGGGAGCGGCGCGATGGCCGCTTCCGCCTGGTGCGCACGCCGCCCGGCGGCATCGTGCCGGCGCTCCAGCGCGGTCTGGCCGAGGCGCGCGGGACGCTGGTCGCGCGCATGGACGCCGACGACGTCTGCCACCCGGCGCGGCTCGCGACCCAGGTCGACTTTCTTCAGCGCCGCCCCGACCTCGCTGGCTGCGGCACCGGCGTACGCTATGTCCCCGCCTCCGCCGTCACCGCGCGGGCCGCCGAGTACGCGGCCTGGCTCAACGCCATGACCACGTGGGAGACGGTCACGGCGAACGTCTTCGTCGAATGCCCCCTCGCGCACCCGACCATCATGTTCAGGGCCGGGGCGCTCTCCGCCGTGGGCGGCTACCGCGACCGCGGCTGGCCCGAAGACTACGACCTCCTCCTGCGGCTGTGGCGGCACGGACACCGCTTCGTGTCGGTGCCGCGCGTGCTCCTCGACTGGAACAACCGCGGGGACCGCCTGAGCCGCACCCACCCCGCCTATTCGCTGGATGCGTTTCGCGCGTGCCGGGTGCACCACGTGCGCCGCAGCGTGCTCACCGGAAGGTCGGGCGTGGTGATCTGGGGCGCGGGTCCCACGGGCAAGAAGCTCGCGCTGGAATGCGACCGTCAGGGGGTGGCTGTGCGCGCGTTCATCGAGGTCGACCCGCGGAAGATCGGGCAGGTGATTCACGGCGCTCCGGTGCGCAAGCCGGCGGCCGCGAAGGAGCTCCGGGACGCGCTTCACCTGGGTGCTGTCGCGCGGTCGGCGGGCCGGGAGACGGTGCGGGCGGCGGCCGTGGCGGAGGGGCTCGCGGACGGCGTTGACTTCGTGGCGATGGCATGAGGGCGGCCGGCGTTTCGGGGCACACCCGAAGCGGTCTGTCGGGGCAGCCCCGAAGTGGTCGCGGCGGTGCCCAGGAACGTGGGCGGGAGCGTCCCCGAGAGGGCTCGGCGGGACAAACCGCAAACGCTCTGAACAGGCTTGAATTAACTGCACTTCCGAGCTTGAAATCCCTTCGAAAATCGGCTATTTTTAATGGCTGTCCGGGGCTCGTTTTCTGACGCCCTGGAACCAGCCGATCCAGCCCTCCAGCGCCCGCAGGTTCAATGGCCGAAAACGAGCACACCACCGCAGGCGAACGGGTCCTCGAACGAATCCTCGAACAGGAGATGCGCGAGTCGTTCATCGACTACTCGATGAGCGTCAACGTGCAGCGCGCGCTGCCCGACGTGCGCGACGGGCTGAAGCCTGTGCACCGGCGCATCCTCTACGCGATGTCCGAACTGGGTCTGTCGCCGGGACGGGCCTACAAGAAGTGCGCGACGGTCGTCGGCGAAGTGCTCGGCAAGTACCATCCGCACGGCGACTCGGCGGTCTACGACGCCCTCGTGCGCATGGTCCAGGACTTCTCGCTGCGGTATCCGCTCGTGGACGGCCAGGGGAACTTCGGCTCCATCGACGGCGACTCGGCCGCGGCCTATCGCTACACCGAGGCGCGTCTCCAGCGGCTCTCCATCGAACTGCTTGCGGACATCGACAAGGACACCGTCCGCTTCGACGAGAATTTTGACGGCCGCCTCAAGGAGCCGTCGGTTCTGCCGTCGAAGGCGCCCAACCTGCTGATCAACGGAGCGTCGGGCATCGCCGTGGGCATGGCGACGAACATCCCCCCGCACAACCTTCGCGAGTTGGTCGCAGGCCTGCTGGCGATGATCGACGACCCGTCGCTGCCACAGGACCAGCTCGAAGAGATCATCCGGGGACCCGATTTCCCCACGGGCGGCCTGATCTGCGGCACCGAGGGCATCCAGGAAGCGTATCGCACGGGACGGGGCCGGGTCGTCATCCGGGCCAGGGCGGACATCAAGGAGGACGATGACGGACCTTCGCGGATCATCGTCACCGAAATCCCGTTCATGGTGAACAAGGCGCGCCTGATCGAACAGATCGCTTCGCTGGTGCGCGACAAGAAACTGCCCGCCATCCGCGACCTCCGGGACGAATCCGACCGCGACGGCATGCGCGTCGTCATCGAACTGAAGCGGGACGCGGTGCCCCAGGTCGTCCTCAACCGGCTGTACAAGCACACGCCCATGCAATCGACCTTCGGCGTGATCTTCCTCGCCCTGGTCGACGGCGTGCCGAAGATCATGCCGCTGCGCGAGATGCTCGGGCACTTCATCGACCACCGCCACAACGTCGTGGTGCGGCGAAGCCGGTTCGACCTGGCGGCGGCCAGGGAGCGCGAGCATATCCTCGAGGGGCTGCGGCTCGCGGTCGATAACATCGACGAGGTCGTAACCATCATCCGCGGATCGCGCGACGCGGCCGAAGCGGCGGTGGGGCTGCGCCGCGCATCGAGGTCGTGGCGCAAGCTGGTGCTCCCGGGCGAGCCGGTCGAGGATCTGCCCGAGGTCGACGACGGCGAGCCGTACGAGCTCTCGGAGCGGCAGGCGCGGGCCATCCTGGACATGCGGCTGGCTCGGCTGACCGGGCTCGAGATGGAGAAACTCGACGACGAGTTGCTGGGCGTCCGGGCACGTATCGCCGAGTTGGAACACATTCTCGGCGACCGCGGCGTGCGGATGGGCATCATCAAGGACGAACTGAGGGACGTGGCCGCCCGCTACGGCGACGACCGTCGTTCGGCAATCCGGGGCAGCGTGTCTTCCTTCGACGTGGAGGACCTGATCGCCGACGAGGAAGTCGTGATCACCATGTCCCGCCAGGGCTACGTGAAACGGATCCCCATCGACACATACCGTGCGCAGCGGCGCGGCGGACGGGGCCTCCGCGGGATGAACACCAAGGCGGAGGACTGGGTCGAGCATCTCTTCGTGGCGTCGACTCACGACTACCTGATGGCCTTCACCGACCAGGGCCGGTGCCATTGGGTGAAGGTGTGGGGGATTCCCCACGGCGGCCGCTACGCGAAGGGGAAGCCCATCGTCAACTTCCTCCACCTGGCCCGGGGCGAGAAGGTCGCATCGGTGTTGCCCGTTCGCGAGTTCAGCGGCGACCGGTTCCTCCTCTTCTGCACCAAGAACGGGGTCGTCAAGAAGACGCCGCTGTCGGCGTACGGCAACGTGCGCGCGGTGGGGATCTACGCGATCAAGTTCCGCGAGGGCGACGAACTCATCGACGTGCGCATCACCGACGGGACCAACCAGGTGGTGCTGGCGACGCGCCTGGGTAAGGCCATCCGCTTCAGCGAGTCCGACGTGCGGTCGATGGGACGCAACACGGAAGGGGTGATGGGGATACGGCTGGGCAAGGACGACGAGGTCGTGGGAATGGTGGTGGTGCGCCGTCCGGATGAGACGCTGCTGACGGCGACCGAGCACGGCATGGGCAAGCGGAGCGAGATCAGGAACTACCGGTTCCAGGGCCGCGGCGGGATGGGCGTCATCAACCTGAAGGTGTCCGAGAAGTCGGGCCCAGTGGTCGCGGTCAGGGCCGTTACGGACGATGACCAGCTCATGGTGATCACCCGCAACGGGGTGGTGAACCGCCAGCCGGTCTCCGACATGCGCGTGATCGGGAGATTGGCCCGGGGGGTGCGGCTGGTCAACCTGGACGAGGGCGACTCGGTGGTCGATGTCGGACGCGTCGTGGGCGATGACGAGGACTGACGCGCCTGCGGTTCCTGACGCGGCTGCCGGCGTCGGGTCCGGGGCGGAGGCGGGGCCGGACGGGGACGACACCGGCGCCCAACTCGTCTCGCTGGCCGAGATCCGGGCCGCCGCCGGGCGCATCCGCGGCACCGTGGTCCGCACGCCGCTGATCCCGGACGCAGACCTGTCGCGTGAGGTTGGCGGCGAGGTCCGCCTCAAGTGCGAGTCCCTGCAGAAGGCCGGCGCCTTCAAGGCGCGGGGGGCGTGCAACTTCCTCGCGCAGCTGCCGGAGGAGGAGCTGGCCCGCGGCGTCATCACCTACTCCTCGGGGAACCATGCCCAGGCGGTCGCGTTCGCGGCCGGACTCAGGGGGGTGCGCGCCGTGGTGGTCATGCCCACGACAGCGCCGCAGGTCAAGAGCGACGGAGCCCGCGCTCTGGGCGCCCGCGTCGAGTTCGCGGGCACGACGTCGGAGCACAGGCGGGTGCGCGCGGAGGAGATCGCGGCCGACGAGGGCCTGGTGATGGTCCCGCCGTTCGATCACCCCTGGATCATTGCGGGGCAGGGAACCGTGGCTCTGGAGGTCTGCGAAGACTGGCCCGAGGTCGACACGCTGCTGGTCCCGATCGGAGGCGGAGGACAGATGGCGGGCTGTGCGGCCGCGCTCCGGCGCCTTAACCCGGACGCTGCCGTGATCGGTGTTGAGCCCACGGGAGCGCCCACCATGCGGCGGGCGCTGGACGCGGGAGGCCCGTCCACGCTGGAAGGCATCGACACGATTGCCGACGGCCTCGCACCCACCCGCGCCGGCGACCTCACCTTCGCGCACGCAGCCGCCTTCCTGGACGATGTGGTGCTCGTCGAGGACGACGACATCCGGCGCGCCGCCGCCCACCTCATCACGCGGCGCAAGCTCGTGGTCGAGTACTCGGGCGCCGCCACGGTCGCCGCGCTCCTGTCCCGCCGCGTCGATGCCACGGGACGCAAGGTCTGCGCGGTCCTCTCAGGCGGCAATCTCGACACGTCCCTGCTGGGCGAAATCCTGGACGTGGATCCCGCGACGTAAGTCTTGCACAGCCCCGTGCTCATCCTCTTCGACATCGACGGCACCCTCACGACCGGCGGCCCTGCCCGGGCGGCGTTTCAACTCGCGCTGGAAGAGACGTACGGCACGGCCGGGCCGATCGCCACACACGACTTCTCGGGCAAGACGGACCCCCGCATCACGCGGGAGCTTCTGACCGCCGCCGGCCGCCGTCCGCGCGACATCGAGGCCGGGCTGCCGCGCTTCTGGACGCGCTACCTGTGCGAACTCGAGGCGCGGATCGACGGACATCCGGTGACCGTGTTGCCGGGGGTCCACGAACTGATCGCGGCGCTCGCCGCGCGCGAGGACGTGCATCTCGGCCTCGTGACCGGCAACGTGGCGGGCGGCGCCAGGCTGAAGCTCCTCTCGGCGCGGCTCTGGCACCACTTCCCCGTCGGCGGCTTCGGCTCCGACCACGAGGTGCGCAACGAACTGCCCCGGGTCGCGCTTGACCGGGCGTCGGTGCATTGGGGCCGCGCGTTCCGGGGGAGCGATGCCGTGATCGTCGGCGACACGCCCCGCGACGTGGCGTGCGGGAAGGCGGTCGGCGCAACCACCGTGGCAGTCGCGACCGGCCGGTTCACACGAACGCAACTGCTGGACACGGAGGCCGACCGCGTCCTGCCCGATCTGGCGGACACCACGGCGGCCATCGAGGCACTGACCGCCCCCACGCCGCTGAACAGCCCGCCGCACGATACTTAACAAGTTTGTTTAGTATTGTCCCGTTACCGCGGTCTGCCCATTTTACCATGTTTCCGCCCGCGCATCCGCGATATCCGGAGGACCGCGGACATCTCAAGATCTGGAGCGCAACGACATGAAGAACTTCTACATCATTATCGGGGTCGTGGCGGTGGCCGGGATCGCGATCATCGCCCTGGTGCTCAGGGGCGGTGGCTCTGCCGCTACCGAGCCCGTGGACCTGGGCGAACTCGCGGACGCGGAACTGCTGGAACTGGCGCAGGGCATGGTCGACGGAGATCCGAACGCGCCCGTCACCATCATGGAGTTCGGCAACTACCAGTGCAACACCTGCCGGCAGTTCGCGCTGCTGATCAAGCCGCAGGTCGACATGGCCTATGTCGAGACCGGACAGGCCAAGTTCATATACTACGACTACCCGTCAGCCGGATTCCCGCACTCGTTCCTGGCGGCCCGCGCCGCCCGTTGTGCCGGTGACCAGGAACGCTACTTCGACTATCACGACGCGGTGTACCGTACGTTCGACGACTGGGTCCTGCAGCGCAGCGCCGCCGGCCATTTCGAGGACCTGGCAGACGAAATCGGTCTCGACACGGGCGCCTTCGAGGAGTGCCTGAACAGCGACCGCTTCGCCGACGTCGTCACCGCCAACATCACCCTGGGCCAGCGACTGGGCGTGCCCGGCACGCCGGGGATCTTCGTCCACCACGGCACGGGCTCGGCCCAACGGCTGGGCGGCTTCCAGTTCATCGACATCCAGCAGGCCATCGAGGCCGGCCCGGGGAATTGACTTGACCGAGTCGGCGGAGAGCGGCGGGCAGGCCGCCGCCGGCGGTGAGCACGGGGGGGTACCCGGTCCCGGTGGCCCTCCCCGCAACCGGATGTTCATCGCCGTCCTCTCGCTTGGCGGGGTGTTCCTCGCCTTCTACCTGGTGGCTTACAACATGGGATGGATACCGCCGATACCGTGCGGGACCGGCCAATGTGCCACGGTGCAGTCGTCGAAGTACGCGTGGGTGGGTCCCGTGCCGGTTTCGGCGATCGGTCTGGGCGGGTATCTGGCGCTCTTCGGGCTCTCGATCGCGGGACTGCAGGGGCCGCTCGCCGCATCGCGCGCCACAGCCTTCCTGCTCTTCGGCGGCGCCCTGTTCGGAGTGCTGTTCAGCGCCTACCTCACGTACATCGAAGCGGCCGTCCTTCAGGCGTGGTGCCGCTACTGCGTCGCCTCCGCGATCCTCATATCGATCGTCTTCCTGGCGACCCTGCCGGAGCTGAAACGCTTGCGCGGCACGGGTGGCCGAGCGGTCGCCGGCGACGACTCATGAGTGGCGAACGGATCCGTGTCCGGCTGCTGTACGCCGAAGGCGGCGGATACCACAACGAGGTGATTTCGGTTCCCGGCGGCGGGTTGCCGGACTATGAGCGCCTGATCGATTTCCTGCGGGAGGACGAGGCCGTGGCCGCCGAGTGCTACATCGACGCCAGCAGGCTATGTTCCGCACAGTTGTTGGAGGCGGACGAAGAAGCCTGACCGCGGCGAGCTCCGCCTGGCAGCCCGTGGACTAGAGGGCTTGCAGAACGCTCAGCGCCCGGGCCAGCGACCACTCGCCCACCACCGGCGGCCAGGCATTCGCACTGTGAGAATGCAAGAGCGAAGCGGCTTCGGCACGGGCCCTCTCCGCCGTCTTGCCATCAACCTGCCCTGCTTCCTCCGCTTCGCTCAACTCGTCTTCATCCAGGATCCGAACCGAGCCCCAGCGCGGGACCCATACGTCGAGGCACAGATCCGTGGTCTCCCAGGTGTGGACGTCGATGAAGTCGACCGGGGTCAGGACATTGGCGTACATCCCCGTGTGGGCGCCGTTGTTGCGGAAGAAAAGGCCTACGTCGTGCCACTTGCCCGGAAACGTGAACCAGATGATCGGCGAACGCGGTTCCAGAATCGTCAGGTCATCCACAACGATCGGCTGATCGATGGGCGTGCGGGGCTGAAAGGTGACGACACAATCCGGATTGCTGTCCAGCACCAGGAGACGATAGGTATCCTGCGGCTTCCCGATGCGGCGGTAGTGTATGTCGACGAAATCGCCGTCCCGCGGCAAGAGGCCAGGCCGGTTCGACGCGGAGCCCTCGGCCGGCGCGGTCACGAGTCGTCGAATCGTTCGGGGTTGGCGCGCTCGATGAACACGTCCATGATCCCCCCGCACACCGCCGGGCTCCATGTCGTGAAGTCATCGGTGAGGTCGACGCGAACGGTCCTCGGCGGACCGCCGGCGAACAATTCCTCCGCTGCCGCGATCACTTCGCCTTCGCCGCATCCGCCACCCACGGTCCCGGCGATCACGCTATCCCGCCCGACAAGCATCCGGGCGCCGGTCTTGCGCGGCGTAGAGCCTCTGGCCGACACGATCGTAGCCAGTACGGCCGGCTCGCGCAGCGTCGCCAGCTGGCCCAGCAATTCCTTTTCGTCCAACTCGGTCCTCCTGTGCCTGGTTGGTGAAGTCCTGTGGCAGCTGCTCAGTCCTCGGCGGCGTGCCGTGCTCCCCGGTCCCCGAAGAACCGCTCGACGACCCGTTCCTTCTCCACGAGAGGCACCCCCGTGCCGCCCGCGTGAAACAGAATGATCTCCGCCACAACCGAGACCGCGATTTCGGCCGGTGTCTGCCCACCCAGATCCAGGCCGACCGGGGCTCGCACCCGGCGCATTTCGTCGGTCGTGAAGCCCTCTCGAACAAGCTGCTCGTGGGTTGCACGCACTCGGCGGCGGCTCCCGATCATACCGATGTAGCCGGGCGGTGCGGACATGCGCAACAGGCGCACCAGGCACTCGTAGTCGAAGCTGTGTCCCCGCGTGACCAGCACGACGTGGTCGGAAGGCCCCAGGTTCATGTCCGCAAAGGGGTCGCGGAAATCGATCACGCGCACCGCGGCGGCCTCCGGGAAGCGGTCCGCTGCGGCAAAGTCCGCGCGGTCGTCCAGCACCTCGACGCGCATCCCAAGCATTGCCGCCATCCGGGACAGCGGAATGGCTATATGTCCCGCCCCCACGATCACCATGCGCGCGGGCGGGCCGTGGAGTTCGATATAGACCGTGACCGTGGCCGCCCGGTCGCCGTCCTGGCAACGAAAGTCGCGGCTGAGGGCACCGCGGGACTCTCTGGGGGGGAAGAGCGCCGGCACCGCCGCGGCAACCGCTTCGTCGAGCGCCGGGCTCCCGAGCGAGCCCCCGTGTCGCCTGCCGGAGAGCCACCACCGCCGCCCGATCAGCGCTGGGTCGCGCGCCCCGGTCACGACCGCCGTGTATATGCGCTGGCCCCTTTCGAGCGCCTCCAGGACTCGGGCGGCTACCTGCGCGGCGGACGGATTCATGCGGACGCGCCGGGCGGCTCGGTGCGGGAACGCGGCCGCGACGAGGGCACGGGCGGCGCCGGGCCGGACGAGGGCGCGGATGGAGCCGGCGCCGGACCGGACGAGGGCTCCCGCCGGAATCGCCGCCGGTATCGCTCGGGCGTGTCGATGTCCTCCACCACGCCCGGATCCTCGACCTCGACCTCAACCACTCGGCCCGGATCGCGCCGCACCACGGTGCGCGCCCCGTCCGGCAGCCCGGGCGCCTGGAACTCATGCGCGATTCTCATGTCGGCCAGCACGGGGTGCCCGCGCCGATTCCCACAGCGGGGCACGACAATGGCGGCATGGGCGGCGCGGGCGGTGTCCCACGCGGCGATCAGCGCCTCGACGGTGGCCGCCGCGACGGCCGGGTTGTCGACCGGGGTGAACACCACGGCGGCCGGAGGATCGTCACGCTGGGCCAGCCACGACAGCCCTGCCCGGAGCGAGCCGATCTGACCGCCCGCGCCATCCGGGTTCACCACGAGGCGCGCCCCCGACCGCGCCGCCTCGTCGGTTACGCTGCCCGCGCGGGCGGCCGCGACGACCACGACGGGGTCGCACCCGGCGCCCGCCAGCGTCTGCACCAGGCGCCCGACGAAGGTCATCCCGCCGGCGTCCAGGAGCGCCTTGGCGGTGCCCATCCGCGACGATTCGCCGGCGGCAAGCACAAGGCCCGCAACGCGCGGCGCCGACGGCCGGCGTGGTCCTTCGGGCGCGCGCGTCCTGCTCATCCCCGTTCCTCCCGCGCACCGTCGGCGGGCGGGAATGCGCCATGGAAGGTCTGGCCCGCCTCGGCCAGCTTTGCGAGAAGGGCACTCGGCTCGAAACGGCTGCCGTGCGCTTCGTGGAGGGCCGAGAGCGTGGCGACGATCTCTTGCAGGCCCCGGTCGTCCGCGTACTTCAACAGGCCGCCCCGGAAGGGCGGAAATCCGGCGCCCATGATCATGCCCAGATCCACATCCGCCGCGCTGGGCACGATACCGTCTTCAAGCACTCTGGCGGCCTCGTTGACCATGGCGAGAATCGTCCGGTCCCGCGCACGGGCGGGGTCCCGATCGGAGCGCGGCGACGACACGCCCATGTCCGCGTACACGGTGGGATCGATGCCCTTGGGCCTGGCCCCTTCGTACAGGTAGAACCCTCTGCCGCCCTTCTGGCCCGACCGGTTCGACTTCGCCAGGGTCGTCAGCGAGCGCGCGGGCGCCAGGCGCTCACCGAACGCGGCGGCCAGCGCCTGTCCCGCGTGGTACGCGACCTCCATGCCGATCGTGTCGATCAGGCGGCAGGGGCCCATCGGCATGCCGAACCGGGTCCATACGCGGTCAAGCGCCGCCGCGTCCCAGCCCTCGTCGAGCAGATGCCCGGCCTCGTTCAACCCGGGTCCGATGATGCGGTTGACCAGGAAGCCGGGTCCGTCCCGCGTGATGACGGGGACCTTGCCGAGACGCACCGCGAGCGCGGCCACGGTCTCGATCGTGTCGGCGTTCGTCTTTTCGCCCACCACGACCTCCACGAGCGGCATGCGGTGAACCGGGTGGAAGAAGTGCATCCCGGCGAACCTGCCGGGCCGCTCCAGCACCCGTGCCATCTCGTCGATCGACAGCGACGACGTGTTGGTCACGATTACCACCTCGGCACTTACGACCGCTTCGATCTCTCGGAGCACGGCCTGCTTGACGTCCATGCGCTCGACGACCGCCTCGACCACCAGGCCGGCCAGCGCCACGCCCGAGGAGTCGAGTCCTCCCGAGATCATCGCCATCTTCCTCATGGCGTCCCGGCGGCGGAGCCTCCTGCGCTTCACGGCGCCGTCGAAGACCGAGCGCGCGTAGGCGAGCCCCCCCGCGACGGCCTCGTGGCGCACGTCCTTCATCCGCACGGGGAGATCATTGTACGCCGCCAGCTGTGCGATCCCGGCGCCCAGCTGGCCGGCCCCGACGACCGCGACCCGGTCCACCCC
>VYAQ01000288.1 GCA_009844885.1 Gemmatimonadota bacterium
CCCTTCGCCCCCATCCCCGCGCACAACCCCCGTCACCTCCTCATACTGACGTACCCTCAGCCCATGGTGCGCCACAACGTGCCGATAGTACGCCAGCGCCTCCCGCCGCGTCGGCTTCGGCTCCGGAATCGTAAACGGCACGCCCCCGATCTCCAGCCGCTCGGCCGTGGAGAAGAACGTCATGTAGTAGGGGTAGTGCGTCAGCGACTCGGTAATGCACCCGCGGTCGACGACGACGTGGCTCAGCCCGCTCTCCTTGGCAGCCACCGCCGCGGCCAGCCCACATGGCCCGGCCCCGACGATCACAAGGTCAAGCGGATCGGCCTCCAGGCCCGAAGTCACCTCGCCCATGCCAGCCAACCGTGCGCCTTCCCCGACCCGCCCTCAGCTCACCGGCCGCCCGCCGCGCAGCACAACCTCGCCGGGCAGGGCATCCGTGAACTCGCCGTTGTCGATCGTCAGGACGCCGTTGACCATCACGTAGTCGACGCCCTCGCTGTACAGGTCGGGCTCCAGCACGGTCGCACGGTCCCGCAGCCGCTCGTAGTCGAAGATCACGACGTCCGCCTTGTACCCCTCGCGCAGCAGCCCGCGGTCCGGCAGCCCGATAATCCGCGCCGGCAGTCCCGTCATCGAACGGACGGCAAACGGCAGCGAAATCGCCTGCAGGTCCTTCACGTAGTGCGCGATCTTGCGCGTGAAGGCGCCGAAATGCCGCGGATGCGCACCCGGCCGCGACGCAAACGCCGGCACGCCCGCGACCCCGCTCACACCGGCGTCCGAGGCCGTCGCCGTGTACTCCTGCTTGTAGTAGTTGATGACGTCGACATCGTGAATGCCGTATCCCCGGGTCCAGGCCCCGCCGATCACGTCCGGGTACCCGTTGAGGGCCATGTGGACCACCACTTCCTGGAAGGTCACGCCCATCTCGCCGGCCAGCTCGGTGAGCGTCTTCCCGACGAATTCGGCGTCGGGATAGTCCACCACCACCACCCGATCCTCGCCACCGTTGTGGTCCACAATCCACGCGATGTCCCGCGCAATCCGCGCCCGGGTCGCGGGGTCCTCCCACCGCCGCGCCAGGTGCGCGCGCGCGTCCCTGAAGATCCCCACGGCGTAGTAGGCGGGGCTGTCGCGGCCACCGCCCGTGTCCACGCTGTCGGCCACCAGGCTCCACCGCGGAATCATCGGGCGCGCACCGCCGCCAAAGGTCTCGTACGGGTAGACATCCAGGTAGACCTCGAGCCCTTCGGCCCGGGCCGCGTTCACCACGAGCGTGTCGTGGCCCGAGCGGCCGAAGCTGGACCGCCCCCGCGCCTTGTGATGGCTCGCCACCACGCGAATCCCCGTTTCCCGCGCGATGTTGATCGTCTCCCGCAGGCCCTGCAACCCGTCGACCGGCCAGTCGTCCACGTTGCTGGGCAGCTGCCAGAGCGGCATGGTGGCCTCGCTGCGCTGGTGCGCGATGTAGAACCCGTCGTACGGCGCCACCGCGGACGCCACGGCGATCACCTCTTCGGGATCGCTGAAGCGGGCGGGCCTATACTCGATTCCCGCCCCGAGCCCCCATGCGCCAGCTTCCATCCCCTGCCGCACCAACTCCTGCATGCGCGCGACCTCGCCGGCCGTGGCGGGGCGTTCGTAGTCGTTCCCCATCACCGCATTGCGGACCGTACTGTGTCCCACCATCGGCACGAAATTCATGGCGTGGCCCTGATCCCGCAGCGCTTCGATCTCCCCGCTGAGCGGCCACGCGGTGTTGCGCCCGTCCGGACCGCCGATCACCGTCGTGAGCCCCTGGCTGTTGAGGCTCCGGGCCCTCCGCGCCTCCAGATACCGGGACGTCATTGCCTGGTCCGAGTGCGAGTGCAGGTCGATGAACCCGGGCGAGACGTACAGGCCCGTGGCGTCGATCTCGCGGGCGGCCGTGGCATCCGGCATCCGGCCGATCCGCACGATCTCGTCGCCGTTGATCGCGATGTCGGCGGTGAACCAGTCGTTGCCGGTGCCGTCGAGCACACGCCCGTTGCGGATCAGGACGTCGTAGTCCTGGGCTGCGATCGGCGCCGCCCCTGCCACGGTCCCCACAGCCAGCGCGGCCGCAAGGATCAGCGGAAGCGCAGCGGCGAGCTGCCGGTTCGGTGTCCGCGTGCTCATCCGCCCGCCTTGCTTCCGCTCGTTCCTCTTCCGACGATCGCCGTCCCCGGCATCGCATCCGGAACGTTCTCCCCGTCGCGCACGACAAACTCCCCGTTCACGAGCACGTGGGCGACACCCTCCGAATAGGACAGATCGTCCTCGAAGGTCGCGGTGTCGATGATCGTCTCCGGGTCGAACACCGTGATGTCGGCGGTGGCGCCCACCTGCAGACGCCCCATCGTCGACGCCTGATCCGTCATCCCCTCCAGCCGCTTCGCCGGCATGATCGTGATCTTCGCAAGGCCGTCCATCAGCGGCATGAGCCCCTCGTCGCGCACGTAGCGGCCCAGGAAGCGGGAGAAGGTGCCCGCGCTGCGCGGATGGGCGCCGGGCGCGTAGGGCATCCCGTCCGACGCGACCATCACGAAGTCGGTGGCCAGCGCCTCGCGGATCCACTCCTCCTTCATCATGTGGATGATGACGGTGCCGCCGGTGGCCCGGTAGCTGTTGAACGTCTCCTCGGTGAGCCGCTCACCGGTGTCCTGCCACTGCAGGTCGCCGTAGCTGATCTGCAGCTTGTCCTGCCAGCCGGGATCGAAGATGGTGGACTGCAGTCCGGTGGAAGCCCCGGTGTACGGGTAGGCCTCGGTCGTGACGTCGAAGCCCCGGCGCTGTACGCCCCCGATCAGCTCCAGCACCGGCGACACGTTCCAGAGGCTGGAGCTGTTCATGTGGACGATGTGCAGGGACGCGCCCGTCGCCACCGCGTTGGCGATCACCTCCTGAATCGCGCTGATCGCCATGTCGCGCACATGGGTGTAGATCGTGGTATTCGCGGCCGATGCGAACTTGAAGACCTCGAGGATCTCCTCCAGCGATGCGCCGGGGTAGTACTGGTGGGCCATACCGATCCCGAGCGCGCCTTCGGCGAGGCCCTGGGCGAGGGCGTCGCGCAGCGCGGGGTACTCGTCGGGTGCCACCGGGTCATACCTGGCCACCGAAGCGATGAACGACAGTTCCACCAACCCTCCTTCCGCGTCGTCCTCCGCGGCCTCGAGGGCATTCTGCGCGGCGTCCCGCCGACGGGGCATCGCCAGCGTTCGGACCGACATGTGCGAGACCGTCGCTCCGTAATTCAGGATCGCTCCCTTGCGGCGCTCCGCGAGGTAGCCTGCAAGCCTGCCCACCCCGCTCTCCATTTCGAGCGCGGTCGTGACGCCGTCCCGCGCCTGGAACTCGTTCGCGCGGTTGGTCTGTCCGTGCGCGTGCAGATCGATGAATCCCGGCGAGACCACCAGGCCGGCGACGTCCACCACGACCTCGCCGTCGAGCGCCTCCTCCGAGATGGCCGCGATCGTGGAGCCGTTGATGCCCACGTTTCGCACCGCGTCCAGTCCCGTCTCCGGGTCCATGACGCGCCCGCCTGCGAGCACGATGTCGTAGGTCTCCTGCGCGGTGGCCGCGGCGGGAATGGCGAGGGCGGCAGCGGCAACCGCCAAAACGGCCAGTATTCGGTCCCTGGTGTATCCTGATGCGTTCAACGGGTCATTCCTCCATGGTCCTGTCACCTGCGGTTCGAGCGATCCGCGGCGGAACCCGCGGGAGGCGCACCACAGCGTAGTAAAGAGGTACTTCCGGGCCAATGGCGCCGCAACCGCGGGAACGGCTTGACAGTTCCAATCTAGCCAGTAAATTCATCTAGCCTGATAATCTGTCCATAAAAAAGGAGCACGCCGTGACCGACTGGAAGCTCCAGGATGCCAAGAACCGCTTCAGCGCCGTCGTTCGCGAGGCCATGGCCGGATACCCCCAGCGGGTGACTCGTCACGGAAAGCCGGCGGTGGTCGTGCTGGCGACCGCCGACTACGAGCGACTGCAACGCCTGGAAGGCGCCAACGCTCCGTCGCTCCAGGAGCTGTTGCTTGCGATCCCGCAGGGCGGCTGCGAGTTGCAACGCCTGACAGTGAAGCCGCGTTCGGTGGATTTCTAGCCACCCGCAGGCCTCCGGTGTCCTCCCAGAGGTGGCCCACATGTACCTGATCGATACCGACGTCCTTTCGGCGCTCCGCAGACCCGACAGCAATCCGGAGATCGTCGGTTGGATCTCGGGTAGGCGTGCCGCGGACCTGTACCTGAGCGTGGTCACCGTGGGCGAGATCGAGCGCGGCATCGCGCGGCAGCGCAGTCGCGATCCCGCATTCGCGGACAGGCTGGGCGTCTGGCTCGACAACCTGCTGCGGCTCTACGCCGATCGCATCCTGCCCGTCGACACGCCGGTCGCGCGCCGCTGGGGCCGTCTGACCGGAGAACACGGACACGGCAGCCCCGATCTGCTCATCGCCGCGACCGCGCTTGAGCACGGGTTGACGGTCGTGACCCGCAACGTGCGACATTTCGAACCCGCGGGCGTGGCGGTGCTGGACCCGTCCGCGCATCCTTACATGCCATGAAGACACCGGACGCCGACATCCGCCGAGCACTGAACCGACTCCAACGGGCCCTCGAAAAGGCGCGCCGGGAGGTCCGCGGGCTGCAGGACGCCCTCGAGCAGTCGGAGGCGGACGGCTTTCCGGGCGACGATTACAGCGAAATGGAAGACCACCTCGCCGCGATCGTCGATCTCGTGAAACGCGAGCAGGCGCGGCAGCAGCTCAAGATCCTGCGGTCGGGCGGGATCACGCCCGGCAGGTTGGGGGTTGGAGGAAGAGCGGCCATGAGGAGCGACCGGACGTGAAGCGACGCGACTTTCTGGCGGGCAGTGCGGTCGGGCTGGCGGGGCTGGCAGGCCCCGGGCGGCCTGCCACGCCCTGGGTCGCGGCCACCCGCAATCGCCAGACGCTGGTGATCCGTCACGGCACGCTCTACGACGGCACGGGGGGCTCCCCGCGCACCGGGGACATCGCCATCGACGGCGACCGCATCGCCACGGTCGGCGAGGTGGCGGCGACCGGCGCCGTCGAGATCGACGCCCGGGGAATGGCGGTCGCGCCCGGCTTCATCGACATCCACTCCCACGCGGACCTGTCCCTCCTGGTCAATCCCCGGGCCGAAAGCCGCATTCGGCAGGGTGTCACGCTGGAGGTGGTCGGGCAGGACGGCTCGTCGATCGGGCCGTGGAGCGACGGCGTTTTCGAGCTGACGCGCGACCGCTACCTGCGCGACTTCGACGTGGACATCGACTTCCGCGACATCGGGGGCTTCCTGGACCGGATCGACCGGGAGCGGCCTGCGGTGAGCGTGGCGTCCATGGTCGGCCACGGCAATGTCCGCGGGGTCGTGGTCGGCGGCGCGGACCGCCCGGCGACCGCCTCCGAGATCGAGCGCATGCGCGCCCTGGTGCGGGAGGCGTTGGCGGGGGGCGCCGTGGGGCTGTCCACGGGGCTGGAGTACACGCCGGGAAGCTTCGCCGGCCGTGACGAGCTCGTGGCGCTGGCGGGCGAACTGCGCGGCACGGTCTACCCGTACGCCTCGCACATGCGCAACGAAGACGACCGCCTGCTGGGCGCGCTCGAAGAGGCCGTGCACGTGGGACGGGTGGCCGGGGTGGCGGTGCAGGTCTCGCACCTCAAGGCGCAGGGGGAGCGCAATCACTGGAAGGCCGACGCGGCTCTCACGGCGATCGAGGCCGCGCGCGCGGCGGGCGTCGACGTGCACTTCGACCGCTACCCGTACGTTGCCTACGCGACGGGCTTGTCGAATCTCTTCCCCGCCTCGGCGCGGGCCGGCGGCACGGCGCGGTTCATGGCGCGGCTCGCCGATCCGGAAACGGGCCCGGTGTTCGAACGCGCCTGCCGGGACAAGATCGCGCTGCTGGGCTCGTGGGACGCCGTGCAGATCACCCGGATCGGCGGCCCCAACGCGACCGCGCGCGGCCGGCGGCTCGGGGAGCTGGCTGCTGAACTCGGCGAGGACCCTTACGACCTCACGGTGCGGCTGCTGCGGGATGGGGGCGGCAGCGTGGGAATGATCGGATTCGGCATGTCCGAGGAGAATACGGCGCGCATGCTGGCCCATCCCCTCGGCATGGTGTGCTCCGACGGCGGCGCCTTCGCGCCCTACGGCCCGCTCTCGCGATCCTCGCCGCATCCGCGCGGCTACGGCAGCTTCCCCCGGGTGCTCGGCCACTACGTGCGTGAGCAGCGAGCCATGACCCTGGAGAGCGCCGTGCACAAGATGTCGGGCCTCCCTGCCCGGAAGCTCGGGCTCCGCGACCGTGGCGCGCTGAGGGAGGGCGCGGTGGCCGATGTCGTCGTCTTCAACCCCGACACCGTACGCGACCGCGCGACCTTCGACGATCCGCACCAATACCCCGATGGGGTTGCGCACGTCGTGGTTTCGGGGGTACACACGATCCGCGAGGGTGAGCAGACCGGGAACCTGGGGGGCCGCGCGGTCCGTGGCCGGGGTCCGGTCGGGTAGGGTGCGATGCGTGGGACATCACGGGCCATTCCGGTTCATCCGTGACTTCTGCCGTGACCGGGGTATTGCGGGAACTCGCAACGCTGTTCGGCGCGTGGGGCGCTGAAGACGCCAGGACCGCCGAGACCATCACCACCACCCCTGCCGACCTTGCGGAGGACGACGCGTTCAACCGCCTGGCCCTGCGCATTCACGCGGTCCAGCGGATGTCGAACCCCATGTTGCGCCGCTTCTGGGACGGAGCGTCAGGCGCCGAACCTGCCAGTTGGCGTGAGATCCCGCCGATTCCGGTGATGGCCTTCCGGGACGTGCCAATCGTCTGCGGCACGCCGGAAGCGGTGTTCCGGACGAGCGGGACCAGCGGCGGCCGTGGGGGCCGAGGCGAGCACCATGTGCCCAGCCTGGACCTCTACCGTGCGGCCGCGCGCGGAAACTACAGGCGACACCTCCTGCGGGGCGTCCGGAGGATCCGCATGGTGTCGCTGATCCCCGATCCGGTGGTCGTGACCGATTCGTCTCTGGCCCGGATGGCCGGGTTCATCGCGGACGAGCCCGAGGTTGCCGAAACGGTGTGGGCGTTCGATCCCGTGACGGGCGTCGATGTGGACTCGGTGCGTGACGCGGCCCGAGGGACGGACCCTGTCCTGCTCCTGACGACGGCATTCTCTCTTGTTCATCTCCTGGACGCGCTGGGTTCGGGGCGCCTGCCGCTTCCCCCCGGCTCCCGCATCATGGAGACGGGCGGTTTCAAGGGGCGGGTCGCGGAGGTGGATCGCGGCGCGCTCCAGGCGCGGGTTGACCGCACCCTGGCGGTCGGCACGTCCTGCATCGTCAACGAGTACGGAATGACCGAACTCCTGTCGCAGGCGTACGACGGCGTGGCGGGCGGCGGCCCGGCGGACGCCGGCGCGACGGGCACGGACGAGAACGGTGCGCACGGCGGGGAGCCGCGACCGGGGTCACCGGTCCCGCGTTGTCACCGATTCCCTCCGTGGGTGCGCACGCGCGCCCTGGACCCGGCCACCCTTTCGCCCCTGCCGCCGGGACAGCCGGGACTGCTGTGCCACTTCGATCTCGCCAACGCGGGCTCGGTTTGCCACATCCTCACCGAGGACCTGGGCTGCACGACCGGCGACGGCGCCATCGAACTGGCCGGACGTGCGCCGGGCGCCAGCCTCCGCGGTTGTTCGCTCATGGCCGAGTCGTTTCTGCGCTTGGCGGGCCGATGAGCGGCGGCACCGCGATTGACGCCTGGGTCTGGCCTCCGGGCCTTCCGGTGCCGGGCGCGGTTGAAGCGGGAACGGCCGGCGGGATCAACGTGCGTTACCCCAAGTCAGACCATCACTTAGCCCGTCTTCTGATTTCGTCTCTGAGCCGGTCGCGAATACGCCTGGGAGGTATGCGCGCCAGCGACCTCGCGAGTACTCTCGGCGTTGTCGGTGACCGTTTCGCCGCGGCGCTCGACGATCGTGTCGTGGCGGAAGTCGCCGGCAACGCGGGCCTGTCGCCAACCATGGCGCGCGTCGTGGTCCGGGGTATGGCCGACACGTGGACGACCGAGTCTCTGCATCGCCTGCTGCGCTCCGAGTTTCCCGATCCCGCGGTGCTGGACCGGTTTGTCGACGGTGCCGGCAGGGAGATCCGGGCCGCCGCGCCGGGCGTCACCATGCACATCGGTGCGGGATCGGTGCCCGGCGTGACCGTCACGTCCATCATTCGGGCACTGTTGGTCAAGTCGCCGGTGCTGGCCAAGCCCGGTGCCGGGGACATCGCCCTGACCACCCGGTTCGCCCGGGAGCTGCAGCGCGCGGACGACCGGCTGCGCGGCGTAGTGGCGGTCCAGTACTGGCCGGGCGGCGACCCGGGCTGGGAGGCGTGGGAGCGGGAAGTCCTCGCCCGCGCCGACCAGGTTGTCGTGTACGGCGGTGACGACACCATCGAGTCCATTCGCGCCAGGGCGCCGGCCGCCACGCGGCTGATCGAGCACCCCAACCGCCTTGGCGTCGCGATCGTGGATCCCGGCGCGGCGCCCGGTGCGGACCACCGGGCCGCGCGGGCGGTGGCCCTGTTCGACCAGAAGGGTTGCGTCAGCACCCACCTGATCCTGTTTCTCGGCAACCACGGCGATGCCGCCCGCTGGTGCGGCCGTCTGGCAGCCGCCCTGGAGGCGCTGGCGAGCACGCTGCCTCCTGCGGCCGCGTCGGAGGGCGAGTTGTCCGCAAGGCACCAGTTGCGGGGACGGCTCGCTTTACAACGGGCGGCCTCGGGCGACATCCGGTTCTGGGCCGGCAACGCCGGAGCCTGGACCGTGGCGCTCGCCCCCCCGGAACTCTTCGAGCCGGTGGGCGGCCGGACCGCCTGGGTCGTGCCGGTGCCGGACCTCGCTGCCTGCGAGCAGGTCCTGGCGCCTCTGGCCCGCGTCCTTCAGACCGTGGGAGTCACCGGCCTGGGCGCGCGTCGCCACGCGTTCGCCGAGGCGCTCGTTGCCATGGGCGCGACGAGGGTCGTGCCTCTGGACCGGGCCCCGTTCCCGGATTCGGACTGGCTCCACGACGGAAGCCGTCCCCTGGGCGAACTGGTTCGCTGGGCCGAATTGCGGTGACCGTCAGCACCCGAGGCGGCGCCGCGGGCGATTCCGGCCGATATGCGGTCAGTCCTCCGGGTCGGTCACCCTTCTCCACATGACCAGCTGGCGAATCCCCTTCGGATTCTCCTCCACCCGGACCGTCAAGGTGTCCCCCTCCTGGATGCCGCATCGGTCCCGCATCGACAGGGGGATCGTCATTCTGCCCCCTGTTCCCACTGTAATGTCGCCGTAGAAGATTGTACGGTAGATAGCCACTCGAACTCCCTTCGTGTATCGGTAACGCACTCTCAAAATAACCAAAATCGTCGCCGCAAGTCCCGCGGTGATTTCGCCCTGATTCGGCGTATCGGCGATAACCGCAACCCGAATGAAGACTTCCGGCAAGCGCGGCGTATCCTGTGTTGGCATCCTGACGAATGGGTTGGCGTGCCGGCGGCGACGCGACGGGGATGCACGCGCGAGTCGACAGACCTCCACCTCCACCCTGGGACAGTTTTGTGACGGAACACGCGGTTCACCTTTCCGGCGTCACCAAGAGCTTCGGCGAACACACGGCGGTTTCGGACTTCGATCTCGAAATCCCCCGTGGCACGATCCTCGGGCTCCTGGGGCCCAACGGCTCGGGCAAGACGACGACGATCCGGATGATCATGGCCATCCTCCTCCCCGACCGGGGTACCGTCGAACTGCTCGGCGGGTTCCCCGACTTCGCGCGCCGTAACCGTGTGGGATACCTGCCGGAGGAGCGTGGGGTGTACGAGAAGATGAAGGTGCTGGAGCAACTCGTCTTCCTGGGAGAGCTGCGCGGCATGACCCGTCAGATCGTGCGCCGGCGGGCCATGGAATGGCTGGAGCGTCTGGGCCTCGAGGAGTGGGCGAACAAGAAGGTGCAGCAGCTCTCGAAGGGGATGCAGCAGAAGGTTCAGTTCATCGGCACCGTCCTGCACGATCCGGACCTCCTGATCCTGGACGAACCCTTCAGCGGCCTGGACCCCATCAATCAGGACGTGCTGGAATCCATTGTCAGAGAGCAGCACGAGAAGGGCACCACCATACTCTTCTCGACGCACCTCATGGATCAGGCGGAGCGCCTATGTGAGCGGGTCTGCCTCATCTCCAGGTCCCAAAAGGTGCTCGACGGCAACCTGAAGGCGCTGAAGCGGCGGGAACGAACGGGGGCGGTGGCCATCGAGTTCGAGGGCGATGACGGGTGGCTGGCCAGGCTGGGCATCATGAACCCGACGAAGGTCGACGACACCTATCACATCGAGGCGGGCCGCGGAGTCGAACCGGAGCGGCTTCTGGCGGCGGCGGTGGCCGAACGGGTGATGCTGCGCCGCTTCGAACTGATGGAGCCGAGCCTGCACGAGATCTTCGTGAGGCACGCGGGACAGCCGGACCCGGAACCGGCCCTTGCGGTGGCGGGAGGTGCCAGGTGAGACAGGTATGGGTGGTTCTGCGGCGCGAATACATCGAGCGCGTCAAGACCAAGGGCTTCATCATCGCGACCATCGCGATGCCGGTTCTCATGATCGGCCTGATCGGCCTGAGTGCGTTCCTCAGCATCCAGGCGGAGCGCGCCGACCGCGATCTGGCCCTGGTCGACTTGACCGGGCAGCTCGGCGAATCGGTGGCCGCGGGCATGCAGGCCGTGGGCTACGATATCGAACTGGTCGACCGCGATGTCGACCTGCAGGAGATGGACCGCCGCGTCAACGAGGACGAGATCGAGGCGTACATACTCCTCGACGACCTGACGCTGCAGGAGGGGACGTTCGCCTACCGGGGCAAGGAGGCTCCGGGAACCGTGCGCAGGGCCCTGTTCGAGAACGTTGTCGTCGAGACCGTGCTCGAACTGCGCCTCTCGTTTGCGGGGAGCGCCGAGGGGCTGCGGGGGCTGCTGGCGGGTGGGCGGCTGTCCTTCGAGTCTCTCGGCGAAGAGCGGTCGGAGCTGGAGCGGGTGTCGGGGATGGCCACCGGCTTTGCGGGGGCTTTCCTGCTGTACTTCACCATGCTCTTCTACGGCGCATACGTGCTGCGTTCGGTTCTGGACGAGAAGCGCAACCGGGTCGTGGAGGTGGTGGTGTCGTCGATCAGCCCGTGGCGGCTCATGTTGGGCAAGATCCTCGGAGTCGGCTCGATGGGACTCACCCAGGTCGGGATCTGGGTGGGGTGCGCGGCGCTGATCGGCTTGCTCGGAGTTCCAATGATCGCGGCGAACTGGCCTGCGGTGGACGTCGGAGAATTGAGTCAGCTGTTGCCGGGCCCGGGTCCCCTCGGACTGCTGCTGGTGTTCTTTCTCCTGGGGTACTTTCTCTACTCGTCCCTTTTCGCCGCCGTGGGCGCGATGTGCAGTACCGAGGAAGAGGCCCAGCAGGCGCAGTTTCCCGTCATGATGCTGCTGATCATCCCCTTCATCCTGCAGATGACCTCGATCGAGGGGAGCGGTTTGCCGTGGATGGACTGGGCGGCCCTTTTCCCCTTCTTCTCTCCGATCATGATGTATCCGCGGGCGGTGGTGGGTGCGGTGCCCTGGTGGATGGTGGGCACTTCACTGGTGCTGATGGCGGCGGCACTGATCGGAACGGCATGGGTGGCGGGCCGGATCTACCGGGTGGGCATTCTCATGCAGGGGAAGCGCCCGACGCTGCGGGAACTGGTGCGCTGGATCAGGCAGGCCTAGCTGCCCCATACAGGAGTTGCCGCCGCTGTCGGGCAGGCGGCGATGCACCCGGGTCAGTCAGTCAGCGGCGCACGACGTGCTCGACAAAAAGGCGCACCAGCCGATTGGCCTCCGGGGTGTCCTCGACGCGGTCCGCAATCGCCTGCGACGGCACACCGAGAACTTCGGAGGCATACCGCGGGTAGGTGGACAGCCGGGCCAGCAGTCCTGCCGAATCCAGCTCCGGATGGAACTGCGTGCAGTATATCGGCGCGTCCTCGAAACGATAGGCCTGATTGACGACCGCATCCGACGAAGCAAGCAGGGTCGTACGCGGCGGCAGTTCCTCCACCAGGTCCTCGTGCCCCATTTGCGCCGGAAACGAGGACGGAAGGCTGCCGAATATCGGATCGTCGCCAGCTGCAGGAGTGAGAAACACTCGATGGGTCCCCACTTCGGCGCGGCTCCGGTCCTGCACGGCCCGGCCCCCCATCGCCACCGCCATGGCCTGGAATCCCCAGCACGAGGCGAAGGCGGGAACGCCGGACGCGTGCACCGTGCGCAGCGAGTCCATGGCGGTGGCGAACCATGGTCCTCCGATCGCGGCGGAATAGGCGCCGCTCCCCCCAAGCAGCACGACTTCGATCCCGGCGAGATCCGCGCGGCGCAGCCGTCCGCCGAGCAGGTCGAAGACTTCGATCTCCGCCCGAAGTGGCGCGAGGGAGCGCTCGAAGGAAGAAACTTCGTGCACCATCATCGGGTCCCCGGGGTCGCGAACCTGGAGCAGGAGGCAACGGAGCGGTGAAGCGGACTGCGACACGTGCGCGAATGGAATCAGGTGACCGAGCGCAGCAGCGCGGCCAGATTGTAGCGGTCCAGAGCCAGCGCGGCCTGCCTGACCTCTTCATAGCTCGGCTCGATGAAGATCACGGCCGTGCGGATCGGCTCCTCGTGGTCGGCTTGATCGGTGGGGATGTAGCAGAGTCTCCCCCGGCAGGACTCCGTGGCCTGGCCCTCGTCCACAAACTCCAGATGCACATCCCAGAACCGTCCTTCATGCGTGAAGGTGGTGATGTGAATGCCGGGTGCGTGGCCGTCGTCCGCGTTCGGCGGGTCGGGCGGCGCCGATGGGTCGGGGGGCAGAGACGCAGGCTCCATGGGTTCTAGTCTAGTGAACGAAGGCGCCGCGGCAAAAGGCGGGTTCGGGACCGGACCGCGTTGCCGTCGCTCCGGCGCGAAGCGGGAGTCGTGGCCGGCGGCCCGTCGAAGGGGACCTGGCACGCCGGTTCGTTGACATCGTCGTGGACGATTCCCTACCTTCCTTCGGCTTCTGAATGCCCCCGGGGGAATCCCTTCCACTCTCAAACATCGACCCGGCGACGGGTCCACGATGCCTACTGCTCGAATGAAAAGGTTGTGGCTGGGGGCCGGTGTCGCAGTAGCACCGGTCCTCTTTGCGGTCGCCCTGGTCGCCGGCCGACAGGCTCCCGACGGCGGTGCGACGAGCGAGGTCGCCGAGGACTCGGAGCAGTCCCAGCCGATCCAGTTCCCGCACGACACCCACGCGGGACAGTTTCTGATCGACTGCCAGTACTGCCATTTCTCGGCGGAGCGTTCGGTCGATGCCGGGATTCCTCCGGTGGCGACGTGCGTGGGCTGTCATCAGGCGATTCCGGGACGGAACGACCCCGCCGAAGTCGCCAGGGTCCTCGAGTACCACAACTCGGGCACGCCCATCCCGTGGAAGCGTATCTACAAGGTTGCCGATCATGTGAAGTTCCCGCACATGCGCCACGTTGCCGCGGGGGTTACCTGCCAGACCTGCCACGGCGAGGTTCAGGCCATGGGAGTGCTCGAGGAAATGGCGCCCGAAGCCGGCGATCTGCGCATGGGCTGGTGCGTCTCGTGCCACATGGAACGCGGCGCGTCCCGCGATTGCACGGTGTGTCACTACTGATGGGCGACGGATTCGCGCGGCGTGACTTCCTGAAGGTGGTCGGCGCCGGGAGCGCCGGGGCCGCCGTCGCGGGGTGTTCGACCGACAGTGTCGAGCGACTGATCCCCTACGTAACGCCTCCGGAAGAGATCACGCCGGGCGTTGCGACCTGGTATGCGTCGACTTGTGGCGAATGCGCGGGCGGTTGCGGGATACGGGTGCGGACGCGCGAGGGGCGCGCGGTCATGATCGAGGGCAATCCCGACCATCCCGTTTCCCGTGGCGGGGTCTGCTCGCGCGGGGTATCCGCCCTGCAGGCGCTCTACAATCCGGATCGCGTAGCCGCGCCGATGCTTTCGGGCCCGAACGGCTTCGAAGCGATCAGCTGGGACGAAGCTCTTGAGATCCTCGTGGATCGCGTGGGTGCCGGCGGACGGTCGCTGTTCCTGACGGGCAGGAAAGGTCCCACCGAGGGCGGGTTCCTCAGCAGTTTTGTCGATTCGGTCGGCGGACGGCGGGTCATACACGACGCGCTGGACGACTCCGCGCTGCGGAGAGCCACCGAGATTGCCTTCGGCGTCAATGCTCTGCCCAGGTACGACATTGCCGCCGCCGACTTCCTCGTGTCGTTCGGCGCCGACTTTCTCGAGACCTGGTTGTCACCGGTTTCGTTCGGCGCGGACTTCGCCGCCATGCATGGGGTGGATCACGGGACCAAGGGGAAGTTCGTCTTTGTGGGATCGCGCCTTTCCCTGACCGGACAGAACGCCGACGAGTGGATTCCCGCCCAGGCGGGTTCGGAAACCCAGGTCGCCCTGGCCGTCGCGGGCGAGCTCATACGGCGAGGCGCCGACGCCGGACCGTACACCGAACTTGTGGCCGCGTACGGGCTCGAGGAGGCCGCCGAGGCGGCAGGAGTCGAAGCCGATGCGCTGGCGGCGCTCGCGGATCAGTTCGAAGCGGGCACGGGACTGGCTCTTGGGCCGGGCGCAGCGGGGCACCACCAGACCGCCACGGCGGCAAACCTCGCTGTTCTCATCCTCAACGCGGCGGCCGGCAGTCTGGGCCGCACCATGCACATCGACGACGCGCCCGACCCCGAGGCTTCGTCGTACGCGGAAGTCGCGGAGGCGATCCGCGAAATGAGCGGTGGCGTCTACGGCGTGGCGGTCGTGGCCGGGACCAACCCCGCCTACTCCCTGCCGCCGGCGGCCGGGTTCCGCGATGCGTTCGCGCTGGTTCCCTTCAAGGTCGCTTTCGCGACCACGCTGGACGAGACATCGGCGATGGCCGACCTGGTGCTCCCGGATGCGCATGCGCTCGAGTCCTGGGCCGATGCCATGCCGTCGCCCGGTACGTATTCGGTAAGGCAGCCGGCGATGCGCCCCGTTCCCGCATACGACTCCCGCCCGATGAGCGATGTGCTCCTGGAAGCGGGCCGCCGGATGGGCCAGGACTTCGGCGCACCGAACTTCCACGACTACCTGCGCGGCGCGCACGACGCCTGGCTCGCCCAAAACGGTGAGGCCGCAGGCCTCGTGGACGACCCGAACGCACTGTGGCGGGAGTTGCTCCGCACGGGCTCGGTGTCATACCCGAACCTCACGCCCGGGATTGACGCCCTCCGGGCTCCGACGACGGCGGTCGACTTTCGCACGCCCCGGCTCAGTGGGGACGGCGACCTGACGCTGCTGGTCTACCCGTCACCGCGCTTCGGCGACGGTACCCACGCCAACAGGCCGTGGCTGCAGGAACTCCCGGATCCCGTATCGAAGATCATGTGGCACTCGTGGGCCGAGCTGAATCCGGCAACCGCGGAGCGACTCGGTCTCAGGTCGGGCGATGTCGTGAACATCGCCTCGGCGAACGGTGCGGTGGAAGTGCCGGTCTGGACCTATCCGGGGATAAGGGAGGACTTCGTGGCGCTGGCGATGGGCGGCGGCCATACGGAATACGGCCAGTTCGCCAACGGCAACGGGGTCAATCCGATGGAGCTGCTGCCGGAGGCCACCGATGCGGTGTCGGGGACGCTCGCGCTGGTATCGACGCGCGTCACGGTGACCCCGACGGGTGCCTGGCGGCGTCTGACCTCGACCGAGGGGTCGAGCGACCAGGACGACCGCAACATCACGCCCGCCGTGGCGCTCTCCGCCCTGGGCCACGCGCCCGAGGAGGAGCACGGCGCCGACGACGCCCATGACCAGATCCGCGAGCTGCAGGAAGGCGGCGGCTTCCGGCCGGTCACCACCGAGGGGCTGGCGGAAGACTTCCCGCTGCCCGGTTCCGACTTCGGCGAGTACGATCACGAGGGGCCCCGGTGGGCGATGGCCATCGACCTCGACAAGTGCACGGGGTGCGGGGCGTGCGTCACCGCCTGCCAGGCCGAGAACAACATCCCCTGGGTCGGTGAGGTGCAGGCCACCATGGGCCGCGAGATGCACTGGATGCGTCTGGAGCGGTACTACGAGACGGTCGACGCCTCGCATTCGGGTCCGGTGGACATCCGCTTCCTGCCGATGCTCTGCCAGCACTGCAACAACGCTCCGTGCGAACCCGTCTGCCCGGTGTTCGCGGCGTATCATACGCCCGACGGATTGAACGCCCAGGCGTACAACCGCTGCGTGGGAACGCGGTACTGCGCCAACAACTGCCCGTACAAGGTCCGGGTCTTCAACTGGTATCGCTACACGCGCGAGAACATTCCCGAGCCCATGAACTGGCAGTTCAACCCGGACGTGACCGTGCGGGACAACGGGGTGATGGAGAAGTGCACGTTCTGCGTCCAGCGGATCCGGGACGCGGGGAACCGGGCGGCGGTCGAGGGGCGCGACGTGCGGGACGGCGAGGTCCGGCCTGCGTGCCAGAGCGTGTGCCCGGCCGATGTGATCCGCTTCGGGAACATCCGCGATCACGAGTCGCAAGTGGCTGCTGCGGCCGCCGACGAGCGCACCTACCGCGTCCTCGACGCCTTCATCAACACTCAGCCCGCGGTCCACTATCTCAAGAAGGTCACCCATCACGACGTGGACGAGGGCGGACACTAGCCGATGACGACCGCCGAGCTGGCCCAGCGGGGAGCGCTCCCGAACCCGGACGTCGGGAAATACGAGGACGTCAACCGTGATGTCCTCAAGGTCCTGTCGAGGCCGGGGAAGGGGTGGTGGATCCTCTTTACGATGGCCGCCGCCGGGGTCGGGCTTTTCCTCACCTCGTGGTTCTACCAGATCTACAAGGGCATCGGTGTTTCGGGACTGAATGCGCCGGTGGGGTGGGGCGTCTACATCACGACATTCGTCTTCTGGGTCGGTATCGCGCACTCCGGCACGCTGATCTCGGCGATCCTGTTCCTGTTCCGCGCGCCGTGGCGGCAGGCGATCTACCGCGCGTCGGAGGCGATGACGGTCTTCGC
>VYAQ01000336.1 GCA_009844885.1 Gemmatimonadota bacterium
AGCATGGACAACTCCAAGGCCAGGAGCCGCTCCTCCCGTCTGGAGCCACGGCAGCATTCCCTCCGTGGGGTGCACCCTTCCTGAGGCTGCGCGATTCCTCCACGAGCGGCCGCGCCCTTCCGTAGCGTTTCTCCTCCCTGGCCGAGGTTCCTCCGCGACCACGTTCCCGCGGAAGCGCCCGGGCTCCGTCCGCAGTCCGTTTCACGGTCCCGACTCCGGCGTCACTTCCCGTCTGCGGGCCGGCTCCCGGCGGTCGTGCTCACATCGGGCGCGGCGGTGTTCGTGGCCGTGTTGCCGAACATAAAGCGGTGCCGAAACTTTGACAAAAGTTTCGGCACCGCGCGGGGGGAAATCAAACGGGTTGTGCGCGCGGGGGGGGGGTTTTGGGTGGACAGCCCGTGGGGGTGGGCCCAGGGGCGCGCCCGGGGGGGGGCGTCCCCCCCGGGGGGGGGGGGGGGGGGGGGGGTGTTTCCACAAAACACCCGCGCCCCAAAAATTCCAAAATCTTCGCCCCCCCCCCGCGGCGAAATCCTAACGGATTTCGCCGCGCGGTGCCTGGATTTGCGTTCCAAGCCCGTAGCTGAGTCCCAAGGAGGAACCAAACGGTGAAGCGCAAATCCCTTTGGCTTACAGCAGTGGTGGCGATAACCCTCTCTGTGAGTGGCGCAACTGCCGCACTGACCAGCAGCACCCACTCCGCCCAGGCTGCTGACTTAAACACTCCTGTCGCCGATTCGCGGCAGGCGGACTTCTCATCGCCTTGTGCAGGGCTTCCTCCACGTGCCTACTACGCGTGCCAAGCCGCTTGGTACGCGGCGTTGTACACAACAGCCGTGTTCCTGCCAGAGGTCGTCGTAAACCCCCCGCCAGGGGCTCAACAGGTCTCCACGGCAGTCGAGACCGTAGGCGACAGTCAGGCCACCATCGTGCAGGGTCAGATGGAACAGTTCAAGAAGATAGAGGCTGGAGTCAACGCTGCAGTTGACGCGGCTGCTACCGCCGTCGAAGAGTACGGACAGAACGTAGCCGAGACTCAGTGCGCAATGGCCTACGGGATTGGCTGTAACAACGACTAGCTAGCTCGACGCCGCCCACGCCATCATGGCTAGTTTGGTGCAGTTGAAGGTGTCTATCCCCTTAGACCCAGGGAATAGGCGTAGTCGCTGCCTAAGTCGACCCGTTGGCGAAGGGCTGGGCCTGTAGTGCGAGAGTTTCTTCGGCGTCTCTGGGCCAACGCCAAGACAGCGCGAGGATGGGCCCAAGCTGTCAATCCTGACAATGTCGCGATGCTCTTGCAGTATGCGACGAGCGACGATGAGGCGGTCCGTGAAGCCGCGCGCCAATTGCGCGAGGGTGACGACGGGACGAGGGGCTCCTAAACGGAGCCCCTCGTCCCCGTTGCCCATGCGACTCCCCTTGAGTGGACAAAGGAATCCCAATGATCTCAGTCGATGGTCTGCCACTGCCCCTGCTATCAGTCGGTGTTTGCCCATGACGCCGAGGCGGCTTCTGCCGGTACTGGTTTCTATCGTCCTAGCGGCAGCCTGCGGAGGCGGGAGCGGGGACACGGCATACCCGCCGGAGTTGCGGGATGCGTGGATTGAGACGTGCTCGGAAGGGGACCCCTCATCGGTCGAGCTCTGCGCGTGTACCTACGACCGGGTCGAGGAGGTCGTTCCCCTGGAGGTGTTGGTGGTGGAGTTGGCCCGATCGGCCAACCGTCGCCAAGGCGGGCTCACGGAGGTCCTCGATGGCTGGCTGGACGAAGCGCTGGCGGACTGCCTGAACGAGGGCGAAGTCGATGGTGGATGAACTGCGAACCTTCTCGTGGGGCGTCTCCTTGCTTTGGTGGCGTTCACCACGCAGCCGGCGCTGCGGAAGATGGGAGTGAGGCACCCCATGCTTATAATGTTGACCCGAGGGGAGGGGGCTTATGGGCAACCTCCGGCATTCGCTGAATTCGCGAGTATCCGATGCACTTGCTGGCATCCTCTCATGGGTCTACGACTGGATCGGTCAGGATTACGCGAGCCGCCCTTATAGAGGTCGGCGGGACCGGTTGCTATCGACTGTCACAGTGGCCCTGTTGCTGCTCGTGGTTGCTGTGCTGGCAGGACTGACGATGGCTCCTCCTTGATGTGGGGGGCAGTACCCGCTAGCAAGTTACCGGAATTCCAATCGATACCAAACGTTCCGCTACTCGTGGGATGCGGCTTTGCCTCCAAAGGGTGTATTGAAGCTCGAGTCGCCCAGCAAGCCCTCGTTCATCGTTTCGCACCGGCGGACCAAACATGGGCAGGACTGATCGCCTGTCCACTGACGGCGGCTCCCTGAGGGCGGCAGTGTAGGGCAACCCGTCTGCGACAGGACACTCTGCCTGACATATCGGCGAGCACAACGGCCCCACGCGCCCTGAGCCGAACCCGGCGCCACTTTGCAGAGCTTGGGCGTTCGTCTCGGCGTGATGTGAGTAACATGGAGCACCGCGGTTGCCGCAAGAGGCCCGCATCCCTTACGCCCTCCGAGGAGGTACCGATCCGTCATGACACCACCCAAGAGCGTCGACACCGTCGAGCGCAAGATTCACTTCTTCCGTGCCGATGCTGGTGTGAACGACGGTGGGGTTCCCTTTCCGTTCGACCCGTGCCCCGCGTTGGATGTGATTCAACGCCTTCCTTTCACTGACGACGAAGACGGCCGGTACCAGTTCGATGAAGACGGCAACGCCGTGTGTATCGTTGAGTACTGGACAACCGCCGAGACCCACAGTGTGCGGTTCTGCCGAGTGAGGCGATCTGGACTCCCTCAACTCGAACGAGCAGGTTCGATCACCGACCTCGATCTAACTGCCGACACGGGTCTGCTCGAGACTGTCCACCTAGTCTTCTTCCCCGAGGCTGCTACTGGAGGCGCTATCGTCGGTGCCGAGTACAACCACTTCGGGCCGCGCATTTCCCGGCTGGGGCATTACCTGCACGACAGGTCAGATGGGGCTGTCCCGTATGCCACCTTCTCACCCCTCCTCCGCGGAGACGCCGCGAGGCAGCTGGACCGCCTTGTCGAGATTCGGCTCTTGGACATCAGCATTCGTTCCGCTTTTCGCGACGTTCTCGAGCAGCGCGACAGGTCGCTGAGCGACGCGTTCGAGGCTATGGCTAGTGTGGTCGACGATCCCGAGACGCTTCAGATCGTCATGAAGCCGCAGCCCCAGGCAAGACGCTCTACGTTGGAGAAGCTCCTGGATCCGCTTCGGGGGTTGCTCAACCAAGACGATGCTCGGCAAGGCCTAGTGCGGCTCCAGGCCAGGGGTAGGTGCGACGACACTGGCCGTGTCGAAACGCTCGACCTGCTCAAGGATCACCTGATCTCGACAAAGCGGATCATGCGATTGAACCCACGTGGTCGTGCGCTCAGTCCCGACTCTGCATTTCTGGCGATTCGAGAGGCGTACGCGGAGTTGGAGGACAGTATCCAGTCGGCCGCCGGAATCTCGTTCTGATGTCTCCACGCGCCTACTGGCGTAGACACTTCCTGGGAGTAGAGGCGGTCTTGGCAATCGCGCCCGCACTGACGCTTCTGGCGTGGTTTGTTCTCGGCGGCGGCAGCGAGTGCATCGACGGCTTGATGTCCGACGTCCGGGCTGACATCTACAGAACGACCGCCACCATCTCCGGCACGCTGCTCGGATTCCTGATCGCCGTTGCGTCGCTCGTAATGAGCTTCGTGTCTACCGAGCGACTCACGTTGTTGCGGACCAGTACGCACTACCCAGCGATGTGGGAGACGTTCTTCCAGGCAGCGAGGGTGCTCGGGGCACTCACGGTCACAGCTCTTGTGTGCCTGATGTTCGATAAGGATGGTGCGTCGGAGCCTTGGCTAGTCGTACCCTTCGTGCTCTTCATGTCCCTGTCGCTGGCTCGATTGATCCGGGTCATCTGGATCCTCGAGCAGATCATTGGGCTTGTCTCTCGACCGTCGCCGGCGTCGCCGTTGCGGTCCTCACAGTGACCAGCGACGCCAGCCTGTCCCGGGAACCAGCGAGACAGCAACCACCGTCGCCGGCGTCCCCCAACCGCTGACGAGCTCCGGGTGCGAGGCAACCCCCGGGCGCGCCCATCCATCGGAGGAGCTACCTAGTCGAGAGTGCCTGGGGCGAGGAAAGCAAGCCAGTTCCGGACGGTCTCCATAGCCCTTCGGGCCTCGGTCATGCTGAGACCGTACATGCCGGCAAGTGACTGATAGGAGGCTGGGGCATCTGTCGTACGACCTAGCTGGATCACTGAGTTAGTGAAAGGCGCGGCAAGCAAGCAGGCGGTCGCCCACAAGCGCACCTCCTCGCTAGTCAGGTTGGGCGGCAGCAGAAGAGTCTGGACATCGTGCTGCGCTGCCCTTTGCTCGTCGAATGAAGCGATCTCGTCGCCCCTCCCTGCATAACTGAGCTCCAGGTGGATGGGATCACGAGTCCTCGGTCGCCATGTGTCGAGCTCAGGCTGCTTGCCAGGTAGATCAAGTTCTCTCCGGGCAGCGACCTTGGCAATGGCCTCCCAACGCAGAAACTCATCGTCGCTTAGTTCTCGCGCCTTCTCCAGGAGTTCCTGCTCGAATGCCAACGAGTCGAAGTCATCGCCTGCTCGACAGAGGATCTCCAGATTAGGCTGGCGAGACCATCCCATTGCAGACGCCGTGAGATTCGCAGAACCAATCAGGACCACATCGTCAAAGCGGTAGTATTTCGCGTGCAGAGAGGGGTGTAGCCGGAACGAGCCGCCAAAGTCCGTTGCGACGTTCCGGCATTCGGCGTCTGAAGCTCCGACAGCCAGGTCCTGGAGACTCCATCTGGTGACGCAGGTTAGGGACGCTTCAGTGTTGGCAGCGCCCAAAGCCCTGGAGAGCGCATCGGCCTTGATGTACGGGGCCGCGATGACCAGACTCGTGGCGTTGGCGCAAAGGCGAGTCAGCAAGTCCCCAGGGCTGGCCCCCAATGCTCAGCCGTCTCTTTCGCGCAGCTGGTCGATCACCTTCCCGACCTGCCGCCCCCAGTTCATGGCGATGTCCTGAATGCGCGTCCGTTCCTCTCGGGACTCCGTTTGGTCTTCCATCCGAGCCCAGGATGACAGGAGGAGTCGCAACGCGACTATCGCCTGGAACGCTGGATCACTCTCGTCGCCCTCTGCGCTGAGCCGGTCTTCAAGATGACTGAGCAGGTCGTAAATCGGGTGGTCGGTATTCAGATTGATGTGCAAGACGCCGTGCTCTGAGCGGACGTTGAACATCTGGTATCCGTCGAGCTGAGCCGGATTGAATTGGTACGAGAGATCGTCTTGCACCAGGACTCTCGCGAGTTCACGTGCGTCATCCTCAACCTGGCCGGACGCAATGAAGCCCTCAGTGAGCCCCGCGATCCTCTCCTCGGGTGACTCCTGCTCCCTGTCGATATCAGTGCGAGTCTTCTGTTCGGCGCCAGATGCAATCGCTTCCTTGTCGGCATCCGTCTGAGTCCTGACAGCCTTGCGTTCTGGAGTCTTCTTCCCATCCCCGTTCTCAGTCGACGTCCGCTTTCGGGCGAACATCTGTCTGATTTTGTCCATCATGGCTCGTGTCTGATCGCGGATGTCCGCCACGATCGTGTAGACCATGTCGTCGTCGATGCCGATGTCGTCCAAGACAACTTGCGTAGGGCGGTCATCGCGAGCCAGGGTTTTGGCCGCTTGGGTGAAGTTCGCAGCCATCTGCTTGTTGTGGTCCACACCAAATAGCTCGTCGCAACTGCGGCGGAAGCTCACCTCACAGCCCCACCAACGATTCTGCGGATTCTCGGCGCTGCCTCCTTCCCTGAGGAATGCATCCTCAAGGACTATTTCCCGATCCTCCCGGATGACCGAGACACCAATGTTGTGTCTGGCGTGCCGGCCTCTGGGCGTCGCACCCGGATTCTGCGTCTTCAATTCGGTCTTGAGGGCTGCGGGCTTGACGATGGAATACTTGACCTCGACGGTCTCTTCGCGGCCATCCACGACAACCTGGTAGTACTTGATCGGACCCCACTGCTCGAACATCGGTGAGTCCGCCCAGGGCTCCTCGGGAACAGATGTCGGGCTCATGAGATAGAGAGGATCGTTTGCGACGACGATGTCGTCCTCAACCTCATCCGGCCGGTTCACCAGAAAAGATGCGGTCCGAATCCTCGTAATGTCAGCGTTGATGAAGTGCCTGTGGATGCGCCCGACCTCTCGGGACGTATTGTCGATAATGGCACGTGCAGTCTTCCACTGAACCTTGTCAAGGTTGCTCCACACGACGAGAGTGCCCGAGCGGTTCTGGTAGATCTCATCGCTACCAGCCTTGAGCCAGGCTTCTGGTATCGGCGTACCCTGATCAGGAATAGGAACTTCGTGATCGCCGGCCTCGATGGCCTCCGCATCAAGGCTGGAGTGCCAGGCCGACTCCAGGCCGTCTTGCCAGGTCCAGACGTCGACTCTCTTGCACTGAGACATGGAGGACGTGGGGAGGCCCATGCCGTACTTGCCGATCCCTCTCGGGGATGCATGTCTCGTGCCTCCCCCGAACTTGAGGGCGTCGAGCAGTGTTCTCGCGTCCATGCCCTCGCCACGGTCCAGAACCGCGATCTGCATGACCCTCCGACGCGTCTGCCCCGGCGTTGCCTCCTCCATGCAGAGCAGCTCAACGCGCTCCGCACCAGCCTCTATCGAGTTATCGATGAGTTCAGCTATGGCATAGGCAGTGTTGTGGTAGCGGCTGTCCCGAATGGCGCGAATAGTGAAGCTGCCCGGAAACAGGCTGCGGTCGGCCTCGCTTAGCTCGCTGAGTTGTTGGACCATAGTTCCTCCCAGTTTGTGAAGGCGTCCGTCACCGACCCGAAGCCCGGCAGGTTCGTATCAGCAACGGTCATGATTTCCGCAGTGCGATTGCCTCCGGCGCGGGGACCGCGCATGGCCCGCCCCGCCATTTGCGAGTAGAGCACCAGCGACGTGGTCGGGCGGGCAATGATGACGCAGCGCGTACGGGGCGCATCGAACCCGGCGGTGAGCACGCCGTAGTTGAACATCACCATGTGCTCCCTGGAGTCATCTTTGAACGCACTGACTAGTGCCCGACGGTCGTCCCTGGGGGTGTCGGCGGTGACCACATTGCTCAACACTCCTTCGCGCCGAAGGAGCCGATTACACTCGATGGCGCTCTCGACCGACGGGCAGAAGACGATGGTTCGAGAGTGACGTGCCGCCGCAGTCTTGGCGAGTTCGACGATCTTGGATGTACGCTCGTCGTTACGCCCCAACCCATCAAGGTCGTCCTTGGTGTAGTCCGTCCCCGGCTCGGGCTCCGGGACTGCAGTGTCAGAGTCGAAGCTGATCGGTACGAAGCGCGGGTCCGCTAGGTACAGATTCTGGATGAGGTACGTCACGGGGCTGTCATGACCGCCGGGATCGATTGAGACCTTGGTCTCGTTGAACATTCGAGCGAGCTGGTAATCGCTCTCACTCAACGTCGCCGTTCGGCCGGGCGTGGCTGTGAGCCCGAGTAGTGGGGGACGCGTGCTGCACAGCTGCTCCGTTACGAACGCATAGGTCTGAGCGACCGCCTGGTGAGCCTCGTCAAAGATGACCGCCGCAGCCTGGTCAGCAAGGTGGGCGAGTAGTGTGTGGTCCGAGTCCGAGGCCGCGCGTAGCTTGGCCAGACCGGTCACCAAGAAGCCCGAGGAAAGCGCGCGCAGATCGAGCGAGCGATTGCCCCAGTATCGATGCACGTGGACTTCCCTCAGCCCGAGGTGAGTCCACGCATCGGAGAGTTCATCCGCTGCCTGCTCACAGAGTTCTTCTGTGGCAGCGAGCCACACGACGAGGGCGTCATCGGCGTCTGCTTCGTTCAGCAGCCGGCAGGACGTATGCGAACCGATCCTGGTCTTCCCGGCGCCTGTCGGCAGGTGGGCGATGGCCCTACGCCCGGGAGAGGACAGAGCGCGAAGGATGTCGCGCAGGACCTGACGCTGATGCGGATACAACGAGTATTCGGGGCTGACTTCCTCCTCCTCGAACGCCTCAGACACCACAGAGCCCTTCGCACTCCTCGATAAAATCCTCACTCGCCACCGGCCCAGAGCGCTCACGTTCCGCGATTACTGTCTCGAGCGGTCGGCGCGAGACGTGCAGATAGGGACGGCCGGATATCAGTCTCCGCACCGGGTTCGCACGGCTGCGGCGGAGCCAGCGGTCAAAGTTCACTGCTTCTTCGTAACTTGACGGTTCCGCCCGCTTGAGCTCGAGCCAGTGTTCATCAGACCGATAGGGGCAAATGACACAGGCCGAGCGCGGCAGCTCGCGTCTTGGGTATTCGGCCGCGAACCAGTCGAGGCAGTCCTGTCGCCCCATTCCCAAGTCAACCAAGGGCCAGCGGTGCTCGATCCACGACTCGCGGCTGGGCTTCATCCGAGTGACCTCGTCGGCCGAGATCCCCAGCCACATCTCGACTCGCTGATCGCGCGGGAATGGGCGGCCCCGGATGCCGCCGGCCAATTCGCGTACACGCCTTGTGATCGGACGCACCTTGTAGTGGTTCGTGCATTGCCGCCGCAGCATGCCCTTCTTGCCGTCCTCGTCCACCAGAAACAGGGGGACGTCGACGAAGTTGTGCCCCGAGACCGTGTGTGCGCGAGGAAGATTGGTGCTTAGGTCGCCGGCAGAGACTCGGATCAACGGGAAGGCTAGCTCCCCTTCGAGCCAATCGAGATGCTCATAGACGTATTCAGGCTCCCACCCGGTGTCGGCAAAAATCGCGACGTCGGGACTCGCGTATCCCAGGTCGCGCAGCGTCCGAGCGCCCCGCGACAGCAAAAGCGCGAGGACAGAACTTTGGACACCTGCACCCAGACTGAGTACCCGGTAAGTCGTGCGAGTCGATTCCTCGCCTCCACCTGGACGGGTCATTCCGGCCTCCGCTGCGGCTATCCGCCTTGTTGCGTGCGCATGCTGCCGCCGCCGCTGTAGGGGCGCAACCCCTCCGCGGCTCGGGCTCGTGGCGGTCACGCCCCCCGAGCACCGCTCGCGGACCGCCACTCGTTGGCCCCCTGCGCGGGAGACCCCGTGGCGACAGGCTCGACGAGGGAGACGGCGGGGTTGGTGGTGCCCCTCACCCCCGAAAGCGACCGTTCAATCATTGTCGGAGAAGATCGCGACCGAGAGCAGGTCCAGCTCAGCAGATGGTTCAGGCATCTCGACGAGCTCGCGGACGCGTTGTTCGAGTTCCGCCTGCAGGTTCCGAATCCGCCCCTCGTACAGGCGCCTGATTCGCTCGTCGGATGCGCCAGCCAAGAGCTCGGCAGCGCGCGCCATGCGCGCCTCGTAAGTCCGGCGGAGCGTCGCCTGTCGGACCGCGATGCGCCCCGCGAGCTGCCCACGCTCGACCTCCTCCACGTCGCGGCGACGAGCATCGGCGTATTCGAAGGCCGCCTCCTCCAGATCGCGGATGGCGGCCTCGTCAAGCGCCGGACGCGGCTCGCTGGCCGCCCCGGCGAACGCCCCAAGCAACATATCGTCGAGATCGTCACAGCGCTCCCGCGAGCCCACCGCGAGTGCGATCGGGAGCAGCCGCTCCTGCGACTCAAGGCCCCGCAGGCCGAGTCGGTAGATGGCGAGCATCACACCGCCGCGAGTCCGCGCATCCACGGCCGAGGGAGGCAGGGCAAACGAACCCAGCCGCGCGATCCAATCTGGGGAAGGCTCTCCCTGCAACTCGTCGATGGCCGCGAGCACGAGCGGATGGCCGATGTGCAGGAACGGGAGGCGTGGAAACTCCTGGCTCAGGTCGCTGTCGAAGGTCACCCAGGCGTGACGCTCTTCCTGCACCCGCTGCAGGAGCCGCAGCGCATCCGGCTGACCCATCCGCTGCCGCGTCATGTAGCGATGTACGCTGGACACTCCTTCGCTCGACACCTCCAGGTCGAACACCCGCTCGCGTGAGGTGGGTTTGAGTCCGCTGCGTCGCGGGTCCACTCGCTGGAGCCAGCGCTCCACGACCGCCCTCGCCTCGTCGGGGGACACGTAGCGCCCGGATGAGCGTACGTCCTCGATATCCTGGCTGAGGAGGTCGCCCTGGCCCATCAGCGCGGCGCGCGCCGACTCGAACTCCTCCATGTCCTGCCTCAGCCGCTCGATGCGCAGCACGGCGTCTAGCGTCCGCTGCTCCTGCTGCTCCGCGGTCAGCCCGCGCGTGAAGGCGTCCGCCTGCAGCTCCGCGATCTCCGGCCCGAGGATCGGCTCAAGCTCGCCGATCGAGCGTTCGAACACGCCTATACGCTCGTAGAGCCTTTCGAGGATGCGGGTGTCGATCGTCTCCGCAGCGAAGAATGAGGCGACGACGACCTGCGCTGCTCGCTGCCCGAAGCGGTCGATCCGTCCGATCCGCTGCTCCACGCGCATCGGGTTCCACGGCAGGTCGTAGTTCACGACCACGTCGCAGAACTGGAAGTCGAGGCCCTCCGAGCCAACCTCGGTGCTAACAAGCACGTTCACGCCCGGGGCCCCCCGGAACGTATCGATGATGTCCCCGCGGCGCTCGGGCGGGTCGTCTCCCCAGATCGAAGCGCACTCGATCCCGGCCGCACGCAGCGATGACGTGAGGTAGCGGAGAGTCGATCGGAAGAACGTGAACACCAGCATCTTGCGATCAAGCTTCTCGGCCAACAGCTGCTGCACGAGTTCGACGAAGCGCTCCAGCTTCGAGTCCCGTTCCGGCAGTTGCGATGCCGCCGACTCCAGTCGGCGCACCGCTTCCGCAAGACCCGGTGAGGACACGAGCGCGCCGTCGTCGGCGCTCACCGGCTCGGAGTCGCTCCCCTCGTAGTCGTCGTCAGCTCCCACCTCTCCGATCAGGGCATCCATCCTCGCGTGTGCGGCCCGCAGCGAGCTTGCCGCCGTCCGCTCGAGCTGCGTGATGGTGAATCCCGGAGGCGCATCCGGGCTGCGGGCGAGAGCGCGTTGGATGAGGAAGGCGACCCACGCGTCGTAAAACTCCTGCTCCTCGGGGGTCAAGACCACGCGGATCACACGCGCCTCGCGCTCTACGGTCTCTTCGACCTCACGCTTGCGGGTGCGTGTGTAGTACGGGGCGAGTGTATGCATGCGCTGCAGGTCGCGGCGCAGGCGCACGGTTTCCTCGGGGTTGAGAGCATCGGCGGCACGCTCGAGCCGTGCCAACCACGACATGAAGACATCATCGCCCCCGAAGCCCGTCCCGTATTCCGTCTCCAGTGCGTGGCGCATCTCTCTCGCCACGTCCGCGAGATCGGCATTCGGCCGCGCAAGCTTCGTCATCGCCGCATTGATGTAGCGGTTCGGTTCCAGCAGCGCCTCGAGATCCTCCTGCGACACCGCCTGGAACTCGGCGGGCTCGACGAGCCGCAGCAGGCTCAAGAGGTCCGACTGGCTCGTCTGGATAGGAGTCGCTGAGAGCAGCAGCATGTGGTCGGCCTGGTCGGAGAGCACCTCCCCCAGGCTGAAGCTTCGCGTCGCCGGGTTACGAAGATGGTGCGCCTCGTCGACGATCACGAGGTCGAAGGGGACGCCGGTCTCCACCAGCGTGCGCTCGAAGTCGATCATGCGCAGGCCCTCGAGCGACGTGACGCCGAAGAACCCGCGCCAACGCCCGTCCCGGTCGAACTGCGCCTGCATGTCCTCGAAGTCTCGCGCACGGAGTTCCCGCAACTCGATCCCAAAGCGCTGCAGCAACTCGCTGCGCCACTTGCTGCGGAGATTCGCCGGACAGACCACGAGCAGGCGCTCCACATTCCCGCGAGCCAGCAACTCCTGCGCGATGAGCGCGGCCTCGATCGTCTTGCCGAGCCCCACCTCGTCCGCGATGAGCAGTCCGTGGGGCGGTTGACGCACGAACTGCAACACCGGCTTGAACTGGTAGACCAGGAACTGCGTACCCGACGCACCCATCGAGAAGAGCACGTCGGAGAACTTCCAGAAGAACTTTCGGAGCAGGAGGTCGGCGAGGAACTCGTCCCGGGATACCCAGCGCAGCGGGTCGGGCTCCTGCTTCACCAGCGCGTCGGCCTGATGCCACGAACGGCGAAGGCTGTCCCACTGGACGCGGTACTGCGGCTGGCCGGACACGTCGCGGGGGCCGTCGACCACGATCCCGCGTTGGGAGGCGTCTCCCACTCGGGACACCTCGTCACCCAGCCGCAATTCGGATGCCGACATCATGCCCCCCGGTGAGCGCTAAGAGTGGTGCGCAAGGCTAGCGTCGGGGCCTCGTAGAGGCGAACGTCCATGGCCTCGCGACGCCTGACTCGAAGGTGAGAGCAACTGTCAGCAACGGGCCACACGCGGCGCTGACCCGCTACCAAGTCGTGATCCTTAAGCAGGTTCTCGATCGTGTCGACGACGGAGTTGGTCGTGACGAGCTACGCGACAGCTTCGTCGACGTTCGGGGGCGTCCGACCTCGCCTATGCCTGTCGGCGCAGCCGGACGACCATGGCGATCGAGCCGGCGGACGCTGACGGTGCTATTCGGCAACGACCACCAGGTCGCGCTGGAGCGTCTCGCCGAGATAACCGTCACAGTCACCTCAGCCGACGGCTCCCGCACGCGCGTCTATCGCGTGACGCTGCCGGTGTCCGAGCAGCCGTTGGCGCACTGCCTGAAGCGGTGCCGTCGCGGAGGGCTGCAGGCTCGTCGTCGACGAAGGCGGAGCGTCGACGCGCTGGCGGCCTGTGCGGGGGGTGATCAGTCCCTACAACCCCTTTTGGGTTATGCCAGATTGGGTTTTACCATCTTGCCGCGATTCCGGACGGCTTCGTGAGCTCAAAGTCAGTCTTCACAGGGGAATACGAGTTGCTGCTGCGTCGGCTGATTTCGGCACGTGACGCAGCAGGCCTCACTCAGCACCAACTCGCGCTACGCCTCAATCGACCTCAGTCGTTCGTGTCGAAATACGAGCGCGGCGAACGCCGGCTGGATGTCGTGGAGTTCGTAACCATCTGCCGGATCCTGGCCATCGACCCGTCCAGCATAGTCGGCGACATCGCAAACCTGTCTGCGGAGCTGTCGCACCGCGACGAAGACACCCCGCGATGAACACCGCAGATGTCATCGGATCGGCTTCCGTGGACCTCGAAGGCCTCACCGGGCACGTATTCGACGTACTGACGCTCGCGAGGCCCGGCAGTGCGGCGCAGGGAGCCTACCTCTCGAGCATCATCTCGAAGCTCTCCCCTCTGGTCGGAAACTTGATTGAATTCAGCACGGTCGAGTTTCTCAACGCTCGGCCCGCTTACGCCTCGTTCGGTGAGTGGAAGCGTCAAGACCCAGGATTTCCCGACACGGTGTTCGAGGGCACGATCACCCCGGCGCCAGGCTTCGAGATCAAGGCTTGGTTTCCTCTGGCGACCGAGATTACGGCGCGCTTCAGGGATAGTCAGGCGCACTTCGCGGAAGACCAAACCTACGTTTGTATGCTCGCCTGGCTTCCCGAGCACATAGTCTTCGGGAAGCCGCGCATTGTCGACGTGTGCGTCGTCTCCGGAAAGTCCGTCGCACAGGCGAGAGACAACCACTATCACAATCCGCCGGACTACCTCGTCATTGAACCCGAGGATACGAGCGCTCGGACGAGCAACCTGCAGCAGACGAACACCAATGGCTACAAGTTCCAGGGGACCCCTGAGGAGTTCTCCGAGGCGGAAGCAATGGTCGCGAGCTGGGGTTCGGGCGCCAACGCCTACCAAACCACACCCGAGTACCAGGGCCTGCTACGCCAACTCCAAGGCAGATTTACCTACCGCCTCGATACGAACTTCGCGAAGATGGATCGGATCGTCCATCCAGGAATCGAAGTCTTCAAGGAGCGAGTGCTGGGGCTCGACATCTACGGCCGCGCCATCAAAGAGTGGTCCCGGCTGCTCCGCGCACGCGATGAGAGTGCAAGGCTGCGTGCGGTGGAGGAAGTGCTCGTCCGGTCGTCAAGCGAGGGGTAGTTGGCTCCCCGCCTCCCGGAGTCGCCTGACGCCGTGATGGAAGTAAGTTGGATCGATTTCTCCGCCGAAACCGCGCCTGTGAATGGAGCGCGCGGCGAGACATGCGGTGAACAGCCCACCAAAGGGTTCCCAGACGACATCGCCTTCGTCTGACGAAGCCTCCACGAGCATGGAGACGAGATCGAGAGGCTTCTGGTTGAGATGGACAGCCTTGCCCGATTCTCCGTTGACCTTGTAGCGCTCCTTGCCCCGCAGTGCAGGCCGGTCCCAGACGTTGGTGAATCCATGAGGACAGTCGAACTTTGCGCGCAGTGCTGCCCACTGTTCGGCTGTCCCGGGACGCTCACCGTCGATTGAAAGATAGGGGCGACCTGAAGGTTCTCCGTGCCGATTTGCGTATGCCTGCATCTTGACGAACATGTCAGGCGGCGGGAAATACCACAAGTGTCCTTGATCCAGGTATTTTCGAACCGCGGCATCCGCTACGCCGCACGCCTCATTTGCCTTCCGGAGCGGTAAGCCCGTTCGCTTCCACTCCCGGAGAAGCCACTCCTTCAGGACTAGCCCGTCCAGCCTTGCCTCAAACACGTACTGGACGCACATCTCGGAGACGACGGGGAACCGCCGGATGCGGCTCGTGTTCACGTTTCCCGCTATGTGTCCCTTTCCCTTGTTCCAGATGTTGGCGTTCACGTACCGCCATCCATGGGCTTCGAGTACTGGGTGCACCGCCGCCCACCCTACTTCCGAGTTCCAGAACCACAGGGTCGTTCTCGGCGTCGCCCTTCGCGACCAGGCGGCGATGTGGGGCTCATACCAGTCTGGCAGTCCTAGGTGGTCGGTGGTGTCCCCTTCGAAGCCGAGTACGCCGTAGCCACCATCAGATACGATCACCGTCGGGGTGTCCCATTCTTCGTAGAGGGTAAGACTGTCACCGAGCCTGACGCTAATGGATGCGTCCGACCAAGCACCCGACACCCTCGCCGGATCAACCGTGCGCGCAGCACGGCCGCGCCCTACGGTACTGGTCGGCGTGCTGCTTGCGGGTGACCGCCCCTGGATCGTCAACGTCTAGCTCCTCACGCCGCTCGCTCGGAGGGCTCAACCCTAAACCTAAATCGGGTTCGTGCGCAAGTGCTCAAGCAGAAGGACAGCTCGTCCCCCGGAGCGGTTAGCCGCGCGGCCCGGCCGCCGCGGCAAGCGGGCGCTTGCTGCGTATGGAGGGTCTCGAGGCAGCGTCATTGCCAACTTGTGCGGAGACGGGACTACAGCTTCTGGAAGTTGCGTTGCACGACCTGGCTGACAAACGATCGGACCAAGCTCGACACCTGCTCTGACCGCGTCTGGTCGCCCGCGTACATGCTGTAGTAGCTCTCGCTAGCGGGATCGAACGTGATCGCACGCAGATCAGGAACATCTTCACGGCCTGCCTGCCGAAGCTCATCTAGCGTCGAGTAGAAGAATGAGTCACTTGGATCCTCGCGAGAGATGATCACGGACACAGGAGCAATGGTGCTAACTTGGCTGCGCACGTGCTGCCTCGTCCTGACAAACCAGAATAAGTACCGGGCACTCCTGGAACCGTGGCGAAAGTCCACCCGAAAGAACCATGTGCGCTTTGCGGTTCCGGTCCTCTTGATCTGGAGGTACCTGTCCTGTGTGATCAGGTCAAAGTCCTTGAAGTACACTTGGGAGCCATAGTTCCACATGTCTTGTGCCGCTTGCGCGAACTGCGAACGAAGGAGTTCCATGGCAGCCCTGAATACTTCGAATTCTCTTGCTTCCCGATCGTCGATAGGCATCCTGAAGCGTTCCGCGAGGCTCTCGTACGACTGGACTTCCTCTTCGCGTTCTCTCGCCGCTTCTTCCCATGTGTCAAGAGCCTCAGACACATCGTCAATGACCAAGGAAAGGAAAGGAGTAAGGTTAGATGACTGACTCTCCTCCAGTGACTCGTAGTACCGCTGGCGCTCATCCTTCGTGATTACCGCGATCGGATAGCCACTCCGCATTAGAAGCAGGTTCATCAGGATCCGCGCAGTCCTGCCGTTCCCGTCGATAAATGGGTGGATCTGAGCGAACCGCGCGTGGGCAGCAGTAGCGAGGACGACGGGGGAGCATTCAAAGCCCGTGCTGGTTGCTGACTTCACCCAAGCCCCCAGTTCGCCCATCTCTCTGGAGACATCGTGCGGAGCCGTCGGCTTGAAGGCTGATCCGGTGATCATGACGTCGACCGAGCGATAGCGGCCTGCATCGTCATCACTGATTCCCTTGAGAATCAACTGATGAACCTGACGGATGTCACTCTCGGTGATCGGCTCGTCATTGCTCGCGATGCTCTCGAAGAAATCTAGTGCGTTCGCGAGATTCGTGGCCTCGAGGTGATCCTTCAGAGATCGCCCCGCGATGGTTAGTCCTTGCTCTATGACCAGACGTGTCTCGCCTTCGCTCAGCTGATTGCCCTCAATCGCGTTCGAGTTGTAGATGCTTCGGATGCGAAAGAACTTGCTGATGCGCTGCAGGACCGTCTTGTCCAGGCTGCCGGTCTCTCGGAGCCTGGCCACACGGTCGTCCAGCGCATGAACTTGATCCTGTAGAGAGCCATCGTACGAGAAAGGTTGGCCGGGTATGTCGACGTGGGTCGTAGGCTCACTCATCAGCACACCCTATCACTACATCGACTACGCACGGCTGCGGCGGTCGTCGCGGTCGCCCCATGCTTCTCCCGTGGCCACCTCTTCACCATCACTGGATAGGGACGGGACCTGTTCCTTGCTGCTCCACGGACACGACGAAAGGCCCCACACAGGGACGGGAGCCGGGGACACCGCCGTAACCGGCGATGCCCCCGTGTCCCTCACGCCTAGGCGGCCAGCGCTCCCTCCTGCTCCTGTTTTAGCGCCCACTCGAACAGGGACAGCGTGGGAGCCTCGGCGCGGCGCTTGCGCGGCGGCTCTTCCGGCGTGTCCGCCAGAAACTCCCCCCACGAGAACAGCGTCCGCTGCGGCTCAGGGTCCACGGCGTCCGCGACGCTCTCGGTGGCCACGGGAGCCCCGACCGCGACCGGCTCCGGCGAGTGCCAGTCCGCGTCGACCAGCAGCGCCTCGGCCTCGGCCGCGACCTGCTGGGCTTGCGCGAACCC
>VYAQ01000364.1 GCA_009844885.1 Gemmatimonadota bacterium
GGGTGCGGGCTGGGGGGTATCCCGCGTGCGCAACTAGCAGGAGCCCGACGGGGCCGGCAGAAACCGGATCCGGGCCGCGCGGTCCATGAACATGTGGGTGTAGGCGCGGACGAGACCGCCTCGCCCGTAGACCTCGATCATGTGGAACTCCTGAGGACGGTAGGCCGCGAGCGCGTTCCAGCCATCGATCATCGGGGTCTCGTCGATGCACACGACGGGACGAACGCGTCCGCCGCGGGTGAAGATGCACTCGAACCCCCCGTCCTCGCACCGGGTCCGCTGCACCGGAATGCGCTCCTCCAGCATTTCCGCCGCCGAACGGCTGCTGCTGGCCGCCAGATCATGCTGGCCGAACTCGCTCACCCTCAGGCCCGAGGCGCGCCGCCGTCTCTCGAAGCGCCTGCCAACCACCTCGAGGCCCTCGAGAACAATCGGATCCGGCTCGATGCCGAGCCGTAGCGGAGCTGCCTCCGTCCCGGCATGCACCTGGGCGACGAGCGTGCGGTAGCCCAGCTGCTCGACGGACAGCCGGTGCGGTCCCGGATCCAGGTCATGCAGGATGAAGCGCCCTTCCGCGTTGGTCAGGGACATCCACTCGGACGCCGCGACGAACACCCGGGCGCCCCGCACCGGTGCGCCGGTGGCAATGTCGACCACCTGGCCCACCAGGTGGAACGCGATGTCTTCGTCGGGGTCGGTCTGCGCGGCCACGGTGGGGGCGGCCGCCAGAAGGGCAGCAATAGCCGCCGCGGTGGCGAGGGGCAATGCGCCGGGAAAGTCGGCCATGCGATGTCCAGCCCGGGGGGAAGTGGAGTCCGGCATCCTCCGTCCCTGGTACACTATCTGCGGCGGAGAAGGTCCGCGACCGGGCGGGGCGACAGGGGCCGCTCTCTGGTCACATGCCTCTGCGCACCCATGCGAACGCCCTCGAGAGATCCGTGCGACTCGGCGGCTTGCGCCGATGCCGGAGCGCAGCGGTCGCCGCGATGGGCGGGGATGCGGGCGAGCCAGGAGTCGAATTCCGTGAGCAGGGGGACGCACAGTCCGTCGTTGTTCTGCCAGTAGAACTCGCGGAGCCGGCTGAGCGAGACCATCGACGCCGGGACCGCGGAGGTCAGGCGATTGCCGGCCACGATGAGCTGCCGGAGGCTGTGCAGTTGGCCGAGGTCCGCGGGCATCGGACCCGAGAGCTCGTTGGTACGGAGGAACAGCTGGGTCAGCCGCTGGAGCTTGCCGAATTCGGGAGGGATCCGTCCTTCGAGGCTGTTCGGGCAGGCGGCGAACGAGGTCAGGCGCGTCAGGTTGCCGATCTCGGCCGGGATCGCGCCCTCCAGCATGTTCGAGCCCAGTTCCAGGTTGGTCAGGGAGCGGAGGTTGCCGATTTCCGGCGGGATGGGCCCGGAGAGTTGATTGCCGCCCAGGTCCACGTGCTGGAGGCCGGTGAGGTTGCCGATTTCCGGCGGGATGGGGCCGGTAAGCAGGTTGCGGCCGCTCGCCCAGCCCCAGCCGATATGTAAAATACGCAAATTGTGTAATTTGCCGATTTCGGGCGGGATGGAGCCGGCCAGGCGGTTCCCGTAGAGGACGAGCCATTCGAGACTCTCGAGGTTCCCGATTTCGGGCGGGATGGCGGTCAGTTCGTTGCTGTAGAGAAGAAGCGAGTCGAGTTCGGTCAGGTTGCCGATCTCGGGCGGGATGGGCCCGGTCAGGCGGTTGGCGCCCAGGCTGAGCAGGCTGAGGTTGGTGAGTTTGCCGATTTCCGAGGGGATTTCGCCGCTCAGGCGGTTGCCCTCGGTGGGGTTGGCGTCGATGCCGCAGAGTGCGAGGCGTTTCAGGCTGGCGAGGTCGCCGATTTCGGGCGGGATGGGGCCGGTGAGGCGGTTGTAGCAGAGGTCCAGCGACTGCAGTTGGCCGAGCTTGCCGATTTCGGGCGGAATCTCGCCGCTGAAGGCGTTGCCGAACGCGCCGAGCCACTCCAGGGACTCGAGGCCGCCGATCTCGGGCGGGATGGGGCCATCGAACGCGTTGTAGGTCAGCTCGAGGGACTTCAGCCGCTTGAGGTGGGCGATTTCGGGCGGGAGGGGCCCGGCCAGGTCGTTGAGACCGATGTGCAGCGACTCCAGGTGGGTCAGGCTCGTGATTTCGGGCGCTATCGTGCCGATGAGTCCGTTATCGGTGAGCAGCAGATGGACGACCTGGCCGTCGTCGTTCAGGTGGACTCCGAACCATTCCGCGAGCGGGGCGTCAGTGAGCCAGTTGGTGTTGTCCTTCCACAGGGCGCCGCCGCCGGCGTCGTAGATCGCCTGAAGAACCGTGCGCTCGGGCAGCGGCAAGAGGGTCAGGGCTGCGGACGCGCGGAGTTCGCCAAGCGTGGCGGTGATTTCGGCCGAGCCGGGGGCGCGGGCACGCACCCAGCCATTGTCGTCGACGGTGGCGACCCCGGGGTCGCTGGATTCCCAGGAGAAGAGGGCGTCGGCCACGTCCGATCCGGCCGCATCGGTGGCGTGGGCGGTCATCTGCACCGAGTCGCCGACCATGAGCGAGTCGGTGGGCGCGGTGATCTCCACGGTCGTGGCGACCTGTTCGACCTGCACGGTCGCGCTGCCGCGTGCACTGCCGGCGGTGGCGGTGATGGTGGCGTTGCCATTCGCGACGGAGGTGACCAGCACGGAGGGGGCGCGCTCCGGGGGGGTGATTCGGGCTATCGTGGCGTCGTCGGAGAGCCACGTGATGGTGGCGCCCGGCATGACTTCGCCGTTCTCGTCGCGCACGGTGGCGCTGAGGCGGGCGGTGTCGGCCAGCGAAGCGAAGGAGAGGGCATTGGGGAAGACGGTGAGTGACGCGGGCACGGGGGGTGCTGCGTCACCGCCGCAGGCGGCGAGGGCGAGGGCCAGGATGGGGACCAGTCGTCCGCCGATGGGAACAGGGCGTCTGCGGACGGGAACAGGGCGTCTGATCGCGCGCAGCGGAAAGAGGGTCATCGGGCCTCCACGCGCACCGTGACGATGTCCGTGTCGTGGTACTGTCGATGCCTCACCGACGACGCGAGGTGGCGCAGGAGGCGGAGAGAAACCTCGCGCTCGACCAGGGACTCGCCTTCCACCTCACCGAGCAGAGCGACCCTGTCCTGGAGATTCTCGTCGCCGGGCGCGACAAAGAGTTCCAGAACCGCGCCGTTGGCTTCCCTGCGCGCCACGATCAGCAGTCGTCGCCGAGCGTCCTCCCGGGCGGTCGCCGCGTCTTCGCCGAGGGTCAGCAGAGCCTCCTCCGTGGCGGCCGCGAGCCGGTCGGCCATTTCACGGCCCCAGCCGCTCCGTGACGAAAAGTCGCTCAGGAATCTCCTGATCGTTTTCAATTCCGACAGGTCCGCCGGGGTTTCGATCCGGCTGCGGCGCGGTGCGGTGACGCGCAGGAACAGGGTCATGAGGATCGCGGCGAAGCCCCCCGCGTTCATGCCGTTCGCGAACAGGCCGCCCGCGAAACCCGAGACGTGCTCCGGAAAGACCACGCCGTATTGCAGGCTCACGCCGGCCAGAAAGGCGATGCCGACGACCAGGCCCTCGCGATAGCCGAGCCCGTCCTGCAGGACGATCTTCATGCCGATCGCAAAGAGCATCGCCAGCAGGATGACGAGATAGCCGGCGAAGACCGGGTCCGGAATGGCGAGAATGGCCGCGAACGCCTTCGGCAGAAACGCCAGCGCGATGAACGCCGCGCCGGCAACGATCCCGACCGCCCGGGCCGCCACGCCGGTGAGCTGGGTGAGGGGTACGCTGGTGGTGGTGGCGCTGCCCGGGACCGTCCCTGCCAGCCCGGCGAGGAGATTGCCCACGCCGTCGACCGCGACCCCTCCCTGAACGGCGCGGAAGTCGATTGCCCGATCCTTCCGGCGCCACGACACGCGCTGAACGGCCACCGAGCTGCTCATCGTGCGAACGGCCGCGATCACGGCGACGAGGAGGAATGAGGGGAGAAGCGTCCAGAAGTCGGGCCCGAAACCCAGGTCGAGGCCGGGCGGACTGGGCCGGGGAAGGTCGATCCATTCGGCCGCGACGACGCGCTCCAGGTCGTAGAGGCCGTGGTAGGCGGCGATCGCCGAGCCCGCGACCACGCCGATGACGGGGGACCAGAGCCGCAGCGATCCGGTCGCCTTCAGGGCCAGGCCGCCGATGACGACCAGGGTCACCAGGAAGCTCAGCGGCGCGCCGGTGGTGCCGATGCCCTCGGGGGAGCCGGAGAGGAGGCCGGAGATGAACGGCAGCACCGTGACCGGGATGAGCATGATCACGGTCCCGGACACGGCGGGGGTCAGGATGCGCTGGAACAGGGACAGGCGCCACGAAAGCACCAGGGGGACCAGGGCCGAAACGACGACGAGCGTGGCCAGCAGGGCGGGACCACCTTCGACGAGCGCCATGATCGAGGCCGGAATGAATGCCCCGGAAGTACCCATGACCAACACGTGGCCGGCCCCGATGCGGCCGGCGCGGAACGCCTGGACCACCGTGGTCAGACCGCAGACCGTTACCGACGCGAGCACGGCCCAGGCAAGATAGGAGTCGGGCATCCCGGCAGCCCGCATCACAACCATCGGAATCAGCATCACGGCGGCGATGTTGAGAACCGCCAGCTGGAGGCCGACGCCCAACGCCAGTCTGGGCGGCGGCGTCTCGTCGGGCTGGTAGCGGACGCTCGGGCCGGAGGGCGGCGGTGCGGAGGAGGGTGTGGGGGTCATGGTGACCTTGCTCGGCCGTTTGGGAAAGGCCCGTGATGCTTGACTTTGGCGGTTGCGCAGGGCAGTATGTTACCGATTGTCATTTCAGATCGTCCAATTCTCTACACCAGTCCCACCCCCCAACCAAGGACCCGCAGCCGATGGCCGGAACCGAGAGCCGACTGAGAGCACTGATCGACGAACACCTGGACCTGGACCGTGAGCCTAGCCTCGATGGAAGCTTCGCCGATTCAGGAATCTCCTCCCTTGACGCGGTCGCCTTCGTAAGGATCGTGGAACGCGAGTTCAACGTGTCGATTCCGCCGGAGGACTGCCACAAGATCGCAACCTTCGGCAAGCTGATCGCACACCTCGACGCGAAGACCGGCTGACCCTGCTTTCTGCACGACCTCCCGGCCCGGCTGATCGTGCAGTGTCCAGTTTCGCCCGCAGGAACCAAAGGGGTGCAGGGGTGTGAGTTCAGGAGCCGTATGGGAGGTGCCCCAACCGCGTTCGGTATGCCGCGTTGGTCACGACGACGGCAGCGCCACGATCGTGCGCCGGCATGGGAATCCCGCCGGACCCCGGCTCCTGTTGTGTCACGGCAACGGGCTTGCGATCGATCTCTACTACCCGTTCTGGTCGCTGCTTGTCGATGACTTCGATCTGTTCGTCTATGATCTGAGAAACCACGGGTGGAACGAGGTCGGGGACCGCGACGAGCACAATGTCCCCAATCTGGTCCGGGACCAGGAGCAGGTCATCGACGCTGTGGCGAAGGGGTATGGAGATCGGCCGACGATCGGCGTCTTTCATTCGCTATCGGCGCTGACCACCCTGCTGTCGCCTCAGCTTTCCATGGGGCGCACCGGAACCCTGTCCGCCTGGGTTCTGTTCGATCCGCCCCTGTACCGGCCCGGTCCTGGCGATCCGGACTATGATGCGCTGGCCGATCGTTCAGCCGGGATGACCCGGCGCCGCACCCATCGGTTCCGGCACCGCAGTGACTTCACCGACCTGATGAGCTACCTGCCGCTGCTGGTCCGGGCAGTTCCCGGCGCATCGGAACTCATGGCCAGAACCGTGTTGACCGAGTCCCCCGGCGAAGATGGCTACGAACTTCGGTGCCCCCGGGAGTACGAGGCGCAGATCATCGCATACATCCGGACCTACGCCTTCCTGGTGGACTTCGGGAACCTCCCTTGTCCGGCCAAGGTCATCGGGTCCGACCCCACCTTGCCCTTCGCCTATCTGCCTACGTTCAACCTCAGCCACATTCAGAGCATCGATTACGACTTCATACCGGAAACGACGCATTTCCTGCAGCTGGAGAAGCCCGAGGAATGCGTGGAGACGATGCGCGAGTATCTGAAGGAAAAGCGGCTGATCTGAGTCGGCCGTGGGGTGAGGCGTTCAGCCGTCCACCTCGATCCAGTGACGCCTGCGCTCGAAGGGATAGGCGGGCAGGGATATGCGGCACCGCGTTTCCCCGGCGAACAATCCGTTGAACGAGACCTCGAGCCCGGCCTCGTAGACTCTCGCCACGGACTCCTCGAACGATGCATGCGGCTTCTCCGCCGGCTCGGGCCAGGCACTCAACGGCACCGGGCTCCCAACCGATTGCGGGCCGATCTCCAGGACCATGTCGGCGTCCAGTGCCGCCAGCTTGTCCGCAAGGTGGTCGGGGGTCTGGGCGGTGCGGGCCAGTGCACGCCGGTAGTCGGCGCCGGGCGTCCTGCCGTGGTCCAGCGGCTGCCCCGTGACCTGGCTGAGGAGGGATCGCGATGGAGGAGAGAACTCGACTTCTTCCAGGCAGGCCTCGAAATCGGATGGGGGGCCCTCCGATGGTCCCGCGGGTTGCATTGCAGCCGCCACGCGCGTCCTGGGGCGTCCCAGGTCCGCTCCTCGAGCCGCGGCCAACCGAAGCCCGTCCTCCAGTGTGAAGAGGTCGGCGGCCCACGCCGCGGCCAGGTCGCCGATGCCCTGACCGGCCACCACGCCTGGACGGATCCCCACGCTGGCCCACAGCGCCGTGACGGCGGTTGCCAGTGCGTAGACTGCGGGCTGCGACCACTCCGGGGCACGGAGGGAGGCTCCAGCGCCATTGCGGCCGAACATGACATCGAGCAGGGACGCCCCGTCCCTTTCTTCGCGCAACACCGCGTCGCATCGTTCCAGGATGGCGCGCACGACCGGTTCGCGATCATGGAGGTCGCGGCCCATGCCCTGGTGGGCGCGATCTTCGCCGGCGTAGACGAAAGCGAGCCTGGGGGCGGTTCCGGGTGTCGGACGCGCGGGGCCCGGCGCTGCCAGGTCGCTTCCTGCAGCCACCATGCTCAGGCCATCGCGGAGCGACTCGCTGTCCCGGAAAACAACGCCGGCTCTGTGGACGAAGTGACTCCGGCCAATGCCGGCCGTCCAGGCCATGTCGGCCAGCAGCGAGGACGATGCGCCGGCTTCAGTCGACCCATTGGCACGGCACTGGTCGAGCCAGGCCAGATAGCGGCTCGCGAGCTGTCGGAGTGCAGAGGGCGACTTGGCCGAGAGCGGCAGGATGCGAGTCGCACGTGGATGGTATTCGGCGACGGGCGCCGGCAGCGCGGTCGCACGGCCATGGAGAGCGACCTTGACGACCTGTGAGGAGCCCGCGGGCCAGGCCGCCAGGCCACCGGCTGCCGAGGGACCGTTTTCGGGCGCACCGTTCCCCTCCACCACGACATGGGAATTCGTTCCCGATATCCCGAACGAACTGACTCCCGCCCGGGGGGGACGATCGGGGTGGGACGGCCATTCCGTGACTTCGGCGGTTACCCGCACCGGAAGGCGGTCCCACGCCAGGTGCGGGCTCGGGTTGTGGAAGTGCAGCTGCCTCGGGATCCGGCCTTCGTTCATGGCCAGGACGGCCTTGATCAGGCTGGCCACGCCCGCGGCGCACTCCGAGTGTCCGATGTTCGCCTTCACGGAACCAATCAGCAGCGGGCGGTCCGGATCGCGCTCCCGTCCATACACGGCGGCCGCGGCTTGAACTTCGATCGGATCTCCCAGGTCCGATCCCGCCCCGTGGGCCTCGAGGTAGTCCACATCGGCCGGCTGGACTCCCGCCCTGGCCAGCGCCTCCTCGATCACGCGCTCCTGGGCGGGGCCGTTCGGAACCGTCAGTCCCGCGCTGGTGCCGTTCTGGTTGACTGCGGACCCCCGAATCACACCCCAGATGCGGTCCCCGTCCTCGCTGGCCTCGCTCAGGCGCTTCAGCACGACCACGCCACACCCCTCGCCTCGCACGAATCCGTCCGCTGCGGCATCGAAAGTGCTGCAGCGCCCCCTGGTGGACAGCATGCCGGCCTGCCTCATGAAGGTCGTGATTTCGGACGACAGGATCGCGTTCACGCCTCCGACCAGGGCCGTATCGACCTCGCCCAGTCGCAGGGCGGAGGCGGCCTGATGAATTGCCGCCAGCGAAGACGCGCATGCCAGGTCGAGCGGCACGGCGGGACCGGTGAGGCCCAGCGCGAAGGAGATCCTCCCGGCGGTCACGCTCATGGTTGTGCCGAGGTATCCGTGCGTCTCGCCGCCCGCGACGACGACATCCCTGTAGTCACCGTTGCCGGTTCCGATATAGACACCTGCGCGGCTGCCCCTGAGCTGTTCGGGGTCCATGCCCGCGTCTTCCAGAGCGTGCCAGGTCGTTTCGAGCAGAAGCCGCTGGCGGGGATCCATCATTCGCGCTTCAATCGGTCTGATTCCGAAGAACCTGGCGTCGAACTTGTCGATGTCCTCCAGGAACGCTCCGCGTCGGGAAAACGCGTCGCCCTCGCCGGGGTTTCCGGCGACGCCGTTCCAGGGACCCGGGTCTCGGCGCCCGTCGGTGACGAGATCCCTTGCTTCCTCGAGGAGGCGCCAATAGGACGCGAGATCGGGGGCATCGGGGAAGCGGCAGGCCATGCCCACGATTGCGATCGCGTCGTCGTCGGCCTGTGGGGCCGCCGGCTGCGCGGCCGGCTCCGCCTGGGGTGCAAGCACGCTCGCCTGGCTGTCCAGGGGGAGTTCGCCGACCAGGTGGCCGGCGAGCGTGGCGATGTCCGGGTAGTCGAAAACGAGGGTATTGGGCGCCGTGTAGACGCCAGTGAGCGTGCGGTTGAGTCTGTTGCGCAGCTCCACCGCCATCAGCGAATCCATGCCGAGGTCGAAGAAGCCCACCGTTGGCGAAGGCGCCGACGGCAGACGCAGAACGGCCTGGACCTCGCCCTGCAGGAAGGACACCACGAGGTTCTCGCGCTCGGACGCAGGTGCTTCCCCGACTCGCGACAGTAAGTCCCTGGGGGCGCTCGCACTGTCGGCTTCGGCTTCGCTTGCCGCCGAGAGCAGGTCTTCCACCAGGGGCGGATGCTCGTCCACTGCCTCTTCGAAGACCGACCAGTCCATGGACATCACCACGGAATGGGTGACATCGTCGCGCACCAGCCGGTCAAAGGCCTTCAACCCCTGCGCCGGTGTGAACCAGCGACCGCCGAGCGCCGAGCGTTGCCGGTCGATCCGGTCCCGCTGTTCCGCCGCTTCGCCGATCTCCGACCAGGCCCCCCAGGCGATGGCCTGTCCCGGCAGCCCCAGCGCGCGCCGGTGACCGGCGAGCTGGTCGAGAAACGCATTTGCGGCGGCGTGGTTGGCCTGGCCGGGATTGCCCATGACCCCGACGCGGCTGGAGAAGAGCACGAACATGTCCAGGTCGCGGTCGAGGGTCGCGCGATGCAGGTGCCACGCCCCGAGGATCTTCGGCCGTAGCACCGTCTCGAACCGGTCCCAGTTCTGGTTGGTCAGCGCGCCGTCGGACAGCACGCCGACGCTGTGGATCACGCCTCCGAGCGGTGGCAGCTCCCGGTCTATTCGCGACAGAATCCCGTCCACCGCCCGGGTGTCGGTGACGTCCGCGAGCTCGACGCGCACGTCCACGCCGCGTTCCCGGAGCTCCCGGATCGTCTCTTCGGCTTCGGTGTCCGGGGGACGACGCCCATTGAGCACGATTGCACCCGCACCGCGATCCGCCAGCCAATTCGCCACGGCACACCCGATGCCACCGAGTCCGCCGGTCACCAGGTAGGTCCGGTCCGGCCGCAGCCGTCCGCTCTCCACCGGCGGCGTGGTCACGACGATTTTCCCCAGGTGCCGGGCCGCGCGCATGAAGCTCAGTGCGGCGCCGGCCTCCGCCAACGGCCACCTGCTGTGGACGATCGGCTTCAGTTCGCCCCTTGCGACTCGTCGCATCAACCCCCGCAAGACCCTTCCCACCCACTCCGGGTCGGTCTTCTTGAGCACGTCCAGCTCCAGGATGTCATACCCGACGTCGGGGCGCACGGCGGCCATTTCGTCCTCGCTCAGGATGTCGCGGCGCGCCATTTCGACGAACCGCCCACCGTGCCTCAGGCAGGACAGACTGGCGTCGATGAAGCCCTCGCCCGTCAGGCTGTTGAGCACGATGTCGACACCAGCGCCGTCGCTCGCCTCCATGATTTCGGCGGCGAAGGCCGTGGTGCGGCTGTCGAAGACGTGCTTCACGCCCAGGGATCGGAGATAGGCCTGTTTCGGCGCGCTGGCAGTGGCGAAGACCTCGGCTCCCGCGGCCTGCACGAGCTGGATGGCTGCGAGACCCACCCCACCCGCGCCGGCGTGGATCAGCACGCGCTCGCCTGCCTCGAGCCCGGACAGCTCAAAGGACAGCGCGGCGGATACGAAAGCGCTCGGTATCGTCGCGAGTCCCGTCACCGAGATACCCGCGGGTGCGTGTGCCACCAGTTCCTCGTGCGTGATCATCCGGGGCCCGAAGGCGCCGAACCCCAGCCCGACCACCTGGTCGCCGACCGAGACGGAGGTGACTTCGGACCCGATGTCGAGGATGTGGCCGCACATCTCCCGTCCCAGGAGTCCCTCCTCGATGAAGCCGAGCGACCGGAAGACGTCCCAGAAGTTGAGCCCGGCGGCCGCGACCGCGACCCGAACCTCCCGGGGCTCCAGGGCACGCGCCGGCAACGGCTGCACATACGGCCGGTCGAAGACCCCGGCCGGATCCGGCGCCAGAACCCACTCCGGATCGTCGGGCAGGGTCAGTCGCTCCGCCCCTTCGCCAGCGCGCACCAGGCGCGCGACCTGACGGCGTCCCGAGCGGAAAACGATGTGGTTCTCGCTGTCAGGGTACATCAGTTCGTTGGCGAGGTCGGGTGCGCGTGCGCCCAGGCCGGGATCCAGATCGATCATCCTGGGCTGCAGATGCGCGGCTTCCCGGGCCACCCCCTTGCCAAAGCCCCACAGCACCGCCCCGCACAGTTGCCCGCCGCGTTCGCGCTCCAGCACCTGCGCCCCGCGCGTCAAGAACCACACGCCCTTGCCGGGTGTCGCATCGGCGTCACCGACGCCCTGCAGCATGGCCAGCGCGCTCGCGCCCACCAGTGCGACGTCTTCGCCGATCTCGTCGGTCGTCGCCCCCGCGTTGCGTCCGTCCAGCGACAGGGCGTGAACAACGCCGCTCAGCGCGACGTCGTCGGGGAGTCTCTCGACCAACGACTGCCATGACTCGCGCCGCGCCATGTCGACGCGCACATGGAACACGCCGGGACGGGCCGCGTCAGGCATCGCGTCCTCCGCCCCTTCATCGCTTGCCAGCAGGACCGTCTGGTCCCTGGTCGCCAGCTCGGCCGCCAGCCCTGCCGCCACGCCACCCTGGTCCGTGGCAAGAATCCACACACCCGGGGGCTCCGTCACCGTGGCCGGGCCCTGCGTGACGATCACGCCCTTGTCCGGGATCCGAGTCGAATCCGCCTCGTCCACACCCAGGACTTCGGTAGCCTCGAAACCGGCGTCGTCCAGTGCCTGCCGCCACACTGCGGGGGACGCCAGGGCATGATGCGGGCGGTAGTCGTCGGCGAACCGCCACCAGCCGTCGAGCTGGCCGAAAGTGAGGTCCATCCAGCCGAGGCCGCTCAGATTCTCGAGCGCGATCATCTGCCCCGAGGGGGCGAGAAGTCTCCGGCAGTGGGCGAGCGTCTCTTCGAGATACCGGGTCGCGTGCAGCACGTTGGACGCGATGATCACGTCATGGCCGTGAGCGTCGAAACCCTGGGCGATGGGGTCCTTCTCGATGTCCAGCGGACGGTATTCGATGCACCCTCCGCCGTCCCCGAATCGCGCCTCGGCCTCTGCGAAGAACCCGGCGGAGATGTCGGTGTAGACGTAGTCGAACCGCCCTTCCGGGAGTTCGGGAAGAACGGATGCGGTCGCCGACCCGGTCCCCGCTCCGACCTCGATCAATCTCAGGCGACGGCCTTCCGGAACTGTCGCCACAAGCGCCCGCACGGCTTCGGCCAGCATCTCGTTCGCCGCGCGCGCCACCGGGGCCTTCAGGTACAGGTCCGCCGCAGTCGGCTCTCCGCTGCTGAACAACAGGGTCAGCGGGTCCTCACGACCGCGCAGCACCTCGGCCAGCGCGGCGCCGGACCGGCGGAACAGCCCTACCTCGATGAGCCCGTTCGGATAACGGTCGGTCATGACGGCGGCGTAGTCGTCGGGGTCGCGCGGCAATACCTCCGGCCACGGATCCTCCGACCCCACAAGCACCGCGAAGCGACCGTCGTCCTCCTCCCGCAGCACTCCCGACTTGACGAGCATCTCGAGCATCCGGCGGAAGAGCCGCTGGTGGACGGGGTCTACATCAAGCTGCTCGCGCAACTTCTCCGCATCCACGAGCGAACCGGGCCGACGGCGCCACCCCAGCCTGTCCAGGGTCGCCAGCGCGTATGACCACGACCACGTTTCCAGATCCGCCAGCAGCGCGTCCCGGTCGCCTGGATCGACCCCTGCGTCCGTGAGGTAGCCGGTGAACAACTGTGCGTCGGCCTTGATGCTGGCGGGCGTGGAGAAGAAGTCGGCAGATGGCATTCCCGGGGGAAGGGCACGCTCGCGCCACTGGACCTCGTACAGGAGGTCGTTGACCCCGTCGACCGCCGAGAGCAACGCCGCCCGGGTCGCCCTCTTGATGGTATAGCCGCTCAAGCCGCCGAGCTGCACGCCGCTCTGGTTGTAGATGCGCAGCTCCGCGGTGAGGACCTCGGGTGCGTCGCCCTGATCCGCGTCGGCGTCCCGGGAATCCCCGCTCAGGCGCACATGACACATCACACGGTCCGGGAGGCGCCCGCTCGTCAGCCAGAATCTCTCCCAGCCGAAGGGCAGGTATGTCACCGAGCCATGCGGGCCGGAGAGATCGCGTGCCGTCCCGACGGTCTGGAAGCAACCGTCCAGCACCAGGGGATGCACATCCAGGCCGTCGCGGGCAAGACCTTCCGGCAGGGAAACCTCGCTGAGTGCCTCGCCCGGTCGCGACCACGCTCTTGCCAGTGTGCGGAAGGAGGGCCCGAGGTCCACACCGGTGCCTGCTCTGGCGCGGTAGTAGCGGTCCACATCCACGGGCGAAAGGCTGGACCTGAGCTTGTCGAGATCCAGTCGCTCATCGGCTTCCGGCGCAGGCCCACCCGACGATACGCGCCCTTCCACGTGCTGGATCCAGTCGCCTTCACTTCCCTTGCTGTACATCTGGACCGGACGCGACGGCTCGTCGGAATCGTCGAGCACCAGCTGAAGCCGGCGCCCCGCGTCGCCGTTGCCGTCGGCCGAATCGTCGCCGGGAAAAACCAGTGCGTTATGGAGCTGGAAATCTTCCACGACAACCGTTCCGCTGCCCTCGAGGCGGGCCGCGGACGCCGCCATCGCGCCGTAGAGCGCACCGGGAGCGATGACCCTGTCGAAAACGCGATGGTCGTCCAGCCACTGGGGGTCCGACGGGAACAACTCGGTCTCGAAGGTGACTCCGCCGCGCGCGGACTCGTGCCGGTCGCCCAATAGAGGATGTCCGTCCCCCCCGCGCCGCCGCCTGGGCGCGTCCAGCCAATGGTGCGTGCGCTGGAAAGGGTAGCTGGGGAGCGAGATCCGCCGACGTGATTCGTCCGCGAACAATCCCTCGAAACGGATCGGGAGACCCGCCTCATACGCCTCCGCGACGGCCCGCGTGAAGTCGCCCGCACCCGGCGTCGCCGGCGCATCGGCCGACGGCGGCTGCAGGCTCGAAAGCACACGTGGCGCGGGTGTGTCGGGAGACTCGGGCCAGGCGGACAGGGCCATGGGCGCCAGCACCGGACGCGGCCCGATCTCGATGACGAGGTCGACCCCGAGCTCCGCCAATGTTCCGACTCCGCCGGCAAAGGCCACGGCCTGCCGGGCGTGGCGCCTCCAATACCCTCCATCAAGCTTCTGATCCGGCTCCAGCGCCCGGCCGGTCAGGTTGCTCACCAATGTGAGGGCAGGCCGGGAAATCTCCTTATCGTCGAGTGACGCTTCCAGCGACTCGAGGATCGGCTCGACCAGGGCACTGTGGAAGGCCTTGGTCGTGTTCAGCCGCCTCACCCGGCACCCCTCCGACTCCAGTTGTCCCGAGACCGCCTCGATTCCCTCCTCCGGTCCGCTGATCACCTGGTGCGCGCCGTTGTCGGCGGAAATGTTCACCGCGAGCCCGTCCGAAGCTGCATTCCGCGCGTCAACGGCCGCCTGAACCCGGTCCGGTGGGGCAAAGACGGCGGCCATGGCGCCCGGGTCCATGCCCGACATCAGCGCCCCCCGCGCACACGCGAACCGCATCCCGTCTTCCAGGCTGAACACGCCCGCCGCCTGGGCCGCGGCGATCTCCCCGACGCTGTGCCCCAACACCACGGCCGGCCGCACGCCCACGCTTGCCCAGAGCGCAGTGAGGGCGCACTCCAGCGTGTATAGAGCCGGCTGCTCCCAGGCGGTATCGCCCAGGTCGCCGTGTTCCTTCCCGGCCCGGCCGAACATCACGTCCAGCAGAGAAGCTCCCCGCTCCTCTCGGAAAACGGCCTCGCAGCGGTCCATGACCGATCTCGCCACGGGTTCGTTCTCGTAGAGTGTCCGCCCCATCCCCGCCCATTGGCTGCCCTGCCCGGTGTACGCGAAAGCCACCCTGGCCGCGGGAGTTCGGGCACCGCCGGCGCCGTCCGGTTCCGCCACCGATTCCAGCTGCTCCCTCAGCGACCCGATATCGTGGAAGACAATGGCCGCGCGTTGGTGGAAGTGGCTCCGCCCCACGCCTGCGGTCCACGCCATGTCCGACAGCAGCCGATCGGAAGCCTCACCGCGGGAAGCGAGCTCCCCGGCCCGTTCGTCGAGCCAGGTCAGGTAACGTCCCGCGAGTCCCTGCAGGGCGGCCTCCACCTTGCCCGACAGGGGCAGGACGCGACTCCCCCGGCCGGTGACGGCCCCTGCCGAACGTCCCACCCCTCGCAAGCGCCCCGTGCCCTCCGCGGGCCGGTATTCCTCCACAAGGAGGTGGGCGTTGGTCCCCGAGATCCCGAAACAGTTGACTCCCGCCAGCCGCGGCCGTCCGGAGCGGTCGGGCCAGTCCATCATGGTCGACGTCACCTGCAGCGGCGCCCGATTCCAGTCGAACTCCGGGTTGGGGTCACGGAAGTGCAGGTGTTTCGGAATCACCCCGCGCTTCACCACGAGCGCCGCCTTGATCAGGCCGGCAACCCCCGCGGCAGACTCCAGGTGACCGACATTGGTCTTCACCGACCCGATCAGGATCGGGCGGTCGGCTGGACGCTCCGGCCCGTACACGTTGGCCACGGCGTTCAGTTCGATCGGATCCCCGACCGCCGTTCCGGTGCCGTGCGCCTCCAGGTAGTCCACCTCGCTCGGCGCCACGCCCGCCTGCGCCAGCGTGTCCGTCATCACCTGCTCGAGCGCCGGCGTGTTGGGGACCGTCAACCCGACGCCGGTTCCCCCGTGATTCATGACCGCGCCCCGGATCACCGCCCAGATCCGGTCGCCGTCGGCCTCCGCATCGCTCAGGCGCTTGAGGATCACCACCCCGCATCCCTCGCCCCTCACGTACCCGTTCGCCGAGGCATCGAACGTCTTGCACTGTCCATCGGGAGACAGCATCATCGCGTCCGCGCGCAGTTCGTAGATGCGCCCGTTGAGGATGGCCTGCACGCCGCCCGCGATGGCCAGATTGGCTTTGCCCTGCTGGAGATCTGCCACTGCGTCGTGGATCGCCACCATTGCCGACGCACAGGCCGCATCGACGGCCTTTGCGGGCCCCGTCAGCCCGAGCACGAACGAGACCCGTCCGGCGGTGCCGTTCAGGTTGGTGCCGCTCAGCGCGTACAGGCAGGACGCAGCCTCGGAGGGCTTTGCGGACTCCACGACCAGCATGCGGTACTCGTCGTTGCTGATCCCGGTGTAGACACCGGTGCGACTGCCTCTCAGCCGGTCGGGGTCGATCCCGGCGTCTTCAAGGGCCTCCCAGCTCACTTCCAGCATCATGCGCTGCTGCGGATCCAGGAGCTGGGCCTCCACCGGCGAGATCCGAAAGAACGAGTCGTCGAACTGGTCGATGTCTTCTACGAACGCCCCGAAACGGCACGCCTCACTCTGGACGGCGCGGTCGCCGAACAGCTGGCCCCACCGCCCGATTCCCGAACCGGGCACTCCTTCCCTGACCGCGTTGCCGCCGGATTCGAGCAGCCGCCAGAAGGTTTCGATGTCGTCGGCGCCGGGGAAACGGCACGCCATGCCTACGATCGCGATAGGTTCGGAGGTCGGATTCGACATTTCGTCAGCCTTCAGATCGAACCGCGGATTCGCGGTTTGTCGGAGAGAGCCGGGCGGATCAGCGTGGCAACATTCCCCCAAAATAGCCTTCCAGTGCATACGAAGATAGCGTTCCCACCCCTTGTGACATGTCCTGGCTGATTGCCGCCGTTCTGGCCTTGGCGGCGGGCCCGGTCCTCGAACGGTGCACGGGGCATCGACGCGGATTCGCTCCCATGCTGGACGGCCTCGTCATGGTCGCCATACCGGGACTGATCTTCCTGGATTTCGTGCCTGCGGCGATTGGGGAGGGGCATTGGAGTATCCTCCTCGCCCTCGCGGCCGGGTTTGCGCTTCCGGTTGCGGCCGAGAGAACCACCCGGCACGCGGGCGGGAGGACCCACAGGTGGGCACTGCTGGCCGGTCTCACAGGAGTCGCCCTCCACGCGGCGCTGGACGGAGCGGTGCTCGCGACGCTCTCTCTCGGCGCGCCCGTATCGCTCCCTCTGGCTGTCCTGTTGCACCGGCTCCCCGTGGGCCTGGCGGTGTGGTGGCTCGTCGCGAAGGAGGAGAACAGAAGCGCTGCGATCGGTGCGCTGCTCCTGCTGATGTCTGCCACCGTGGCGGGATACGCGCTCGCGGGGGCGGCCGCATGGAGCATGGCGGGTTCGGAAGCGTCGAGACTGTTTCAGGCGGCGGTCGGAGGGTCTCTCGTCCATGTGGTGATGCATCAGCGCGAGGGGG
>VYAQ01000347.1 GCA_009844885.1 Gemmatimonadota bacterium
AGTTCCGGCGGGATGGGGCCGGTGAGCTGGTTTGATCGCAGGATCAAACGTCTGAGGTTGGTCAGGTTGGCGAGTTCGGGTGGTATGCCGCCCTCGAGGTCGTTGTTGCCGAGATAGAGAAAAGACAGCGTTGAGAGGCTGCCGAGTTCCGGTGGGATCTCGCCGACCAACCCATTTCCGGTCAGGTAGAGACGTTCGATCACCGGCAGGCGGCCCAGTTCCTTCGGAATCGGACCGGTGAGTTCGTTGAAGGACAGTGCGAGCAACCGCAAAGACGGCATTTCCGCGAGCCACGTCGGGACTGTGCCGGTGAGATCGTTCGAGGACAGGAACAGGGAATCGAGGCGTTCGAGATTGGAAAGCTCCTCCGGCAACTCACCGGTGAGCTCGTTGTTGAGGAAGTTGAGGGACCGCAGGGATCGAAGGTCGCCGAGCTGCGGGGGTATCGTGCCCGCAAGGCGATTCGCGGAAAGGTCGACCCGCGCAACCCGCCCGTTGTCGTCGACGCCGACCCCGTACCAGTCCTCCGACGGAGCCTCGGTCAACCAGTTGTCGGCACGTGCCCAGGTCAGCCCGGAGGTGGCCTCGAAGAACGCGGTCAGGATTCGCTTGTCGAAGAGTGCGGCCGACTCCACGGTCAGCGAGGTCGTGGCCTCGAGGTCGCCCGCGCTGGCCGTGACCGAGGCGATGCCGGGCGCAAGCGCGGCGGCGAGGCCGGTTGCGTCCACGGCGACAAGCTCCGGGGTGGCCGAGGTCCAGGTGAAGGCGGGTGCCGCGGCCGCGGCGATGGTGTAGCCGTTGGCGTCGGCGGCCAGCGCGGTGAGCGCGATTGAGTCGCCCACGGCCACGGTGTCGACAGCGGGCAGGACCTCGAGGGACCGGGCGACCTGCGCGATGCGCACGGTGGCAACGGCGGAGGCGGACGCGCGTGCGGCCGTGACGTCGACCGTGCCATTGTCCACGGAGACGACCCGACCCAGCGCGTCCACGCTGGCGACCGCGGTGTCGGTGCTCGACCACATGAAGGCGAGACCCTCGATCTCGTTGCCTTCTGCGTCCAAGGCCGTCGCCGCCAGCGCGATTGTGTCGCCCAGCGAGGCGAACTCGATCGCTTGCGGCGCGATGGCCATGCTGACCGGCGTCGGCAACACGGCGACGGGCACCTCGGCCACCACCTCATCCGACACGGCGGTGATGGTCGTCCGGCCCACACTCGCCGCCGTCACCCGGCCCGATTCGTCCACCGCGGCCACGGTCGTGTCGCTGGACGCCCACGCCACCTGGGCCCCCTGGACCGCGTGACCGTTGGCGTCCACGATGGCCGCTTCCAGGGGCCGCGTCTCGCCGACGACAAGCACCGACGAATCGGGCGAGACGGTGACCGCCGCGACCTGCTGCTCGACTGTGAGGGCGGCCGTACCCGACACCCCGCTGACCATCGCGGTAATCGTGGTGGTGCCGTTCCCGGTCGCCCTGGTGACGCCGAGGGTATTCACGGTCGCGACGAGCAGGTCGCTCGACCGCCAGCTTATCGCCACCGCGGTCATCGGTTGGCCTTCCTGGTCGCGAACATCCGCCGAGAAGCGCAGCGTATCGTCGATCGCGGTAATCGTGGCCGATGCGGGGGTGAGGAGAACGGTGGTGGCAACCGGGACCGGTCGTCGGGGCGGCGGTTCGGTTGTGTCGCCTCCGCATGCGACGGCAAGCGCCACGGCGAATGCAAGCGGCAAACGGCCAGGGCGGGATTGTCGGAGCGGCGTCCTCATGTGCGAAAGGTGGAACCCCGAACTGGGTGTTGGCAAACGCGGCCTGAGGCCAGCGCGGTCGTCTCGCTCGGCTTGGCTTGGGCGCGACATGCCTGGGTCAGGACGCTACGTCCTCAATGAAGCGGGTAAGCGTGATGCCCCGGCTCGCAGCCTGCCGCTTTGCTCGGCGTAGTAGCTGGTCGTTAAGGTTGATCGTGGTCTTCAAGTGGTCCTTTTCCTGTTGCCGTCTGAGCCAGTCCCGAAATCAGATATGGCATAACCATACGCATGGCAAGAAAACACACTCCGGGATGTCTTGTCCTGTCGTTCGCGCTGCTGCTCGCACCATCCGCGGGCGCCCAGGAGATCGTCCAGCTACCCGCCGGGGACCGCTGGCTGGAGGTCGAATTCGAGGAGCTCTACCGGCTGGGCACCATGGCAGGCAAAGACTGGGAGCAGTTCGGATACGTCCGGAGTGCTGCGTTCGACGGCGCGGGCAACCTCTTTCTGTTCGACTGGCTCATGGAGACACAGATCGTATTCGTGGTCGGCCCGGACGGGCAACTCGCGCGGCAATTGGGTGGACGAGGTGATGGTCCGGGCGAGTTCGGCTCCGCAGGCGCCGTGGCGGTGTTCGCCGATGGACGAGTGATCGTTGCCGATGTCGCCCGCCGTGGCTACCACCTCTTCGCCGCCGACGGACAAATCGAGCGCTTGGTGCGCATGGCCGAAGTCTCTGCTGTTACAAGCGTCGGACCTGTCGTGGCCCAGCCCGGATCGGAAGCGGTTATCGGAGTACCGACGCGCCCGACCGTCTGGACGATAACCGGAGCGGCCTTCAGCACCCCGGTCCGTTTCCCCACGTCGCACCCGTTCGAACGCACGATCCTGTCGGGCGAGGAAACCGTGACGGACACGATCGCGGAGGCATGGCTGCCCCCGGTGGACATCAGCGAGATGGATCAGACGGATCTGGTCAACACTGCGCCCAGGCCCACGTCGCGGCTCCCCGAATTCAGCCCGGAACTCCATTGGGGGGTCCTTTCGGACGGGCGGGTTGCGTTTTCGGACTCGTCGACGTACGCGGTCAAGGTCGCCGAGGCGGGAGGGGGCGTCGTGCGAATCCTGACGCGTCCCTTCCAGCCCGAGTCGGTGACCAGCCGCATGATCCGCGCCGAGAAGCGGCGCCGGGTGGACAGGCTGGAGGAAAACGCCGCACCGGGGGCGGATCTTCCGGCACGGCGCAGGCGCATCGAAGAACTGGAGTTCCACACCGAACTGTCCGTGATTCGCGGCCTGGCAACGACCTGGGACGGACATATCTGGGTGCTGCGGCGCGGTGAGGGTCCCGTGGACGACGGGCCCATCGACGTGCTCAACGCCGGACGGCCGCTACCTGGGCAGCTATCCTGCGGGAACGATGTCGCTGCCGGCCGCCTTCGGTCCGGATGGTCTGGTTGCGTTCGTCGAAATGAACGACTTGCAAGTGCAGACGGTCGTGGTGAAACGGATGAACAAGGGGGCTGGCGCGCCGTGACGACAATCGACGAGTCGAGAATGCCAGCGTCCGGCAGGTCGCGGCCCTCGCTCGCGCTGCCCCCCGGCGGCGACTCCTACCGGACAGTCGTTTTCGACGAATTGGACGTGCCCTACGTCGTCCGCGCGAAGATCACCCCCATGCAATAGCCGAAGTCCGCCCGCTGCTTCCCCGAGACACCGAGAACCATCATGACCCATCGCAGCCTCCGCCTCCTCTGCACCGCGGCCGCCGCCCTGGCATTGCCCATGACGTCGAGTCCCGCGCCCGCCGCTGCCCAGACCACCCTCGAGACCGCCGTCTCGCACCTGCAGTACCGTGAGATCGGTCCGGCGCTCATGGGCGGCCGCATCGCCGACCTCGCCGTCGTCGAGTCGAAGCCGCAGGTCTTCTACATCGCGACCGGTACCGGCGGTGTCTGGAAGACCGAGAACCATGGCACCTCGTGGACGCCGCTTTTCGACGACCAGCCCACCAGTTCCATCGGCGACGTCACCCTCGACCAGTCCAACCCGAACCTCGTCTGGGTCGGCACCGGGGAGCCGCAGAACCGCCAGTCGTCCGGCTGGGGCAACGGCGTCTACAAGTCCACAGACGCCGGGAACACCTGGCGCCACATGGGCCTCGACGCCACCAGGCACATCGGGCGTATCCTCATCCACCCCCGCAACCCGGACATCGTTTACGTGGCGGCCGTGGGTGACCTGTGGGGCCCGAACGAGGAGCGCGGCGTCTTCCGCACCCATGACGGCGGGGAAACCTGGGAGAACGTCCTCCATATCGACGAACACACCGGCGCCATCGACCTCGCCATGGACCCCGGCGACCCCAACACGATCTTCGCCGCCATGTACCAGCGGCAGCGCACCGGCTGGGGCTTCAACGGCGGCGGCCCCGGCAGCGGCCTGTACCGCACCTTCGACGGCGGCGACAGCTGGACCAAACTGACCGAGGGCTTGCCCGAAGGCGACAAGGGACGCATCGGCGTCGACATCTTCCGCCAGGACGGCAATGTCGTCTACGCCCTGATCGAAGCGGACGCCCGCAGCCCCGACGCGGGCTTCTTCGGCGGCGGCGGAGGCGGCGACCGCCAAAGCGGCCTCTACCGCTCCCTCGACCGCGGCGACACCTGGGAGAAGATGTCGAACACCAACCCGCGGCCCATGTACTACTCCCAGGTCCGCATCGACCCGACCAACGTCGACCGCATCTACGTGCTCGGCACCAACCTCATGGTGTCCGACGACGGCGGCCGCACCTTCCGCAGCGACGGCGCCTCCCAGGTCCACGTCGACCACCACGATCTCTGGATCAATCCCGACGATCCCGACCACCTCATCCTGGGCAGCGACGGCGGCGTGGTCGCCAGCTGGGACGGCACCGCCCACTGGCGCATGTTCGACAACCTCCCGCTGGGCCAGTTCTACGCCATCGGCTTCGACATGCGCGACCCGTACTACGTCTGCGGCGGTCTCCAGGACAACGACCCCTGGTGCGGGCCCTCCAACACACGCTCGTTCCACGGCATCCGCCACCAGGACTGGTACGAGACCGCCTACGGCGACGGCTTCTTCACCATCGTCGACCCCACCGACTCGACCATCGTCTTCTCCGAGTCCCAGAACGGGAACATGAACCGGTACGATCTCACCACCGGCGAAAAGACCCCGATGCGCCCCATCACCGGGCCGCGCGCCGACGGCGACACCGCCAAGACCTACCGCTTCAACTGGAACTCGCCGCTCCAGCTCTCGCCCCACGATCCGGCCACCGTGTACCTCGGCGCCAACTACCTCCTGCGCTCGCGCGACCGCGGCATGTCCTGGGAGGAAGTCGGCGGCGTCGACCTGACCAAACAGATCGACCGCAAGGAGCTCGAGATCATGGGCGTCCCCGGCTCCGAGCCCCAGTTGTCGGTCAACGACGGCATCTCGACCTACGGCAACCTCACCGCGTTCGCCGAATCCCCGCTCACCCCCGGGCTGCTTTACGTCGGCACCGACGATGGCAATGTCCAGATCAGCCGCGACGATGGCGCCACGTGGACCAACGTCGCCGACCGCATCCCGGACCTGCCCGAGCGCACCTACGTCAGCCGCCTCGAGCCCTCGCACCACGCGGAAGGCCGCGTCTACGCCAGCTTCGACGGGCACCGCAACGCCGACTACGCCGCCTACGTCTACGTGAGCGAGGACTACGGCGACAGCTGGCGCCGGATCACCGACGGTCTGCCCGACGGCTGGTCGGTCAACGTGATCACCGAGCACCACCGCGCCCCCAACCTCCTCTTCGTGGGCAACGAGGTCGGCGTCTTCGTCTCGGTCGACCGCGGCGAGCAGTGGGCCCAGCTCAAGAACAACCTCCCCGTCGTCCCCGTCGACGACATCCTCATCCATCCCCGCGACAACGACCTGCTCGTCGGCACCCACGGCCGCTCCTTCTGGATCCTCGCCGACGTGTCACCGCTTGAGCACCTGTCCGCCGAGACCCTCGCCGAAGCCGGCCGCATCTTCCCCCAGGCCCGCGAGACCATCATGTGGGCCCAGCGCGGCGACTGGCCCTTCACCGGCGCGACGTACTCGGCCCCGAACCCCCCGCGCGGCACCCTGATCCGCTACTACCTGCGCGACGAGTGGGAAGCGCCGATGGCCGAGGAGGAGGGGCCAGAGGGCGACGGTCCCGGCGACGGCGACGAGGCCGATGCGCGAAACGGCGGCGATATGGCCGACAGTGCGCCTGCGGAAACCGCCGGAGCCGCGGGCGGCGCAATGGCTGAACGGGAAGCCGATACCGACACGGAGAGCACCACCTTCGCCCTCACGATCACCGCCTCGGACGGCACCCACATCCGCACCCTGGAAGCGCCGTCAGACGCCGGCATCAACGAGGTCGTCTGGGACTGGCGCATGGACGCGCCCTACGAGCCGGAAGGCCCGCAGGGGCCCGTCGGATTCGGGCAGCCGGGCACGCCCCGCGGCCCGGTCGCAATGCCGGGCGTCTACACGGTGAGCATGACGGTGGGCGGGGAGACCTGGTCCTCGACCGTCGAGATCCAGGCCGACCCCCGCCGCCCCATGACCCGCGCCGACCGCATGGCCCGCCAGGACGCGCTGTTGAGCCTGCACGCGCTCGCCCCGTCGATCTACGAGGCCGGCCGCGCGGTCGACCGGCTCGAGGGGCAACTGGACGCCGCCGAGAAGCTGATCGAGGCCGCGGCCGAAGCGCCCGAGGGGCTCGCCGAAGAGCTGGAGGCGATCCGCGAGGCGCTGGAAGAGATCGACGACGACGTGGGCGAGGCGCGCCGCAACGCGGGCGTGGCCACGGCCATCCAGGGCTCGTCCACCCTGCCGACCGAGGACCAGAGGTGGCAGGTCGATCGCGCCTGGGAGGCGATGGAGGAGCTGCTGGGCCCGCTCAACGAGCTGATCACGTCGCGGGTGCCCGCGCTGAACGCGCAGCTCTTTGCCGAGGGTGTGAGGCCGAAGCCGGGTGAGGCGGTGGCGATGCCGGAGCGGTAGGGATTACTGTCGCCCCGCTACACCGCGACCGTCAGCCTCGCCGTGTAGCCCGTCGCTGCATCGCCGGTCATCGCGGCCATCTGCTGCGCCACACCGTCCCGGAAGACGCTGTCCCGCGCGAGCGAAATGCGCTGCCTGGTGCGGGCGCTCGGCTCATATCCCTCCACCGCGTACACTTCGTCGCAGGCGGCTTCAGGAAACGCCAGTTGCGAGGTCGCGACCCTGTTCCGCTCGTCCGTCGCGGCGGAAAGGCTGGGGAATACCTCGAAGTGGATATGGGGCCACCGGCCACGGTAGCAGCCCGGAAAGATCGTCGTGAACGACAACTCGCCGTTCGAGTCGCTCTCCTGCACGCCGCGCAGGAAGTTCTGTTCGGTGACGCCCCGGTTGTACAGCGAATAGCGCCCCTCGCGGTCGCAGTGCCACACGTACACGGCCAGCCCCGCCGCGGGCGCGCAACCGCTCTGGAGGTCGACCAGCTGCAACGTCACCGTCAGGGGCACACCCGGCGCCATCCCCGACAGACCCGCGAAGCTGGGCCGGATGTCCGACCGGACCACGCCCGCGTGGCTGAGAACGTCGGGCCCATTCGACCCGTCGGCAGGGAAGGGGCCCGCGGTCTCCTCGGGAATCTTGTCGCAGGTGCCGCTGGGGCCTGCACTTCCGCGGACCGCGTCCGCCCGCCCGAACAAGTACAGCGCACCCACGCCACCCGCGGCCAGCCTCAACATGTCCCGACGCTTCATCGCAGAGCCCGTAAGCCTCAGGTCCTCGTGCAGCCCGCCGTAGTCGTTGTGGTCCATGGGTGTTCACCCTGTGTTCGTGGGGGAAGCCGTTCGCTGGCAGGGACCAGCGGTGCCTACCGTCAGGACCGGGGGCGTCGGCAATCCGTTAGCGGGTCGCCTGGACCCGACCTACGGGGCCGACCGTACTGCATCACCAGCCACCACGGAACGGTGAGGACTTCCGGGGTGAGAAGGCGGCTGCAGCGGAACGGCCCCGACGGCTGCGGTTCGGTTCAGCTTCCCCCGTCCAGCAGCTCGAAGATCCGCTGCACCGTGACCGGCGGCACCCCCGCCCCCGCGATCTGCGGGTAGTTGTCCGCGTGGTCCGACATGTCGATCCGCGCCGCCGCCTCCTCGTACGACAGTCCCTCCGCATGCAGCGCCGCGGCCTGGGCCTGCAGGTCCCGCATGTACTCCTGCTGGTAGGTGATCCGCTCCCTGTCCTGGAACGGGTTGCCGTGACCAGGGATGACCCAGTCGAAGTCCAGTGACTTCAGGTGCTCCAGCGTGTCGTCCCACTCGTCCAGGTAGCCATCGCCCATATAGGGCAGACGGGGCAGCAGCAGGTCGCCGGTGATGAGCACGCGCTCCCGAGGCAGGTGCACCACCACGTCGCCGCCGGTGTGGCCGCGTCCGAAGAAGAGCAGCCGGATCTCGCGATCCCCGCGGAAGAGCGTCATGCGCTCGGACAGCGTCGTGTTGGGACCCACCGGCACGACCGCTTCCTGGCCAGCAAGGTAGTTTCGCGTGTATGCCAGGCGGCCCTCCAGCTCGGCGCGCTCCTCCTCGTCCTCCGCGGCCGCGACCTGCGCCTCGAGGGCCGCCACCTGATCCGGCAGTCCACCGACGAACGACTGGTAGGACCGCCCCATGGATCCCCCGTTCTCCAGCATCTCACGGGTGACTTCGTGGCCGATGACGTGCACCTCGGGCGGGTAGATCTGGTTGCCGTGGGCGTGGTCGAAGTGGTAGTGGGTGTTGACCACGTAGCGGACGGGCTTGTCGGTCAGCGCCTCGATCTCGTCTACCACCGCCTGGGCAGCCGCGGGCGAGATGTGCGACTCGACGAGCAGCACGTCCTCCTCGTTGACGATCACCGCACCGTGTGATCCCACGGCGAGGCTGCCGGTACCCCGGGCGTGATAGACCCCAGGCACGACCTCCTCGAATTCGAATGCGGGGCCCTCGAAATCGTAGCCGGGCGGGGGTGCGGCCTCGTCGGTCGCTTGGGAGGGTTGATCGGCGGCCTGGCAGGCGACGAGCAGGAACAGGGCGGCGAGCGTGGGTCGGGCGGCGATTCTCATGGCGCGAACTCGGAACGCGAGGGATGTTCGGCGGCTGCCTTACACTTGCGGGCGCATCTGTGGGAAGCAAGATGGATGGGTGGGACCTGTCGTAGGGGCGTTTTTCCGGGAGGTGCTGACATGAGCCGAAGACTCCGCGACGAACGTGTTGCGCGCATGGCCGCGATGGCCACCGCCGCCCTCCTCTCCTCTTGCGCTCCCGCCGGCGCGCCTGCCGACAACGACCGGCCGAGGGTATCCGCCCAGCCCGTCGAGCTCTTCGACGGCCGCGTGATCCCGGGCATGCCCGAACTGCTCGGCCTGCGCGCGCAGTACGAACTGCGGCTGGAGTGGCTCGCGGAGAAACGTGCGCTCCTGCTCGGTCAGATGCGCACCCACGGGATCGGGATGTGGATCGTGGTCAGCGAAGAGTTCCACCAGGATCCGGCCCTGTACTACGTGGCCCCGCCGCTCCAGTACGCGCGCCGGCGCGACGTCATGGTATTCGTGGACGCGGGCGAAGACGGCCTGGCCGCCTACTCCGACTACTGGCGTCCCACTGCGGACTACCGCCGGTTCTTCGACCCGCTGCCGGCCGCGCGCAACGCCCGCGGCATCCAGGACACGCCCACCGGTCTGCGAGTGCTCTGGGAACGCTACGAGCCGGCCACCATCGGCCTCGCCATCGGTGGCAACCGGGGGCACGACAGCAGCCTCACCCACGACAGCTACCGGTTCCTGGCCGACGCCATGGGCCCGGAAGCGGAGTCGCGCTTCGTCTCGGCGGCCCCGCTGATCGAGGAGGTCTTCGACACGCGGTTGCCCGGCGAGCTGGAGCACTACCGGCAACTTGTCCTGGCCACCGATGTAATCGCCCAGACCGCGCTCTCCAACGTCGTGATCACGCCCGGCGAAACGCAGGCCGAAGACATCAAGTGGTTCTTCGAGCACACGATCGCCGAGCTAGGCGTGGGCGGCAAGCCGTGGTTCGAGATCCACGTGGCGGTACAGCGCTTCAACGAAGCGAGCGGCGAGATGATCCTGTACATCCATCCCTCGCCCGACGACCTCGTCTTCCGGCGCGGCGACATCATCCACATGGACTGCGGCTTCGACTACCTGGGCTTCGCCAGCGATTGGCAAAAAGTGGCATACATACTTCGGGAGGGTGAGGACGACGTGCCCGACGGGCTGAAAACCGCGCTCCGCAACGCCAACATCGTGCACGAGGCCTTCGCGACCGCCCCTCGCCCCGGCATGACCGGCTGGGAGGCAACGCTCGCGATCGCGGCGGAGCTTGAGGACGTCGACTTCCTGCCCAGCCTGTACTCACACCCGATCGGCTACCACGGTCACGCGCTCGGCCCCGCGATCAACGCCCGCGACATGGACCTGTCGTCTCCGCCCGAGTGGGATTCGCACCTGCGCGCCGGTTCGTACCGCTCCATCGAGTTCAGCGCCACGACCGAGATCCCCGAATACGACGGCGGCACCGTCCGGGTCCCCATGGAGGACGACGGCTACCTGACACCCGACGGCTACGAGTACTTCCGGCCGTACCAGACCGAGTGGTACCTGATCCGATGACGGAGCACGCGCGGGCCGACCTGATCCCCTACGCCATGTCATGGGAGGAGCCGACCTACGCGCGCGCCGACGGATACGACTACGATCACGAGGTGCTGGTCGCGCTGCCGCCGTCCTACCACGTTGCGCCAGAGCGGAGCTACCCGGTGGTCTGGTCCATGGACGGAGCGATGACCTTCTCACTGACTGCCGGAGTCGCCAATCTCTACACGGTGGGCCAGCGCATCCCGGAGATCATTGTCGTGGGCGTCGGGCATCGCAGCGAGGGCGGCAGGCTGGGAATGGCGAACCGCACTTTCGACCTGTTCCCTCCGGACAGCGTGTGGTCGGATCCGGGGCTGGGCGACGAGTATATGAAGAGAATGGGCTTCAACTTCGAGATGTCGCTGCCGTTCCTGACGGGCGACCTGTTCCTCGACTTCCTCGTGGAGCAGTTGCGCCCTGCGCTCGGCGCGAAGTACCGCATGGCCGACGATCACACGCTTTGGGGACATTCGGCGGGCGGGGGCTTCGCGGGCTACGCGCTGCTGGCCCGGCCGGGAGCCTTCGGGCGCGTCATCATCGGCAGCGGCACCAACGGTCTCACGATCGACCTGGAGGCCGAATACGCGAAGCACCACGACGACCTGGAGGCCCGGGTCTTCATCGGCATGGCGGACGGCGAGATCAACCACGCGCCCCTGTGCGCCCAGCGGCTCGTCAGCCGCACCACGCTGCTCGCCGAGAACCTGCGTTTGCGCGAGTACCCCAGCCTGGACCTGCGCACCCGTTTCTACGCGGACCGCGACCACTTCACTGCCATGCCATCGATCATCGGCGACGGGCTGCAGCACGTGTACGCGGACCTGATCGTCGATCTGCCGACGCCGAACTGGTAACGCCTTCGAGGAGTCCCGGAATATGACTTCAATCCCGCGTCTGTGGCTTCCCATCCTTGCTGCGGCGGGAACCGCGCTGCTCCCGAGTTCCGGCGTGTCGCAAAACGCGGACGCGTCGGCCCCCGCGGCCGCCCAGGTCGTCCCGTACGCAATGTCGTGGGAAGAGCCCGCGCAGGTCCGCGCGGAGGGCTACGACTACGACCACGAGGTGCTGGTCGCGCTGCCGCCGTCGTACCACACGTCGCCGGAGCGGAGCTACCCGGTGCTCTGGTCGATGGACGGCGCAATGGCCTTCGCGATGACCGCCGGGATCGTCAACCTATACACCCTGGGCGCCCGCATTCCCGAGATCATCGTGGTCGGGGTCGGGCACCCGAGCGAGGAAGGCATGACCGGCCTCGGCAAGCGCACCTACGACCTCTTCCCGCCGGGCACGGTCGTGGCGGATGAGGGTGTGGCGGCGGAGTATATGAGGGAAGAGTTCGGCCTCGACTTCGCGGCGATGGAGCCGTTGCTGAAGGGCGACCGGTTCCTCGACTTCCTGGTGGAACGCTTGCGTCCGCTGCTCGGCGAGCAGTACCGCATGGCCGACGATCACACGCTCTGGGGCCACTCGGCGGGCGGCGCGTTCGCGGGCTACGCCCTGCTGGCGCGGCGGGGCGCGTTCGACCGCTTCATCATCGGCAGCGGGACGAACGGACTCACGATCGAGCTGGAGGCGGCGTACGCGGCCGAGCACGACGACCTGGACGCGAAGGTCTTCTTCGGTATGGGCGACGGGGAGATCAACAACCCGGGCCTGTCCGCCCAGCGCCTGGTGAGCCGCACCTCGCTGCTGGCCGAGAATCTCCGCCTGCGCGGATACCCAAGCCTGGACGTGCGCACCCGGCTGTACACCGACCGCGACCACATCACCGTGATGCCGCTGATCATCGCGGACGGGCTCCAGCACGTGTACGCGGACCTGATCGCGGATCTGCCGAAGTTGCCGTGGTAGCATTCGTGCCGCCGGCCCTGCCGCGCGCGCCAAACCGACCCTTCACCAAAGGAGTAACCCCATGGTTCCCGCCCTGAGTCTCTGGCTTCCCATCCTGGTGGCCGCGGTGCTCGTATTCGTGGCGAGTTCGGCCATTCACATGTTCCTCAACTGGCACAAGAACGACTTCAGCGGAGTCCCCGACGAGGACGGGGTGATGGACGCGTTGCGCGGCTTCGACATTCCGCCCGGCAACTACTCGCTGCCGCACGCCGCGGACATGGCGGCGATGAGGAGCGAGGCGTTCCAGGAGAAGGTCAAGCGGGGACCGGCCGCCATGATCACCGTCCTTTCCCCTCGGAACAACATGAACAAGGCGCTGGGCCAGTGGTTCGTGTACTGTCTGGTGGTGGGGCTCTTTGCGGCCTACGTGACGGGCCTGGCGCTGGGTCCCGGGGCCGAGTACATGGCGGTGTTCAAGATCTCGTCGACGGCGGCGTTCATGGGATACGCGCTCGCGCACGCCCAGGACGCGATCTGGCAGTCCCAGGGGTGGGCGGCGACCGCGCGCAGCATGGCCGACGGGGCGATCTACGGGCTGCTCACCGGAGGCGCCTTCGGGTGGCTGTGGCCATGAGCGTCACCGATTTGGTCGGGCAGACGTGCGAGGCGTGCCGCGTGGGCGCGCCCCCCGCGACCGAGGCCGAGATCGCGGAGTACGGCAGGCAGATCCCGGAGTGGGAGATCATCGACCGCGGGGGGATTCCTGCGCTGGAGCGCGTCTTCACGTTCGGGAACTTTGCCGCCGCGATGGCGTTTACGAACCGAGTCGGCGAGCTGGCCGAGGAGCAGGGCCATCATCCCGCGCTGCTGACGGAGTGGGGCCGCGTCACGGTGACCTGGTGGACCCACAAGATCCGCAACCTGCACGTGAACGACTTCGTGATGGCGGCCAAGACGGACCGGGCCTTCGGGGGCGGGTAGGAGGCGAAAGGGGTCCGCAGTGAGACGAGCGCCCATCGCGTTGACCATGGCCCTGGCTGCGGCTTTGGCGTGGGGCTGCCAGGGCGACGACGCCGCGTTTCGGACGCTGGTGCCCGATCGTGTCGGCACCGCCGAGTTGCCTTTCGATACGCGTGGCCTGATCGCGCTGCTGGCGGATGAAACCACGGCCTGCGTGTCTGAGGACTACGAATACCGGGTCCACTGCTTCGACCGCGGCGGAGAGGTTGTCGGCGTATTCGGAGGCGAGGGCGAGGGCCCCGGCGAATTCGACATGACCAACGTTCTCGTTGGCGGTCACGACGGGACCGTGGGCGTGTTGGACTTCGGCCTGAATCGATTCTCCGTATTCGAGCCGTCGGGAGCTCTGGTGACCGAAATGCTCCTTCCCGGCGCCGCTGCGGCGGACTTCATACCCGTGTGGCGGTTCGGCGAGAGCGTCGCGGGCGTGGCGATCACGACCTTCGACTTCGCCTTGTTCGAGACCGGGGCAGGAAGCGGCGGGTTCATGAGCATGTTCGAGATCGACATCGCATCGGGGACGGTGGTTCGCCAGGAGGAGCTTCCTCCGGTCGACGCTGAAATCGAATGCGAGAAAGTCCACTACGGTTTCCCCGGCCCAGGCGGCGGCTGGGTCTTCACCGCGTGCGGAGGGCATGTGGTCTTCGTCTCACCCGGCGGAGAGACGACGGTCGTGCGAGCGCCGACGTACACGGACGAATTGCCGTCGGAGCGCGACATCGCCGCGTGGACGGAATCCAGAAGGGCACGCGGACGGGCCGGAGTCGGCGGCGAAGCCCTGGAACAATTCCGGAACACGCCCAAGGAGTATCACCTCTCGTGGAGCGAGAAGTTCGACGACCAGGGCCGATTCTGGATCGCCACCGAGCGGGACCGGGACGAATTCTCCTGGCTGGACGTCTACGTGCCGCGCGAGGGGACGTTCTTCGCCAGCGTCAGGGTGCACGATCGAGTCCTGGGATTCGATGTGGCGGGATCGACCCTGGCGGTTCTGGTCGAGCGGACGCCGACGCCGGACGACCCGGAAGGGATTCCCGCCCGGGCGGTCGATTGGTACGACATCGGGGGGTGGCGGTAGGGGGGATCTCAAACCGGACCAATTCGGAGTGTGCTCCAAATTGGTTCAACTATTTCGGAGTATCCTCCCAATTGGTCACGTCACAGGCCGCTCCCAAGTAACAAAGAAGTCCGCCAAGCGCCCAGCACCTGCTCAGTGTACTGCCGTTTGAGAGCCCGGCGTGGCCGGACACCCACGGAACTCGCCACTGCTTCGAGCGAAACTACGTGATCGAGCAAGCCGAGCGCATGAGCAGCCACGACCGCGGCTTTGTCGCAACAACAGAGTTTGAAGTCGTCTTGAAGGGATGAGGCCAAGGCCAGCAGGTCGCGTTCGCCGGGATCAAGACGGTGGGCGTCAGAATAGCTGAGTTGGAACTCAGCCCGGCGGGCGTCCGAGAGCACCACGATTTGGCAGCGGGCGATGTCGTCGTCGGTCACGGTTACGTAGCCCGGCGTCAACGGGTCTCCACGGCGCAGTTCGTCTTCGCACTCTTGCACCGTCACCACCCGCTTCTGGCCGGTGATGGCGTTCCAGCAACTCGTGTCCACCGCTTCGATCACGATCATCGTGTCGACCAACACAATGCCGGCCGCGGCCACGAGAACGCCCTCAAGCCTCGAAGTACGTCTCATGACCGTAATCGTGCAGGATCTCCGCCAACAGCGTCACGGACACCCCGAGAAGAGCTGCAGCTCGTTTGACCGACAACCGACCCCTGTCGAGGGCGACGCTCAGCCGCTCCGCGAAAGATGCGCTGAATAGCGGTCTCTCTCGGTCTCCGCAGCGCGCGTGACCTTTTCCGGAGAGACGCCAGTCCTCTATCCCGCCCAAGTCCCTCTTCGAAAGCAGCCCCAGATTGTAGAGCCGCCACTTGCACGCCGGCGAGGAAACCCTGAACTGGCTGGCGACCTTGTTGATCCGGTCGTGCATGTCGTCCGCGTCTGCTTCCGAGTCCCAAGCCGGTTTGAGGGCCGGTGCAGGCATGAGCAAGGCGGCTGCGAAGTTCTCGGCCAACTTCTCCACCCGCCATTTACTACCGCGGACACGTTGGTTTACCACGGTCGCACGTTCAGGCGGGAGCGCGTCCCAGGTGAGCAGGTGGAACAGCTCGTGCGCCAGGTCGAACTTCCGCCGGCCGGTGGATTCCTGTCTATTGATCAGCGCGCAATTCAGCCCGGGCACTCGAGAAGCCGCTCCCGATACGCCGGGGGGCATATCGACATGCAGTACCAGCACGTGGAGGCGGTCTTCCATCACGGATCGCAGCCGCTCGGCTGGACGCGGTCCGAGGCCCCAGGCCTCAACCGCCGCCTCGCCTGCGGCCTGCGCGTCCTCGAACGAGGAGTCCGCACTCAGATTCAGCTTGTAACCCAGCCATCGCGGCGGATGACCCTCCTCGCGGGACAGCTCCCGGTACGTCGCGATCCACATCCCGGCGCGCTGCTCGAACCGATCCAGCACCTGAGGCTCTACACCCGCACTGGTTCTGAACGAGAACTGCCCTTCGCCCACGAGTCGGAACGGATCAGTGAAGTAGTCCAGGTCGACACCGAGCACCGGCATGATACCGATCAGTTCCGAAGCGCTCAGCCGACGCTCACCGGATTCAATGCTCGCGACGGTTTGGCGGTGCCGCAGGCCCACGGCATCGGCAAGCTGCTGCTGGGTCAGCCCTGATCGCTCGCGCGCTGCCTTTAGCCGGGAACCGATGCGATTAGTCGATTCCATTGACATTGATGTAAGATAATCTTGCTTAACAGAGATTGCAACATGATTTCCGCGATGACTCACAGTCCGCGGACGGTCGGGCGGGGGCGTTCGCTTCTCCGGGCTGGCCGCGGTTGCAGTATCTTGGATGCGAGGAGCGCGTGCGCGGTGGCTTGGAACCGAGGACTGATGAACAAGTACGAGATCATTCTCTACTGGAGCAATGAGGATCAGGCGTCGCCGAGGCGCCCGAGTTGCCCGGGTGCATGGCGCACGGAGACGACCAGGAGAGCGCGTTGCGTAACATCAAGGATGCGATGAGCTTCTGGATCGACAGGGCGCGGGAGTTGGGACGACCCGTGCCGGAGCCAAAGGCGAGCGCCTGATTCTGCCTGATTGACAACTACGGATCGGGATCCCGGTGTCTCAACCACAGACCGGGGTCCCATTGTCCGCAGCACGACCCGCAGCCCGCGAGGAGGTACACCCATGCGAACACGCACCTTGGCCGTGCTGCCGACCGCCGCCGCCCTCCTCACCGCCTGCGGAACCGACGCGGACCCATCCGGCTCCACCCCCGAGATCGTCACCGAGACCATCGGCGACACGACGGTCGTCCGCACCCTCTCGGGAAGCGTCTGGGGCGCGGAGGCCACGCTTGTGCCCGAGGTCGCGATCGGCGAGCTGGACGGCCCCGAGGAGTATCTCTTCGGCAGCATCCGATCGATTGCGGTTGCCGACGACGGGACCATCCATGTCCTGGACGTCCAGGCGCAGCATGTTCGGGTGTTTGATTCGCTCGGTGTCTTTGTGGAAACGCTTGGGCGCCGTGGCGAGGGTCCCGGCGAGTTCAGCGAGGCAGAGGCCATTGCCGTGCTGCCGGACGGGCGGAGCAAAAGAGGTCTGAATCCCGACAGAAAATCTTCTAACTACTTACAGGGCTGCACGATCTGCGTTTCCTGCCGTTGTACTGGACCTTG
>VYAQ01000054.1 GCA_009844885.1 Gemmatimonadota bacterium
ACAGCAGCCATGTGATCCAGCCGACCAGGAACACGGTCTTCGCGAATTCAAGCACTAGCCAGACATTCATCTTGTCGGTGCTCCTTTCCGGGTCAGGCCCAAGCCTGTGAGCGGACTGTTGGCGCGCGTCGGTGGTCGTCTGGGCACGTCGATCCGATCGGTGCCGGCAAGGTCGACCGCCAGTTGAGCGGAAAGCGTGCCCGCCAGCACGATTGCTCCTGCAGGCAACGCCAACCGGCCGACGATCATCGGTCTTCCTCCGATTTCGGGACCATGGTGGTCGCGATGTGGCGCCAGAGCCAGACAATCACCGCGATCATCAACAGGCTGCCGCCGTGCTCCGATGGATGCCGCCATGGGCATCGGGAACCACATCTTTGCCGGCTTGCAGTTCAAGGTGCCGGGCCGGAAACGGGCGATCCGAAACGCCCGCAAAATCGCCCGGTCGACCTCGGGCTGTCCAGTGCTGACCTCGGTCCTGGTGTCCGCAACCCTGCCGCGCTCGTCCACAAGGAGCAGGAACAGGGCCTCGGCCAGGGCGGTGGAACGTCCAAATTCTGTGGCCCGATCACGTTCGCGGTTCATTTCGCGCGTGAGTGCCAGGCCCACGGCTTCGGGATTGAGGAATATAGGCGGGAACATTCCGACGGAATCGGGAGGAGGCACCGCATCGCACACGCCTGGCGGCCCCATGTTCGGCGGTGCTGCCGTAGCGCACCCAGCGATGGGGGCGGCCAAAGCGAGCAACGAAGCAGCCACGGCGAGAATGTCTGTTGGCACCCGGTCACGGTGTCGATGGCGAGCGCGAGGAGGATCGGTCGTTGTCACGGGTTCCTCCTGTGTCGGTGCCCACGCTCCTTGCGGAATGGGGCAAGTTCGTCGAGTGGACCCCCACGATGGATGTTGGGGAGACTGGTCGCAAGACCCGGACTCCAGTTCGGATCCGCCACCGCCCGGCCAGTCTTACGTGTTCCTGCTCGGCCGCGCGTTCCTGGCCATGCGCAGGCGCAACCTCTGAGGCATCCAAGCAAAGGAGCCGTAAGACCGGCGGCCTCGTTTCTGCGAGGGAAAGAGCGGATGGCCCGTGCCCTATACGATTGCTCCGGTCGGCCATCCGCCGAGGTGCTTCGCTTCGGACTCTCTCATCTCATTGACACTCTCATCTTCACTTTCTCACCGTGTGCTCTCGGCAGTCTAGCACGACTCCGCGGGTATTATCCGACACGACCACCGTGCCGCAGCGGATCGCCCAGAAACCGCGGTCGAACTGGTAGTAGTGCCTCACCTCGTAGGTTCCCACAGACAGGCCCGCCTTCTCTACAAACACGCTGTCGATCAGTGGGACGGACGTGCCATAATCACACCCGACATCACTCGTACAGGCCGCGTCCGGGTCCAGGCGCCGCTCGAACCTGACGACGCTATTGCTGGACCTGTCGGCGGCAAGTGTGTCTCCGGTGGGCTCGTGAACGATCACGCTGTCGACGATCACACCGATGCTGTGATTGGCATTGGCTGGCGGTTTTCCTCTCGTAGCAGGTGCCAGCACCGGAGCGGCGAAGGTGACCAGGCAGATGCCGGTCAGGACGAGCATGGCGATACTCTTCATTGGACTTGCTCCTATCCGTTTGGTGCCCGCCGGTTTCGGGGGGGCGCGAACCTGCCCATCGAGTGGCCGGACAGAGTAGGACGCGTCTTGTTGGGCCGCAAGGTGTCAGGGAAGTTCCACCACGACGCTCGCTCCTACCTCCGCACGCGCTCGGATGTGGACGCCCAAGGAGCAAGGAGCCTACTGTGCACATCGCCGACAGTCGCTCCGAGGTGTGCCATGTCGAAACGCTCGTTCAGCCGAACCGTAGAGCGGAACCCGGCGGGGTTGCGTCCAGCAATTCCCCCGCGGGCGTCTAATCCGGTGTTGACCGAGGGGGGGGCGGCAGGTGCGCCACCCGGTCCCCCGAGCCCTAGCTAGCTAGCTAGTTCGCTGTGAAGGTAAGCGTTATCTCAATCCAGACCGCAGTCCCCGGTTCCAGTTGCTCGCCGGGCCATTCGAGCCGGGCGACCCGGATCACCCTGAGCGCAGCCGCGTCCATGGCTTTGGAACTGGAACTGATCTTCACCAGCTGGTCCACCACGCACCCTTCGCCGGTCACGAGCGCCCAAACCGTAGTCGCTCCCCCGATCCCGGCCTGCTCGAGCCAAACAGGGTACTCTCCCCGGAGAGCCTTACCCTTTCCCTGGCCTCCAAGCACTCCGGCGCGAAGCCCAAGGAGTCCAAGTAGGCCCAAGACGCGCAGCCGAAGCAGGCCAGCGCGAGCGTTGGTGCCAGAATGAACTGCTTCATCCCACAACTCGGCCCTTCCGCACCCACGCGGGAATCCGGAAGCCGTCGACGAGCATCCACAGCACGGCGGTGACCGCGGCACCAATCCCTCCGAGCATAGTCCAGATAGCCCACACGGGCCCGAAGAAGCCTTCGACCGGCACCCAGGAAATGCCGATCACCGTGAGCACTCCGCCGGTGAAGAGCCCGCCCTGCAGGTATCCCCACGGCCGGCGGCAGTAGATGCGGTGGGCGCCGAGGAAGCCGAGAAGGCCCCACAGGATGTATGCGGGGCCGATTCTCGGTCTCTGGGCGATGGCGATAAAACCGGTGGGCAACAGGCTGTTCACCCTCACCTGTGTGGTCTTCCGCTTCATGACCCTGCGACCGGCAGTCGTCGCACGACGATGACGGGCACGCCAAGCTCGTCCCGCTCGATGAACGCAACCAGCCCCTCCGGACCGAAGGCGTCGGGCATGGCAACCGAGCCTGCCGGGTAGGTTCCGATGTAGCGGCCGCCGGTGTCCAGCACATCGATCGGTCCGCCGCCGAGCCCGGTGAGCGTCATTTCCGTGCCCGTGCGCTCCACCCATAGCCGTCCTGTCCAGTCCGCCTTCAGCGCGCGTACCACGGGCACCTCGCTGGCGAACTCGAGGTCGCCGAGCGCGCTGCGCAGCATCGCGTCGTCCACGGCACCGGGCAACAGGTCCTCGCCGAACTCCTCTCTAATCACTTCCAGCCTGCTCTCGATGTAGGCCTCGCGCAGTGTTTCGGTAACCTGTCTCGGTGACACGCCCGGGCGCTGGAGCACTCTCACGACCCCTCTCCCGGCCTCCGCCACGCTGACCGTGTAGGTGCCCGTGTCCACGAACGCGGCTCCGCCGCCGGCCAGCGAGGTTGCGATCAGTGCCGGGGCGAAGACGGTGGGTTCACCCGGGGAGCCGGATCCGGCCAGTCGGTGTTCGGCGATCACTTCGCGCAGCACCTCGTCGCCCGCCAGCATGATCCGTTCCACGGGCCCGGTCTGGACCGTCACCTCCCGTCTGGCTCGATCGAACACGGTCACGACAACCGCGGGAGAGGGGACCACGGCGGCCTGACCGCGCGTCGCCGAGATCCCCTGGACGCTGACGGTGCCATCCGAACCGGCCGGAAACCGGATCTGCCGGTCGAAAGTGCCATCGGGACGGAACAGCACGAACGCCTGGCGGCCGCCGTCAAAGACGATTGCAGTGCCGTCCCGAAGCACCGTGAACGCTGTGGGCAGAATGAACTCGCCGGGCCCTTCGCCTTCGCGCCCGAACTCGTGTTCCAGGCTTCCGTCCGGTCGCACCACGACGATTCGCAGGGCATCTTCGTCGAAAGCGTGGAGGCGGCCCGCTGCGTCGAAGGCGACGTGTACGGTCAGACCGAACGCTGCCCATCGTTCGGGGTTCTGGCCGCCGATGCGGTACACTTCGTCGAGGGCCACGCCCAACGGATTGTCGGCGGGGGGGAGGCCGACGGTTTCCTGCGCGACGAGCGGTGCGGACG
>VYAQ01000117.1 GCA_009844885.1 Gemmatimonadota bacterium
ACAACGAGCGGCGGCGGGCGGGCCAGCAGGTGCTTCGCCCCGCAGGGGAGCGGCCCCGCCACTGGGCGCGCGTCCGGCGCGAGGGGATGCAGCCCGGGCGGGCGCGGCGGGCCAGGAAGCCGCGCCGCGAGGATCGGGTCGACATGGAGGCATGGAGGCATGGAGAGGCGGAGGCCTGGGAGACGGTCGCGGGCGGGCGCGAGTCGAGCATCCGGCACCTTGCGACCCGGGCGCGCAAGGAATGGTCCGAGTTGCACAAGCGGCAGGAGGAGATGCGGCAGAGGCTCGACCGGGAGAGCCGTACCGTGCTGGGGCGGCTTCGGATCTGGCGGCTCGACCGCTCGCTCAGGGAGCTGGCCGGGGCGATCCGGGGCCGGGCGGACCTGGTCGAGGGCTGGCGCGAGGATCTCGACCGCTATCACACGGACGAGCGGGCCGAGTTGGGCAAGGCACACGGCGAGCGCGCCCGGGAGATCGAGCGCGGTTGGCGCAAGTTCTATCGAAGCAGACTGGTGGAAGCGGATCGGCGCGCGTGGACGGTACGCGAGACCATGAGGGAGCGGGAGCGCGACCGGACCATCACCCGAATTGTTGCACCGCGACCGCCGCGGCTCCGAGGCCCCGAGCGTGACGGGGGTGGGTTCGAGCGGTAAGCCTTGACTTCCCCGGCCAGCACCACGGGGATCGTCCTAAATCGGTCGATCCAGCACGGTTTCGGGTCATCTACGGGCTCTAGGATCGCCCACAAATCGACGGTCTCGGGTCCGAGGGGTATGGGCTCGGTAAGAATCGCCCTGAGCACAGCGATCGGCACGGATGCCCATTGACACCACGAGATTCGGCGGTACGTTTTTGACCGACTCGGTTGGACGAATGTCCACGGGTATCCGCTCCCACAGCAACAGGAGGTTGGAGGATGAAGACTCGATACAAGCGTCTAGTGACGTCGGTGTGTGCCCTGTTCGTCGCGATCATCGCTCTCGCGACTGCACCCGCCGGGGCCACCGGTACACGCTCAGCGAGCTATTGCAACTTCATGTTCTACTGCAGTGGCAGCTGCGACGGTAGCGGGTGTGTGGCCGAGAAATGCGGAGCTGACTGCGGATACGAAGAGTGTTCCAGTGGGAGCCATCTCGTCGTATGCCAGGGTGGTTCTGGTCCGCCGCCAGGAGGCTGATCTTTGCGCGGCGGCAAGTCGCTGCCACGGGCGAGAACCCCTATGCCAGTTACGGCAGCAACTCCTGAAGCCAAGGTTTCTGGCGGCGAGGCGGCTCACGGTCTGCCCGGTCCTCTCCCCCTTTGGTCTGACAATTCCTGAACGCGTGCGTAATCGAAGCAACGGGGAAGCTTTCTAGTGGCTAATCGGATGGAAAGAGCGACGGATGTTGCGACTCTGGCTGCCGCACTGGCGGCCGTGGTTGTAGCGGGAGTGGTGGTCTATCGGGCTGCTATCGACGCAAATCCCCCGCCAGCTAGCCCGGTTGGCGGCACAGCGGTCACGGACTGGGAGCAGTATGCCGATGGTGGCCACCGCGCGGGGCCGGAGACGGCACCAGTAACGATCATTGAGTTTGGCGACTATCAGTGTCCGTTCTGCAGGGCGGCGGAACCCCATCTACAGGCCATTCGAACTAGGTACGGGGACGAAGTAGCACTGGTATACAGACATTTTCCATTGCCGGGACACAGTTCGGCGTTCCCGGCCGCAAGAGCTGCCGAGTGTGCAGGAAAACAGGCACGGTTCTGGGAGTTCCACGGATTGCTCTATGCCACGGAGAGTTGGATTGGTGACACATCTCGGGCTCGCCTAGCAGAGCTAGCTGAACGCGCGGGAGTGGCTAGGGTAGAGGAGTTCGTGCGCTGCCTTGACGGTGCTGAGGGCGACGACGCCGTGGATGCCGACATAGCAGCGGCGCGCAGCTTGGGAATCACGGGTACACCGACCTTCCTCGTCAACGGGCAACTGAACGTCGGGCCCCTCGATTCACTCCGGTTCTTCGCCGTTTTCGATGAGCTTCGCGAGGATCGGCCGTAGTGATTTGCACGCCTTGGCGTCGTCCTTTGCTCGCCTCCATGCTGGCAAGAGTGCGCGCACCGATCTCTGCGATTGCTCTGTTCCTTTGCGCGCCGGTATCGGTAAGCGCACAGCTCGCGTGCCCGACACCTTGGCGACTAGATGAAGTCCTGCGGATCGGCTCTCGAGAGAACGCGGACCTGATTCGAAACATCAACGATCTCGCGGTTGGGCCTGACAGCGTCCTCTATGTCGCCCAAGCCATGGTTCCCGCAGTCAAGGTTTTCTCACTCGAAGGCCAGTTTCTACGGGAGATCGGCCGGGCGGGACAGGGACCAGGTGACATCTCCGGCGCGGCCTCGGGTGTGGGGTGGATCGGAGACACTCTTTGGATAGCCGACCGAAGCCGTATCCAGCTGTTCACCACGAGCGAACGCGTGCCGGAGGTTATGCAGTTCACCCTGCCCATGCCCGAGGAAGGGACGCGCCTGACGCCTGGCCGAATGCTCGCGGACGGAACATTGGTGGCAGCGCGCCGCAGCATCACTGACTGGAGAGCTTGGTTGACCGCATCCTCGCTCCCTCTACGCCGCCTATCACGATCGGGAGAGGTCATTGACACGTTGGCGATCGTCGATTGGTCGAACAACGCGGTAGAGTATGAGGCGGACCCCGGTCGACCGTGGCTTGCCATACACCCGCTCAAGGACCTGCCGACTCACGGACTCAACGAATACCTGACGACACTCAGGCCCGACGGCTCCGCAGTGGTGCAGGTCGCGAAAGTGCATGAAGACGGAACTCCGCCTTCGTTTGACATTTTGGTGATCTCAATCGGTGGAGACACTCTCTTGCATCGAGCGGTCGAGTACGAACCGCGCGAAGTTACTTCTGCGATGGAGAGCCGCCTTGCGGACGAATTCGCGACAATGGTAGTGGGGGATCACATCAGCCCATCCCTGCGAGCCCCCATGAGCGAAACGACGCGCTCGCGCCGACGCCTTGCGGCTCGCAGCGCGTTCTGGGTTCCGGAATACCATCCCCCAGTTAGGGAGGTAGTAGCCGGAACGGATGGGACTATCTGGTTGCTACGAGAGATGCGCGAGGATCGTGTCGATGTGTGGGAGATCTACGATTCGGATGGAACGCTAGTGGCCAGGGTCGAGGTTGACCAGGGTCACAGGTTTGGAAAACCTTGGGGTCCCCGTCTCGGTATTGTCCTCGCGAGCCGTAACGAGGTCTGGGGCACCACGTTCGACGAGTTCTCTGTTCCATACATTCACCGCTACCGCGTCGATCAAACGTGCGTGCGTTAGGAGATGTTGAGAATCGCGGCACCCAAGCCGCCACCGGGGAGGGTTCGAGCGGTAAACCCCGACTTCTCCGGCCAGCACCACGCGGGCGGTCCGGAACGGTGGGTCCAGTGTGGTTTCGGCTCATCTACGGGCTCTAGGATCGCCCAGAATTCGATGATCGCCGACCTCCGAAGGGTACGGGTAGGGTAAGAATCGGGCTCCAGCACAGCCTCGACGAGGAACCGGGGGATCCGAAGCGGGCCGCAATGGCCGCCGGGCTGTCGCCGCTCCCACCGTGCGGATCCGAGACCGCCTGATCGGCTACGGCTTGATGGGTTCGACCCTGGTGGCCTTGGTGGAGCGGCCGCCGGGGCGGGGCGGGATTGTTGCGAAGCGATCGATCGACTGGTATCAATTCGCCGAACTCGCATCGGGTACCCGATAGCCCTCCCCTCAAGTCCTGTCCGCGCCCCGACGTTCGAACGGGGCGCGGTCCCGGTGCCCGATCGGGCCCCCCACCTAGCGAGCCCCCCCTCCC
>VYAQ01000273.1 GCA_009844885.1 Gemmatimonadota bacterium
TCGGCGGCGGGTTCCTGAGCCTGTCCAACGGATCGGTGCAGACCGCGGCCGATCCCCGCCTGCAGGGCCGGGTGTCCGCGGCGTACGGCGTTGTCTTCGTGGGGGCCCGCGCCGTCGGCGGCCCGATCCTGGGCTGGATGGTGGACGCCTTCGGCAGCCGCACCGCCCTGGTCACGGTGGGGGCCGTCACCGCGACGTGCGCGCTCTGCGGCCTACTCGCCGCCAACCGGAGCCGCTTGGGCGCCTCCGGCCGCGAACTCAGTGGCGCTTGACCCTTCTGCCTGATCGAGCCGGAGTGTGGTCGGAAGGTCTTGGACACGGAGGGCCCGTCGTTGCCGAGCGCAAGGACTTCCGCACGGGCCGCGAGAGGCGATTGACTGACGACGTGACCGACCGCGCCTTGCCTGCTGCCACCATCCTCGCGGCCGGCATCGGACTGGGGTTAGCCGGAGACCAGCTTCTTCGGGCATCGGCAGGACCCGGCCTCAACGTCCTTCTGTTGTTCGCGGGTCTCGCCGCATCCGTCTGGATCGTGGCTCAGCGCGGTGAATCGCCCCTCAGCCGGGAGGCGTCGTCGTGGATTGCGGTAGGGCTCCTCTGTAGTGCCGCTCAGCTGTGGCGGGGCTCCGACATTCTCTATCTCGGAGCCCTCGTCGCGACGTTCACAGCGTTCTCGCTGCCGGCTCTCAACGCGGGACGCGCCTGGACCAAGCGGTCCGGCGTGTTGGACATCTGCGAGGCCGTGGCGGGAGCCGGGCTCTACTCGGCGTCCGGAAGTGCTCGCTTGATCGACCGCCGGCACTGGGGTCAGGACGGAGCAGATTCACGCCGACGGACGGCACGCGCCGTGGTCCGGACTGCCTTCGGAGGGGTGCTCCTCGCGCTCGTCCCGCTGGTCGTCTTCGGAGCACTCTTCATATCGGCGGACGAGGTGTTCGCCACGATTGTCGGAGACTTGGCGAGGATCGACCTGGAGACCTTCGTCTCGCACGTGGTGGTCATTGCCGTCCTGTCCTGGATTGCCTGCGGCTACCTCGTCGGCGTCTCGTCGGGCACGAGGCTCGAGGGGATTCGACGCCTCAAGCCAGCCCGCCCGACTCTCGGGATCGCCGAGGTGGCCACCGCCCTGAGCCTGGTTGATCTCCTGTTCCTGGGCTTCGTGATCGTGCAGTTCCGTTACCTGTTCGGAGGAGGTTCCTGGGTCGAGGTCACTCCGGGTCTCACGTACGCCGCCTACGCCCGTGCCGGTTTCTTCCAGCTCGTCGTCGCGGTGGCGTTGGCCATCCCCTGGCTCCTCGCCACGCACGCCCTGCTCGGTGACCGATGTCTGAAGGCACGTGCGGTGTTCGGCGGCTTCGCGGGCGTCCACCTCCTTCTCCTCTTGGTCATTGTCGCCTCTGCGCTCCAACGCATGCAGGCCTACCAAACCGCCTATGGCCTCACGGAGTTGCGGGTCGTGGCGACCGCGGTGCTCGTGTGGTTGACGGTGGTCGTGGTCTGGTTCGCGGTGACTGTGTTCAGCGGTCGGCGCGACCGCTTCGCGTTCGGCGGCCTCGTCACGGCGTTCGTCCTGGTGGGTGCGCTGCAGCTCATCAATCCTGCCGGTATGGTCGCCCGCCACAATCTCGACCGGATTGCGGAGTTGGGCGGGGTGGACGTGGAGCATCTCGGCTCGCTCGGGAGTGACGCAGCACCCCTTCTCGTTGCCCGCCTCGACGAGCTACCCGAAGAGGCACAGTGCCTGGTGGCGAGCCGGCTCCTGCACCAGTGGGGCCCCGAACAGCCTGCCGACTGGCGCAGCTTCAACTGGTCCGACAGCCGGGCCCGGCACGCCGTAGATGACAACCTCGGGACCCTACGAAGTCTGGCGGGTGCAGGAGATTGCAGTTAGTCCGTGGCGGGCACGGTTCACGGCAGTTCGAGTCGGAGACCTGCTTCACGGGCGATGACAGGATCTTCCAACGCGTGGGTGGCCTCAAGCTGACCCTCGACCGCAGCTCGGTCGGACCACGTCATGGCCGATGTCCATCGCCAGGCGTGAGCCATCACCCGGACAAGCCCGATCAGGTCGCCGGCGTTCACCGAGGCGCGCCGCAAGCCGGCGACGTACTCGTCGCGGTACACGCTCGGAACAACGATCCGCGATGCCCCCGCAGCCGACATTTCGGCGTTCATCATGACGCGAGCCACGCGACCGTTTCCATCGCGGAAGGGATGCACCTCCAGTACGACGAACATCATGTACAAGGCCCGACCAATTGTTGAAGGGATGTGCGACACCAGCGCGAGTCCCTTGCGCAAGGTGCCCTCCACTTGCTCCGGTGCCACGAAGTCGTACGCTCCGACGCGGTTCGCCACAGTCTTCCAGCATCCTGGCTCCTGATCGGGACGACCGGCCAGGATCGTACGGTGGCGATCGATCAGGTACCCGACCAGTTCATCCGGGTCATCCGACGTGGTGCTACGCCCGATCGGATCGGAGACGCAGTGATACGTTCCGAGGATGTCATGCCCATCAGCGGGTCGGGCCGCTGGCGGCTGCTGTGTCTCGACGATCCGCCTGGCCTCATCGATGGTGAACTCGGTGCCCTCGATGTAGTTGGAGAAGTAGCTCTCGTAGAACGGCAACTCTCCCGGAGTCTCGGGAGGTGGAAGCCATTCGGGCGCCAAGCTCGGATCGATTTGAGTCGCGTCCACAGCCGCACGATCGAACATGACCACTCGGCGCTCATCCCAGGCCCGACCTTGAGCCAGAGCGACCAGCAGCGGTCCCGCCTGAGGACGAAGCGGCAAGCATCCGGATACCTGGTCGAATAGACGCCCCACCGCGTCCAAGTGGCCTGTTGCGCCGAGGGCTTCAGCCAGCGCAACGGTGTCCAGGCGCAACCTCTCGAGTCGCTCGGCACCCCAGGCGAGAGACTTGCGCGCCAGCCAGTCCTCCAGTTCCGGCAGGTTAAGGGTGCGTCCTGCCCGCCCGCCCCGGCTTCGTGACTCTGCGAGGTTGTCAAGAAGCGTGCGTGCCGGGCTCGACATCCTCAGCCCATCGGCCCACGGCAGATCCGGTACAGGAGCTTCGATGGCCTGGCCGGGCCGCACTCGGATTTCAAGGCCGGGCAGTCGAATCGACTTGCGGGGGAGATCGGACACAACGAAGAGCCGGCCCGACACCACCTGGCCGTCTTCCGCGGCGGACCGGTCGGCAATGACAGCGCCCGGTAGGACCCTCGCCAGCACGCGCCACCGGTTCTCGACGACGATCTCGGAGGGTGGGCTCACCAGGTCGGCGCTGTAGACCTTCGGTGCGAGCTTGCGTATTCGGCCCTCTTTAACGGCCCTTGCGAGCATCGGTCGAGAGGCAACATCATCGAAGAAGACCGACCGAGGACCAGTAGGCCATGGAGTAGTCAAGGATCGGGCCATTAGTTTACATTATCAGCTTATAAGAAGGGAACTTTTACATTCTGAGACAATTGCTATAGGAAGTTACTAGCACTAGAGCAGGCTTAGGAGAATAAGTTTACATTCTGATCTATACAACTCTCCTTAAGAACAACGCCAGTTCTTAGACTGTTCTGCGGCTATAGCAGTGATCATCCATTGGTCACACACCAACGACGGAGCGCGAACCTGCTATCAGTGGCGCTTGACGCCTCCGTACTTCATGCGGGTGTCGCTCATCGAGGCGGAACGGGCCTCGTCGGCGTGGATGTCACCGTCCACCAGCTCGCCCACGAACAGGGTATGGGTGCCGAGGTCGATGGCGTGGCGCACCTCGCAGTCCATCCAAGCGATGGCCTCGGTGAACACCGGCGCGCCGGTGGTCGCCTCCTTCACGGCCCGCC
>VYAQ01000008.1 GCA_009844885.1 Gemmatimonadota bacterium
CTCGATCCCGGTGCCCCCGTCCACGTGGTACAGCCAGAGCTTCTCGAGTCCCTGGAACGGGCGCGCCCGCGAAACCACGACGTACTTGCCGTCGGGCATCCACTCGGGGGACAGGAAAGCGCTGCCCACGCCCTTGCTGAGCTGGGTGGGATCGCCGCCGGCCGCGGGCATCAGCCATACGTTCTGGTCGCCGCTCCTGTCCGACACGAAGACGATGCGTTGCCCGTCGGGGCTGAAGCGCGGCTGTATGTCGTACCCCATCCCGCTGGTCAGGCGCGTGGCGTTCCCCCCGGTGATCGGCATCGTGTACAGGTCGCCGAGCATGTCGAAGACGATGGACTGGCCGTCGGGACTCACGTCGAGGGAGATCCAGGTCCCCTCGTTGGTGGTGAACCGGGCCCAGCGCTCGGGCTCGAGGGGCAGACCCCGGTCCGGATCCAGTTCGGCTTCCTGACCGTGAGCCGCCAGGGGTGCGAGCAAAAGCAGCGCGGCCGCCCATGGGCCGCATCGGGACAAACGCATGCGCCGACTCCAATTCGGATGAGAAGCGTCCAGGTTTCCGCCGGTTCCGGGGCAGCCGGCCGGGGGCGCGACCGGTCCCACCCCATACGACGGAAAACCATTGTAGTGTCATGGGTTGTCCGGGGCCAACCGGAGTGGACGCAGCGGGCAGGCGACTTGCAAGGAGGAACCTGGGCGCGGAATCTTCGTAGGAAATCCAGGGGCCCTTCGCAGGGAGCCGGGCATCCGCGGTCGCCGGAGACCGCCCGAGCGCGTCGGGCCCGCAAGCAGGACCCGCACGCAAAACCGTATCGACAAGGAGGAGTCCAGTGGTTCGTTGCCTAACGTTGGCGCTGAGCGCCGTGATCATCGCATCCCCGGCGGCGGGCCAGTCGCACGTGGCCCTGGGCCCGCTCGTCACACTGGGCGACGACTCTCATTTCGGGTTGGGCGCGCGCGCCGAAATGGACCTTTCGGATCACCTGGACATCGATCACGAGTTCTTCCGGGACGTCTTCGGAAGCGCCACCGCGACCTACTCCTTCCAGGACTGCCGCGGCGGCTCCGGATGCGGCTGGCTCGAACTGGGCGGGAACCTCAACGTGCCCGTTTCCCGCCGCACGGCCGACCTGGTGGGCTACGTCGGAGCCGGCTTCCACGTCGTGAGCGCCTTCAGGGAGGAGTCCTTCGTCGACTTCCGGTCTTCCCCCTCCCGGGGCACCTGGCACCGCCGTCATACGGATACCAGCGTCGGCCTCAACCTGATCGGCGGCCTGCAGTTCGAGGTCGAGGCGACGCCGGCCTTCGTCGAGGGCAAGCTGGGACTCTCCGGGGCCAGCCAGTTCCTGCTGTCGACGGGCGTCATGCTCTGGTGACGAAGGGGGCCGCCGGTCGCGACGTTGCGCTGATCTCGGTTTCCATAGACCTGGGCGCGGGCCGCCGGGGCGTCGACATGGGCCCCTCCGCGCTGCGTATCGCCGGAATCACGGGGGCGATCGAGGCCGCGGGACACCGGGTCTGCGAACTGGGCACGATCACCGCGGGGGGACTCGAAACCACCGACGCGGGGGAGACCCGCATGCGCTTCCTCGCGGAGATCGTGAAGGTGGTGGACCGAACGCGCGAACTGGTGCGGACGGGCCTTTCCCGCAACTGTCTGCCCCTGGTGCTCGGCGGCGACCACTCGCTGTCGATGGGCTCGGTGGCGGCGGTGGCGGATCACTGCCGGCAGCGGGGTGAGCGGATCGGCGTCATCTGGGTCGATGCGCACGCCGACATGAACCGGCCGGCAACCTCGCCGAGCGGCAATGTGCACGGCATGCCGCTGGCGGTCCTGCTCGGGCACGGTGATCCACGCCTGGTGGGGGCGGGCGCCAGCGTCGCCCCCGGGAACGTCAGCGTCCTGGGAGCGCGCGAGCTGGATGTGGGCGAGAAGCGGCTGATCGGTGAGTTGGGGGTTCGGGTTTTTTCAATGTCGGAGATCGACGAAAGGGGCGCGGCGGCGTGCATGGACGAAGCGCTGGAGCGTGCCAACGACGGGACGTGCGGATTCCACCTGTCGCTCGACCTCGATGCCCTCGACCCGAGGGTCGCTCCCGGGGTCGGCACGCCGGTGCAGGGCGGACTCACGTACCGGGAGGGTCACCTGGTCTGCGAAAAAGCGTCCCGCTCGGGCCGGCTGCTCAGCATGGAGGTCGTCGAACTCAACCCCGTACTGGACGACCGCAACCACACGGCCGACCTCGCGGTGGAGCTGGTCGCTTCCGCGCTCGGAAAGACGATTCTGTAGCGGCGCCATGAACACCGAAACGACACCCGCAGGACTGAGCCTTCGCGATCTCGATATCGGGTATCGCCGGGATCGGCCCATACTGCAACAGCTCTCGTTCGACATCGTCCCTGGCGAAGTCCTCGCGGTCGTCGGGCCGAACGGCTCGGGGAAGACCACCCTCTTCCGGACGCTTCTGGGCGTCCTGCCACCGATTGGCGGCCAGGCGATGGTGGCGGGCAGGCAACCAGCCGAGTATCGGCGCCTGCACGGTGTCGGCTACCTGGCCGAGGACACGGTGCTCCCGCCGGGATGGACGTGCGATGGCCTCCTCGCATTGGCAGCCGCCGCGGCCGGCCCCGCAGCGGACATCGAGCGCGCGCGTCGTCTGGCGGGGGTGGATTTCGATACCGGTGGTCTCGCCGACAAGCTGTCCAAGGGGATGCGGCGGCGGCTGGCGCTCGCGATGGCGCTGATGCAACCGACGGCGCTGCTCTTCCTGGACGAGCCCGAATCGGGACTGGATCCCGGACAGCGCATCCGTCTGCGCAGACGGATCGAGGAGATTCGCGGCCGCATCACCATCCTGGTCGCCAGTCACGACCTCGGCGAACTGGCGATGATGAGCGACCGCGTCCTCCTGATCGAAGAGGGAGGCGGGCGAGTCGTGCAGCAGCCGGAGGGCGGGTTTACGCGCGAGTTCCTGGAAGCGGAGTTCCTGGGGCTGGAAGGTGCGGTGCCGTGAGCATCGTCAAGGCTTCTTTCCGGAACGCCGTGCGCCGCAGGTGGAAGTTCGCGCTGGCCGTGTTCGTGTTCGGCGTGGGGCTTGCCGCACTGACGAACGCGTACGACGTGACGGGGACGGTGGAACGCCTGGAGACCATTGGCGCGGAGCTGGAGAACGAAGGCGGTGAGCCCACCGACGAGCAGAGGGAAGCGATCGCGGGCAGCGCGCCGGTCCTGCTCCTTTTCAGTCTCCTGACCGTTGTGTTCGGCCTCGGTACCGTGCTCCTCGCTTTCCTGATGCCGGGCGGACTGGTCTCCGACGAGCGACGAAGTTCGGCGATCATGCTCTGGGCCCAACACCCGATGCCGCTGAGTTCCTTCTACCTGCGGCGGTACCTGGGCATCCAGATCGCGACCGCAACCGCTCTGGTGATCTTTGGGCTGACGGGTGCAGCGGCTGATCTCCCGTCCGCAGCGGCGCCCGCCACGGAAATCGGAGGCATCACGAGACTTTGTTCGGTTGGCCTGCTCGCATGCGCAGTCAGCTTTGCGATCAGCGCACTGGGCATTCGCCGCGCCGGGCTGTTCGGATTCATCTACTACCTGGCCTCGGGGGTCTTATGGCCGCTGATCGAGGGCCCCGAGCTTGGAACGTCAACGGCGGCGGAGTTGGCACGGGCTGTTCTGCCATTCGTGGTTTTTCCCGACGCACCACTCGACGATCTTGTCGCCGGCTTTGAATCGGCGGTGGCCTGGGACTGGGGTGCGACGGGACTGATCCTGTATCACTTCGCGCTCTGGACCGGTGTCGCGTGGCTCGGACTCCGCCGAATCGAGCGGCGGCCGCTCAAGCTGTGAGGTAGCGGCAGCGGGGCGGGTGCGTCGACCGCGCGCCGTCTCACCGGCCGGCGTGTGAGGCGGGAGGGCCGGCTTCCGTGGTATCTTCAGTCCCCCGCCGGGGTGGTGAAACGGGTATACACAGGGGACTTAAAATCCCCCGGGAGCAGTCCCATGCGGGTTCGAGTCCCGCCCCCGGCACTCATCGCCATTCGCCCGTCCGCGGCCGCGGGGCGCCTCTCGCCCATCCCGGTGCGGCCATCGCCCGCCCTTCGTCGCCCAAGCCTCAGCGGCGCCGATACGACCTCACCGGCGGCAGCCTCGCGCCCGTCCCGCCCGCGGGCTCGTCCTCGCCCACGACCGGGATCGTCAGCGTCCCGATTCCGTCGATGCTGGCCTCGATCAGGTCGCCCGGCTGCAGGAAGCGCTGCTCACCACGCACCGCGGTGCCCATGCCCACGCCGCCCGATGTCCCGTTGTTGATGACATCGCCCGGGAACAGCGTGATGATCGACGATCCGTACTCGACCAGTTCCCAGAGGGTATGGATCATGTCCCCCGCGCGGGCCTCCTGCATCTGCTCGCCTCCGACGCTCAGCGTCTGGCGCAGGTTCTCCATCGGATCGCCATAGAACTCCTTCGGCACGATCCATGGCCCCATGGGCGCGAAGGTGTCGTGGCCCTTGCCCACGAACCAGTCGGAGGTAAGGGGGTTCCCGCCGGGAGGACGGCCGCCCCGGTCCGAGATGTCGATCGTGACGGTGTAGCCGAAGACGTAGTCCTGGGCCTCCGTCGCCGAAACGTACTTCGCCGCCCTTCCGATCACCGCCCCCAGCTCGACCTCCCAGTCCGTGCGGTCGCGGCCATGCGGGATCACGACCGCGTCGCCGTTCCCGATCACGGCCCCCCGGCTCGGCTTCAGGAAGAGGTACGGGACACCCCGGTTCTCACGCCGCTGGCGACGCGCCTCGGCGCGCTCCTCGGGTGTGCCCGTCTCGTTCACGTGACTGTAGAAGTTGACGGCCGCGTTGAGGATCTTGCCCGGATACAGGATCGGCGGGAGGGTGCGCACGTCGCCGACATCGTGAACGAAGGCGGGGCGGGCGGCGCCGTCGATCATGCCGTTTGCGGAAAGGTGGTTCACGATCTCGTAGAGGCGGGGCTTGACGCCGTACTCGTAGCGGCCGATCAGGTCCAGCATGTCCCCGGGCATCGGCAGGCGCGGGTACGCGGGGTTGCGCTCGAGCTGCCGGTTGGCGGCTCCGATGTCCACGACGAGCGCGTCGCGGAGCACGAGACCCACCCGTGGCTCTCCCTCGATCTCGAAGGTGCCGACCTTGAAGGGCTCGGCTACGTCCATCGCCGGAGCCGTCTGGGCCGACGCGCCGCCGGCATCCGCGAGTGCGAGGCCGAGGGTGGCCAGGGCCAGAACCGTGGCGGTGCCGGCCAGGGCCGTGAACACATGAAGAGCCTTCGCGAATCGCATGGTGTCCCCCTGGTTTTGGGCGGCGCGGCGGAGGGAATTCCGGCGCGCGGATCGGTCGCCTGATCGGACCGGGTCTCTGATTGACTACGCGGGTTGGGGGGCCGCCGTCAAGCGGGCCGACAGAATACTTAACATGTTTGTTTAGTATTGCCGGTGGTCGCCCAGCGGGTCTACAGAATCGCGTCCAGGTAGAGATCGATGCGGAAGTCCTTGTAGGGTCCCTTCAGGCCCTGGGACAGGTCCATGCGGATCAGGCCGTCGAGGATGCTGCCGCCCATGCCGACCCCGTAGAGGAAACCGTCCCGGTGGAAGAGATCGCGGGGTCCGGCCCAGCCGGCGTCGCCGAACAGGATCACACCGACGCCTTCGAAGGCGCGGGAAAGTTCCAGCCGGCCGCGGACGAAGGAGCTGCCCGAGATTGTGGACGCGGGATATCCGCGCAGGGTGGCGGCCGCCCCGAGGAACCGGTGGCGCTGCACGGGAGCGTCACCCCAGGTCGTCCCCGCGGCCGCTTCGGCGCCCACGCGCCAGCTCCGCCAGCCCTCGCCGCGCACGGGGACGATGGCCCTCAGCGTGGCCGTGGCCTGACCGTACCGCGAAAGCGCTTCCTCGCCAGTGCGCCGCCACATCGCGCCGCGTCCCTCCAGCTCCAGCCCCAACTGCGCCTCCACCGGATTGTTGCCCCACCACGGCGACACCCTCAGCTCCGCACCCGCTTCCTCCACGTCGTCTGCGGCCAGGTTGGGGCGGAAGCGCCACTCGCCGTCGAACACGCGGAAGAGGGCGAAGTCCGTCTCGGCGGCAACGGCCGACTGACGCTCGCCGTACATGCGGAAGCGGAACGAGTCGCGCGACCCCTCGGGCGGGCGCCACGTCAGATCCGCCCCGGTCGCACGGAAGTACTCGCCGTCGTCCCGGCCGAAGAACAGGGCACCAAAGGAGTTGCCGAAGTCCAGGTAGTTGCCCGAAGGATCGGTCGTACGCAGTTCGTAAAAAGTCCCCAAGGTCAAACGCCGTAACACGGTAGACCTGCGAAGCTCAAGTCTCACTTTCGGCTGCAGGTCGGCGAACCCGAAGAAACCGGAGCCACCCAGCGAGTGTCTGCCGGGGAGATCCGTAGCGAACTGCCCGCCGACGGCTGGTCCCTCGACCCGGTTGTAGCGGAGCAGGTCGTGGCGCGCCCACCCCCAGTTGAAGGACCACGGGATCGCCTGCACGGGTGGTGCCGGCAGATCCGCGAGGTTCTGCATGAACGCTTCGATCTCGTCGTCCGAGGGGAAGCCGATCGCATTTTCCCAGATGGGCGGTGGCAGGTGGGGGCTGGCGGCCACGAGGCTGCGTTCCCTGGGGACGATCAGGAAGGACTCGCGGTCGCGCGCGGGTATTTCGGCGTCGGTCATGAGTTCGTAGTCGATGCCGTCGTCGTCCGAGAGGAGCCGGGCGATGAAGGACATGGCCTCGGCCCGGGTTTCGAAGTGGACCTCGCGCAACGGCGCGCCGGCGGTGGGGGCGCGGTCCGCGGGCTCCGGGGGCGTGCGGTCCGCCGACGCGGCACCGCGCTGCTCACTCGCCGGATCCGGTCCCGTCTCCACTTCATCGTCCGCCATCGTCACCGACTCGATCCGGTACGACAGGTCCATCGTAACCGGGACCTTGATGATGCCCGCTCCCGCCTCGCCCTCCATCCGCATGCTCCGCGGCAGCCACACCTCGAAGTCCCACAACGCGTAGTCGACCGCCATCAGGGTGAGGTCGAAGGTCCACGGCTTGAAGAGTCCCGGCACGTATCTGAAGGTCCCGCGCTCCTCTTCCCGCTGGAGTTCGGGAATGTCCCTCATGGCGTCGAAGCGGCGGCTGAAGCGGTAGACCGCGCGGACCAGGGCCCCCGTGGCGGGCTCGATCCACAGCGCTCCGCTGATGCGGCGCGAGTCGGCCTCGCGGGGCAGCACCTCCAGCTGGATGGCCTCCAGGCGGCGCCCGTCGGGAAAGGACAGCGTCAGGGTGTCGCCGCTCTGGAAGCGGTAGAGCGAGTCGGCGCCCTCCCCGAGGGGGTGTGCCAGCCAGAAGTCGTCGCCGCTCGGCTGGAAGACGTCTTCGTCACCATCGGTGAGCCCGAAGAACAGACGATCGCCGCCGGGCTCGAAGGGCTTGTCGAAGGGCAGGTCCTGCAGCCAGTCCATTTCGCCCTCGCGCATTGCGATTTCTCGTCCCGGATACTGGGAACGGCTGCCCAGGACCTGGAGCAGGGCGTCGTGGTCCTGGTCCCAGAAGGCACGGACGGCGGTCTCGTTGTGGTAGATGACCCTGTCCTTGAGCGGGGTGCGGATGGCCGCCGCGATCCGCTGTTCGATCAGGGCCGTGTAGCGCGTGATCGACTCGTCCAGGCGGGTCCAGTTGGCGAGCGCCGCGGTGTACAGCTGGCGGGCCACCGGGTCCTCGAAGGTGTCAGGCGTGATGGGGCGCTGGGCGGCGGCCGGGGTGGGGAGCGCGGTGCCGAGCACGGCGGCGCCGGACACCACGGCAGAGAACAGTGCGGTCCGGCGCGATGCGGCACCGAACAGGGCGGCCGGGACGAGGGCGCGCGCGTTCCGCCTCATGACCCGGGAGGCTCCGCCGCGCCGTGCAGGAAGCGAGCCTCACGGAAGTCGTCCCAGGCGACGTAGCGCCACGGCGGTCCCTCGCTCGCGTCAACTGCCTCCGCGTCGCCACCCCGCGGTGGGAACACGAAGATGCCCTTGTTGTCCGGTCCCACATCGCTGGCGCCCGTCAGCTCGAAGGTGCGGCCGTCGAGGACCGTCACGCGCACGCCGTCCCCGTCCTCTCCGGTCCGCTCGATCCGCCGGACGTTGGCGAACTCGATGGCGAAGTCCACGTCCTCGGAGGTTCCGTTGAGGCTCTCCCAGGACCACTCCTCGTGGGCGTTCCAGCGGATTCGGCCGGCGAGCTCCTCGCCGTCCCGGGTGACGATGGTGCCGTGCAGGAAGTGGCCGCCGTCGAAGGCGTCGTGGCCGGCCGGCTGCGAGGGTTCATGGAAGCGGATCGAGTGGAAGGCTCTCCATTCCACGCTTACGGAGCCCAGCGCAGGATCGGAGATCCGGAACGGCCGGGGATGGAACGGCCCGGTGGCATCGTCAAAAAGGTTGAGGACCTCGCCCGAGACCAGGGTCGCGGCAACTCCGGTCGAGGTCCTCTCCAGGGAGCGAATGCGGTCCAGGGGGATGGACCTGTAGTCCTCATTCTCGAAATCGTCCAGCATGGCCGATTCGAGGAGCGCGTCCCCACCCCGGTTCAGGGCACGGGGATCCACGAATCCGGTGAACGTGCGGCCCGAGCGGTCCTGCACGGTGCCATGGAGGCGACGTGAACGAGGCCTGACCCCCGCCGGTGCCGCGGCAAACTCGATTCGGGTCACGTCCCTCCCGTGCAGATACACGAGGTCACTTCGAGCGTCCGCTTCGACCACGATGTCCCTCCAGCGCCAGCGCGGCTCGGTCAATTCGAGCCGGACCCCGGCGCGCGTCAGGACCTCGACATCGCCTACGGTGTCGGGGATGAGCGACGCGAGGTGTCCCACTCGGATGCCGGCGTCGGGAGACTCCACGAAATCCGGGTGCTTCTCCTCCCACGAGATCCGATGGCCCTTGAGCTCCACGATGCGGACATGCGGCTTGCCGTCGCGGGTCGCGTCCAGCCAGTCCTGGTAGTGCTCCTCGGGGATGTTCTTGCCGGCGATGAAGAAGTCCTCCCAGCTCGCGACTCCCCGAAAACGGACGAATCCCGTATGCGTCTCGCCGTCCTCCGTGAGGACCCGCCCCCAGATGCGCTCCGGGGCCTGGGCCTGCATGGGGGAAGCCGGGAAGGCGATCGTAGAAAGCAGGAACAGGGAAGCCGCGAGGGCGAGCGGGCCCGGCCGGAGCAGTACGCCCGCAGGAAACGGCGGGAGCCACGATGCAGAGCGAAGACGATGAGTCCGAGGCATGGGCTGTTTGCTGGAGTGATGGGTTCCCGCCCTTGTCGGAAGTTACGACAGCGGGACTGCCCGGGTTTCGGAAACGAGGGTCGGCGGCCTACCTTGCCGGGGCCGGGTGGCACGACGACCAACCATTCCAACAGGAGCTTCCGGATGACTGATCGCAAGCTGCTCCCCACATCCTTCGTGATTGCGTGCGTCGCGGCCATGGCGTGCGCACCCGCGGATGAAGGTGGCGCATCGGCGGATGCCGCTGCCGGCGAGGCCGCCGATGAGATGGCCAATCCCCGCTTCGGCGTGTGGCAACTCGAGTCGGACCGTCCGCCGCCCTACCGCAACGTCATGACCTACGAGCCCTGGGGCGAAGGCGGCATGATGATCACGGTTGCGACGACCAACGATGACGGCGAGACCTCCGAATGGAGCTACGCCACGCTGTTCGATGGCGAGTTCCGGCCCGTGGAGGGCCAGGAGGACGCCACCACGGCGGTGGAGGTCGTGGACGACCGCACGAACCGGATCCTCAACGCCCGCGGCGGCGAGGTCTACCAGGTCATCATGAACGTGCTGTCCGAGGATGGGAACACCATCAACAACGAGTACCGCCGCACGGCGGAGGACGGGACCGAGAGCGTGTCGTACGCGGTGTATCACCGGATCATCGAATAGCAGAGCGTCTCGCGACGCCCGCGGCCACGGGGATGCGGCGCCCCGCGTGCACCCGCCGTTCAGGCCTGACGGACGTCCGGATCGCTGGACGGAGCCCGCAGATCGAAGCGGGGGATACGGGCTCGGAAAACCGATCCGTCGGAGCGGCGGAAGTGGTAGTACCCCTCCATGAAGCCGCTTCGTCCTTCGAGCACGCAGAAGCTGTTGTATTCGTGCACGTCGCCCGGGGCCAGCAGCGGGCACTCGCCCACGACGCCCTCGCCCGCGACCTCCTGGTCTCCGGCGGTTGCGTCGTGGATCCTCCAATGGCGCCAGAACAGTTGGGCCGATTCGTCACCGACGTTCTCTATGCGGATGAAATACACGAACACGAACCGGTGCGGCGGCCGTGAATGCCCGTGCGAGTAAACGGGCTGCACGGTGATCCGCATTTCCCCGGACAGAATCGGTGGCTGACGGTCGGGGTCGCCCACAAGTCTGATCATGGTTTTAAGATACTAGGCTCGTCACAGGCCCGCGGACACCGCCCGAAGCGACAGCGCCGGGCATCCTGCGGGCTGCTTCCCCCTCGCATCGGAGGAGATCACTTGCCAAGCAACCCCGGCCCGGCCCGCCCACGCCCCTGCCGGTCTCCGCGCTCGACCGGCCCTCGTCCCCTCTTGCGGCTCCCGGGATTCGCTGCCCGCCTGAGCGGCGTCATGTTCGTACTGGCGGTCCTGCCGGCGGCAGCTCGGGCGCAGGAGTCCGCGGTGGCGTCCGCCACGGCGGGTGGCGGCACCGACAGGGGCATGGCCCCGGTCGTCCAGGCGATCGACAGGGTGCTCGCGCGCCTTGACCCCGAGATTCGCAGGGCGATGGTGGAGGGCAGGATCCCGTCGCTGGTCATCTCGCTCACCGACCGCCAGGGCGAACTCTGGAGCGGGGCCCATGGCGAGTCGAACCTGTGGGCGCGGACACCCGCGACCACCAACACGGTCTACCTGATCGGGTCCACCTTCAAGGCGCAGTCGACCGTGGCGCTGCTGCAGTTGATGGAGCAGGGGGCCTTCGACCTCGACGACCCGGTGAGCGATCACCTGGACGGCCTCGTCATCCGCGGCGAGGACATCGAGCGGCCCGTGACCTTCCGCCACCTCCTGACGCACACGTCGGGCATGCCGGTCGACTTCGGACCGCACGCCCTGTGGGGCGACACCGCGCCGCTCTCCCTGGATTCGTACCTCGGGGACTCCCTGCGCGTGGACACGCCGCCGCTGGAGCGGGTGGTGTATTCGAACATGGCGTACTCGCTGGTGGGCCACCTGGTGGAGAAGTTCGCGGGCGTGCCGTACAAGCAGTACATCCGCGACAACGTCTGGGGCGCGCTGGGGATGACCTCCACCGCGTTCAACCCCACCCCGGACTTGGTCGAGCGCCTGGCCGTGCCGTACGTCCCGGACGAGGAATCGGGACGCAATGCGCCCACCCAGCGCCTCACGGCGAATGTGTGGCCCGCCGGGATCGTATACGGAACGGTCCACGACCAGGCGGCGTGGGTGCGCTTCAACCTGGGCGACGGATCCTGGGGTGACGAACGCCTTCTGCGGGGAGCGACGCTGGACGAGATGCACACGTTGCAGTACGAGCAGTTCGCCGGAACGCCCATGGGCGGCGGCTGGGGCTACGAGAACCCCGGCTACGGGCTGACCTGGTGGGTATCGACGCGCGACGGTGAGCGCTTCTTCGCACATTCCGGCAGCGTGCCCGGGTACACGGCCTTCGCTTCGGGGAACCGGACCCGGGGGTTCGGTGTCGCACTGTTGACCAACGGAAACCGCGCCCACCCCCACCTGGTGCGACTGACACGGCTGGCCCTGGACCTCCTGGCCTCCGAACTGGGCGAATCGAGGTAATCGACAACATGATTCCATCTCTCCCCGCGGGATGGCCGCAACTGGCCGTGCCCGTGGCAGTTCTCGCGCTCGCGGCCTGGCTGGCCCAGTGGGCGGCTTCGCGAATCCTGCACAGGGTCGTCCGGGGCGTTACGGCACGCACCCGCTCCACCTGGGACGACCGTCTGGTCGAGCGCAACGTCTTCGGCCGTCTGGCCCATGTCATGCCCGCACTGGTCGTCTACCTCGGCATCGGTCCGGCGCTGGGGGTCGGCGAGGGCATGGCCGAGACGAATCCCGGAGACGCGCTGGTGCTCGCGTGGGTGTTCACGCGTCGCGTCGCGGCGGCGTTCATGGCGCTCGCCGTTATCACGGCCCTCAAGGCCTTCCTCGATGCCACCAACGACATCTACAACGAGTCGTACGCGGAGGCGAAGTCGCGGCCGATCAAGGGCTACCTGCAGGTGCTCGGTCTGGCGGCCTACCTGGCGGGCGCGGTTGTGATCGTGGCGATCCTGGCGGGTCGCTCCCCCCTGTTCTTCCTGTCGGGGCTGGGTGCCCTGGCCGCGGTGCTCATGCTCGTGTTCCGCGATACGATCCTGTCGCTGGTGGCGAGTGTCCAGATCGCGTCGAACGACATGATCCGCATTGGGGACTGGGTTTCGGTGCCGCAGGCTGGCAGCGACGGCGAGGTGATCGACATCGCGCTGCACACCGTCAAGGTGCAGAACTGGGACAAGACGATCTCGACGATCCCGACGCACAAGTTCATCACCGAATCGTTCAAGAACTGGCGGGGGATGTCCGAGTCGGGCGGCCGCCGAATCAAGAGAGCGCTGCGGATCGACATGGGGTCGGTGCGCTTCCTGTCGGACGAGGAGATCGGGGAGCTGTCGCGGAGAGAGGTGATCAGGGACTACATGCTGGAGCGGCGTGCGGAGATCGACCGCTACAACGCGGAAAGGACGGTCGGCCTCGGCCCCGCGGTCGTACCCGAGATCCGGCGCCTGACCAACCTCGGCACCTTCCGGGCCTACGTGCAGCGCTACCTGGAGGCGCATCCCCAGACCCACAAGGGGATGACCCTGCTCGCCCGCCAGCTCGAACCTGGCCCCCAGGGCGTCCCCATCGAGATCTACTGCTTCTCCAACGACACGGCGTGGGCAAACTACGAGGGGTTCCAGGCCGACGTCTTCGACCATCTCATTTCGACGTTGCCGGACTTCGGACTGAGGGCGTTTCAGACGCCGACCGGAAAGGACTTCGCCAAGGCGCTCGCCTAGCGGTCGGCGCTGCGGACGGAGTTCCCGGATGCGCGACCAATACGCATCAGCGCGGTCGGGCCCGCGCTCGCGATCCCGACTATCTCCTGAAGACGATCAGTCCCACCGGCTGCGGCCGGCGCCAGACGATTTCGCGGGTCAGGAGCAGGTGTCCGCTCTCCAGGATGGAGAAGGTGTCGCGGATCGTTCCGCCGCCGGAGATCCGCCGCTCCACCGCGAATCGCGTGCCGTCCCAGCGGATACGGGCTTCGATCGACCCCTGGGGGGCCGTGGCATCCACCCAGCCGCCACTTACGGGCAGAGCCACGGGCGTGTCTTCCTCGTACGCCGCCGACAAAGCGTCGTCCAGGACTCCGAATGTGATCGTCCGCGGGGTCACGCCCAGCATGACCATGGTCTGGCGCAGCCCTGCCGGTGTGCCGTCGATGGCGTTTCCGGCCTCGCCACGGTCGCGCATCTCGGTCATCCACATGTCGGAGGCGCGCTGTGCAAGGTCTTCCTGGGAGCCTCCGCCGGTGGCCCTGGCCGCCTCGATCGTGGCCGCTTCGTCGTGGGTCCAGGTGCCGGCGAAGGGCGCCAGCGCCGCGAGCCGGGATTCCGATTCGGCGGCCGACGGTGCCGACGCGCAGGCCAACGAGCCCGCGAGGCAGGTGAGCAGTGCGGCGGCCGCCAGCCGGTGCGGATCGGACCGCCGAGTGCGCCCGCACAAGATGGCGCTGCCCATGGGGATGTTTTTCGAACGGCGATCTTCCATGATCAACAACCTCTTCCCACAAGGGGGATGGGGGCGGGCGAGAATCCCTCCCTGGCTGCGCGAGAGAGAAAGTCCTTCGTGTACATGCGAACCATGCCCATACCCTCGTAGACCTCGAGGAGGCCGAGTTCGCCGGGCTGGATGTTGCCGAGGAAGCCGCTGGCGACCGCCACCTCGTCAAGGCATACCCTCAAGGGCCGCTGTCGTCCGCGGAGACGGACCTGCAACCGGTCCAGCTGGTCCCGGTACAGGGTGAGGCTGGTCCGCGCATCGACGAAAGAGGCCACGTCGGTCTCCATTGTTTGTTCCATGACCTCGGTCTCGAATGCCTCCGATGCCCGCGGAGTGCTGAGGCGTCGGATCTCCAGCTGGCGCACGAGACGTTCCACGGTGACCTCTATTCCCTCGAGGGCGATCGCCATGGGGTTGAGTCGCACCACCATGAAGGCGTTCATGCCGATGGTGGACTGCTCGCGGTTGGTCTCGTAGCCGAAGCCGGAGGTGACGAACGTGTAGCGGCCGGGGGCCAGTTCGGGGAACGCGAAGCGGCCGACGTGGTCGGTCATGACCAGGAACTTGAGCTCGGCGATCTGCACGGACGCGCCGGGGATCGGGAGCTCGGTCATGTAGTCGCGCACTTCTCCCTGGAACGTGAAGGTGGGCGGCGGCTCGGGCAGCGTGTCCTGCGCATGCGCCGCTCCCACGCTTCCGGTGGCGGGCAGCGCTGCCGCGGACAGCACGCACGACAGCCCTGTGACCAGTCGCCGGATGGTCGACCCGGGCGGGGACGCTGGGGGCATGTCGCTAGCGCGCCTTGAGGAAGCGGTCGAAGAAATCCTGCGCGGCCCGGAAGGCGGCCATCCAGTTCCGGTGCAGCAGGAAACCGTGCACTTCGTCGGGGAAGACCAGGTGCTCCACGTGCACTCCGTTGCCGCGCAGCACTTCCGCAAGTTCGACCGATTCAGCGAAGGGAACGTTGCGATCGTCGTCGCCGTGGATGAGCAGCACCGGCGAAGTCCATCGTTCGACAAAGGCCATGGGCGAGGACTCGAAGGCGCGGCGCGCCAACTCGGGCCTGGCGGCGGGTTCGTAGGAAGGTACGAAGTTCCGGATCGCCTTGTTCCAGTCGTGGACGCCGTGGATGTCGACGCCGGCCTTGAACAGGTGCGATGCCTGCGCAAGTCCGTGGGCGGTCAGGTAGCCGCCGTAGGAGCCGCCCCACAGTCCGATCCGGTCGCCGTCCACATCGTCCCGCGACGCCATGTACACGCCCGCGCCGAGGACGTCGTTGACCTCGGACGCACCGTCCGCGCCGTAGTGCAGCGCCTCGCGGAATTCCATGCCGTATCCGATGCCGCTGCGGAAGTTGACCGAGAGGACCGCGTAGCCGTTCGCGGCGAGGTGCTGGTTGAAGGAATAGGTGTTGTGGTAGTAGCCGCGGTGGTGAAAGCCGAGCAGCATCTGCCGGCGGGAGCCGCCATGAAGGAAGAGCACGCCGGGCCAACCGCCGGGGGGCGGCGCTCCGGTTGGAAGGAAGAGCTGCCCGTGTATGCGCACGCCGTCGGTGGCGGGGAAGACGACCTGGATCGGGTCGGCGAGGCCGGTGGGAATCCCGTCCATCGCGCCCGGCACCAGCCAGCGTCGCTCGTCTCCCGAGAGCACCTCGGCGTGGGCGGGAACGGTCCCCGCGGACGCGAGAAAGACCACGGATCCGTCCGTGGTGGGGGCCGGCTGCCATTCGATCCCCGTCCCCGGCGTCAGGAGGCGTGCGCCACTGCCGTCGAGCGGTCCCCACCACAGGTGCTGGCGGTCGACATCACCCTCGTTGGACGAGAAGACCAGAGCCTCCCCGCCCGGTGCTGCTGTCACATACTGCACCTCGAAGTCCCCGGTGGCGATGGGCCGGGGCTCGCCGCCGCCCTGGGCAGCGATCGAATAGAGATTGGTGAAGCCGTTTCCCTCCCACGGAAACGCGATGCGGTCGTCCGCCCCCCAGAAGATGTTGTTCGGCCCGGAGATGGTTCGGAACGCGCTTCCGGGTCCCTCGGGGGCGGTGAAGACCGTGCGCGCGGATCCGCTGTCCAGGTTGACGACACGGATGCTCCAGGGGATCGACTCGCGCACGGCGAAGAAGGGCAGGCGGTCCTGTCGACTGGGGATCCGCAGAAACGCGATCTCACGCCCGTCCGGCGACGGTACCGGCGAGTGATCGGAACCGGCGCGCGTGGTCAGCTGCCGAATCGCCCCCGACGACACCGAAACAGCGTAGATCTCGGATTCACGGAAACGGTAGTCGGCGTCATCCTCGCGCAGCGCCGAGAAGAAGATCTCGGAACCGTCGGCGGACCACACCGGCGCCCCGTGATTCCAGTCGCCGTCGGTCAGCTGGCGCGGCGTGCCGCCCGAGGCCGGAAGCACGAAGATGTGCCGGTACCCACCGTCGGTATACCCCACGTAGTCGCGCCGGTAGTTGGGCCGCGTCACGACCTTCGGCTCCACCGTCCACTCCGCCCCCTCCGGCCGCCCCGGAATCGTGACCGTCCACTCCGGCTCCGACGGCACCATCATCGAGAAGGCCAGCGTCTCCCCGTCGGGCGACCAGGTCAGACCGCCCGGGCCGTGCGTCAGATGGCTCACCTGAGTCTCCGCCCCCTCCGCGTCCATCCAGCGCACGAAGATCTGCGGCGCGCCGTCACCGTCCGCGCGCACAAACGCGATCCTCCCGCCGTCCGGAGCCCACACCGCACCGCCGCCGTCGGTCAGCCACCGGGCCCGCTCGCCATCCGCACCGACGATGTGCAGTTCCGACACCCAGCGGTCCTTCATCTTGTCGATGTGCCGCCGCTCGTAGAGCACCTGGCCGCCGTCGGGCGAAATCTGCGGCCCCATCCCGCCCGCGAGCAGGAACGGACGCACTTCCTCCCACTCGAAATACAGCTCCGGGGTCAGGCGGCCGGTTTGCTCCTGGGCGGCGGTGGGTTGGGGGGATGAGAGGGCGAAGATGGCCGCCAGGGCGACGATCGCGGCGCTCGGACGGGCGAGGCGTGGTGTGCGGGCGAGCCTGCGGTGAGGGTGGAGGCGCGCGCGCGGGGCGAGGCGGGCGCGCCTCCACCC
>VYAQ01000201.1 GCA_009844885.1 Gemmatimonadota bacterium
CTTCCACCTGGGTCGAATCGAAGCGGGGCCAGCGCAGCATGTCGGCCCTGGTGGAAGTCTGGCGCGGCGCGGAACTCGAACGCGTGCGCCGGCGGCGCGACGATCCGGCTTCGCTGGCTTTCAGCCGCTTCAACCGGATCATGTACGGCGACCATCCCGTCGGATGGGAGATGAGTCCCTCGGACCTCGAACCCGACGACCTCGGCGAGGAGAAGCTGCGGTACGTCCATGAAGCGGTCATCTGCCCCGGCAACATGGTGCTCGGCGTCGCCGGAGATGTCACCTGGAGCCGCGCGTCGCGGATGCTGGACCGGATCCTGGCCGACTGGCCGCCATGCTCGGGGAACCTCCTGGAGGACCCACAACCCGATATCCGGACCGAGCCGGGCGTCTTCGTAATCCAGAAGGAGATCGAACAGAGTGTTGTCGTGCTGGCCCATTCGTCTTCGTTGCGTCAGGGGGACACCGGCGAGTACTTCGCGTCGCGGATCGCGAATTCCATTCTGGGGGCATCGGGACTTTCCAGCCGGCTCGCCACGGAACTTCGAACCCGGCAGGGATTGTCGTACGGCGCGTCGTCGATCTGGACCGCCTCGCGGAGGGACGACGGCCTCGTGGGAGCGCTGACGCGAACCAGACCCCGGCGCACGCTCGCGGCGGCGCGTCTGCTGCTGGCAGCCCTCGACTCCGTTCGGACCACGGCACCGGCCACCGACGAAGTGGACCACGCCGTCGGCGAGATCGTCAACGGGTTCGTATTCAACTTCCGCACGCCTCTTCAGGTCGTGGCGCGCGGCATGACCTACGAGAGCCTGGGGCTCCCCGATGACTGGCTCGAGCGCTTCCTCGACGGGATACGCGACGTAACGGCCGATGACGTGCTGGAGGTATTCCGGGCGGAGATGGATCCGGCCCGAATGACCATCCTGCTGGTCGGAGACACGACCCGCTTCGACGGATCCCCCTCGGAATTGGGAGCGGTTACGGTGCTCTCCGAGGACCTGATCCGGTCTGGCGACCCGCCTTTGCCGCCACGTGAATGGCCGCGATCCCCCCACTGACCAGGCTCCACTCGACCGACGCGAAGCCGGCGCTTCGAAGCTGTTCGGCCAGCGCAACCGGACCCGGAAAGCCGCGAACGGACCTGGGCAGGTAGGTGTACGCCCACGGATGGCCCGAAACCAGTCGCCCGACCAGAGGGAGGATGCGATTGAAGTAGAAAAGGTAGGCCGCACGCAGGAATCTTCCCGGAGGCACGGTGAACTCCAGCACAACGAGACGCCCGCCGGGCTCCAGCACGCGATGAAGTTCGCGGAATCCGGCGGACAGGTCGGACAGGTTGCGCACACCGAATCCCACGGTCGCGCCCGCGAACGTAGCCGCGCCAAACGGCAGCATCTGCGTGTCGCCGCATACGGGCGCCACGGCGGCGGCGTGGATCTTGGGCAGTCCCCGGGCCAGCATGGGAAGCGCAAAGTCGGCTCCCACCACACGACCCGCAAACCCGTGCCGCCCCGCCAGTTCCAGGGCGAGATCGAAGGTGCCCGCGCACGCATCCAGATAGGTTCCGTGCGGGGCGCGTTCCCACCCGAGGGCCCGTACGGCGCGCCGGCGCCATCTCCGGTCGATGTTCAGGCTCAGGACGTGATTCAGGAGATCGTAGCGCGGTGCGATCTCGCTGAAGAGCGTTCGAACCTGCACGGCGCGCTCATCCCCGGCTGCCGGGTCCGCGGTCAAGGCGTCACCTCCCTGATGCGTGGAGTCGTGGACAAAGGGCGCTCGAAACGTAGAATCCCTACGGGAGCCGAATCCACCCGCTCGTGCCGATTGACGGGAATTCGCCCCTGAAACGTAGTCCGTTCTCGAATCGACCGGGGATCGTCGCCGCGGTCCCCAGGAACCTGTGCTCCCTTCAAGGAACGGCCCACGGCCCGACCCACAGTCCTTGCAAGATCCCGCACCCGATGACAGGACCCTGGCCGCCCAGGCCGCGAATGGACGCCAGCGTGCGTTTCGGGAGCTACTGAAGCGTTACGAACGACCGGTCTTTTCGCTCGTCTACCGGATGGTTCGTGACCGGAGCCTCGCCGAGGACCTGTCTCAGGAGGCCTTCATCCGGGCCTTCAATGCGATCGGGAGCTACAACCCCAAGTACAAGTTCTCCAGCTGGGTCTTCAAGATTGCCAACAACGTCACCATCGATCACCTGCGCAAGAAGCGCCTCGATACCATTTCGCTGCAGGGCTCCCCCCACGCCCTGACGGACGAGGCGCAGGCGCAGACCACACCGATTGTGGAGTCGCCGGACGAACGGCCGGATGCCTACGTGGAGAACATGGAGCTCGGAAGCCAGATTGAAGCTGCGATCGGCAGGCTGCGGCCCGAGTATCGCACCGTAACGCTGCTGCGGCATGTGGAAGGCTATTCCTACAAGGAAATCGCGGAGATCATGGGGTTGCCTCTGGGGACGGTGAAGACGTACATCCACAGAGCCCGTCTTGAGTTGAAGGAGTCGTTGGCCCACGTGGTCGATCAGGGCTAGCCGGAACCGCCGCAGGGTGGCGCACGCAAGTGAAACCAGCGGAATTCGGGGACCGTAGTGCAGGCAAATCCCGGAGGATATACGAAAGTGACCAAGACCGATCGCACAGTGAGGGCGCTGGACCCGGAGACGAGAAGGATCTTCTCGTACCTGGACGGCGAATTGCGCCCCGGCGACGCTCTCGAGTTCGAACACGAGCTCACGGTCAACCCGGGGCTCGAGGCCGAAGTCCGCGCTTTTCGCTCCGTGCTTGCGGCCCTTGATCAACTGGCGCTGTTCGCGCCCTCCCCGGACTTCAGAGTACGCGTGCTCGTGGCGCTGTACGCGGGAAGATCCTGGCGCGCCCGGGCACGGGCGTGGGTCGGTGGAGGCTCTTTTGCCATCGTGCCGAATGCGCTCGCCACCCTCCTGGACGAGGGTCTGCCGAGGCGCCAGGCCAGGGCTCTGTCCGCATTCGTGGCGAGTGACCCCGAGGCGGCCGGCGCCCTTGCCGAGTGGAAGCAGCTGCACGACAAGCTGGACCGTCTGCCGGTCCATGCGCCGACTGCCGGATTCCGCGATCGGGTCATGGCCCGGGTGGACACGGTGCCCGCTGCCTCCGCACGGCGCAGCGGGTTTGCACAGCGAATAGGGCGAGCCTGGTCTCGCCCGGCGGACCGTCTGGCGGCCGCGTCAGGGATCGCCTTCGGGCCGACCACCGCCGTGCTGGCAACCGCGTACATGCTCTTTTCCAACAACCCCCTCGTTACCGCGTCGAACGTCGCGAGCTTCCTCTGGACCAGGACCGCCGACGCTCTTTCGGGTCTCGTCGACAGCGGCTTCGGGAGTGCGGCAGGCAGCCTGTTCGGACTCCTCGACGGCGTGGCGCCACAGGGGCCGGCCCTGGCCGTCAGTGCTTTCGTCTTCGCCTGTCTCACGCTGGTTTCGGCGTGGGTCCTCTACAGAAACATCGTCAAGGTTCCGGCTTCGGAGCGTCGCTATGTACCGATTTGATCGAATGAACTGGTTGCTCGCCGCGGTTGCCGGCGGCGGAGGCATGCTCGCCGCCGCGGATGCCACGGCTCAGGAGCGGCAGGTCGTCCACAATCAGTTGGGGGTCTCGAGTTCGGAGGCGTCGCTGGAGCTCGAATTCTCCGACGGCGCGACCTTCTCGATTTCCTTCGAGAACGGTCTCGTCACGGCCGACGGCGAGGTCCTCGGCACCTACCAGTCCGGTGGCGCGGCCGAGCAGGAGTGGCGCAGCCTTCTCTCGGACGTCCTCTCCCTGGCGAACGGCCCCTTGGCTGAAGCGCTCGAGCGGTGGGAGCCGGGTCCGGATCTCACCGGGGGCGAGGCGGATCTCCTGCGCGCGGTCGACGGAGCCCTGGAGGGTGCGGTGGCGGGCGTCGCCGGCGGGGTCAGCCGTTCCGTGGCCGGGCAGAGAATGGGAGAACTCCTGGAGGCCGTGGCGCACAGCGAAAACGTCGAGGCGCTGGGGACGGCCCTGGAGGATGTCGATCTCGAGGCGCTGGGGATCTGGCTGCATCAGGACTACACGGTGCGCGAAGGAACTTCGCACTCGGGATCCGTGCTGGTCGTAGGAGGACATCTCGACGTTCGCGGCAGCGTGGACGGCGACGTGATCGTGCTCGATGGCACCATCACGTTGCGGGAGGACGGAGAGGTCGATGGCGATGTCCATCTGATCCAGTCGGATCTGGTACGGCGTGGCGGTGAGGTCGACGGCGACGTGATGGATGTGACGCGGCAGCTGCGACGGGCGGAAAACCAGGTCCGCGAAGAGATCAGGGCCGAGGTCGCGCGCGAACTGGGACCCACCCGGAATGCCGGACGGGGACGCGGGTTCGCGAGGGTCAGCCGCGCCATGGGCGATATCTTCGAGACCGGTATCACCTTTGTGATTCTGGGTCTGTTGACGCTGCTCCTCACACGGTTCTCGGCGGATCGCGTGGACGTGGTTACCCGGGCGGTCGGAAGCCAGCCGGCGCGCAGTGCCGTGGTCGGGTTTGCGGGCGGATTCCTGATCCTCCCCGTCTATGTCCTCGGGATGGTGGTGCTGGCGATTTCCGTGGTGGGGCTGCCGGTGCTGCTGGCCTGGGTGCCGCTCTTCCCGCTGGCGGTGGTCGTCGCGGGCTTCATGGGGTACGTGGGGGTCGGCCAGCAAGTGGGAAGATGGGTGCTCGAGCATGACATCCCCTGGCTCGACTGGGTCGACCGCAACCGCCCCACGCACCTCCGCCTCCTCGGGCTTGCTACGCTGCTCGTCCCGTTCGTCGTCGGCAACGCCCTGCAGGTGCTGCCGCTGGTGGGCTGGACCGGCTCGCTCGTCATCGGGATGGGGAGCATCGCGAGTGTCGCCGCGATACTGACCGGCCTGGGCGCGGTCATCGTGACACGCGGGGGCCGCCGTCCCGTCGAGTACGGATTCGAGGAACACGCATACGAGCCGGTCGACTGGCACGAGGCCGAGGACGACGGGGCTTCGGACGAAGCCGGCGATGACGTGGACCATGGGACGACCGCCGCCGGGGACGACGAGTCATGAGCCGGCCCGTAATGGCCGTCATGAGCCGGTCGATGCTGGCCGTGGCGGCGGGTGTTGCGCTCGCCGCGCCCCTGCCGCTCGCAGCCCAGAGCTGGAAGACCTTCACTTCCTCCAGGCTTGTCACGAACGAGGACCGCCTCGGTGTCTCGGTCGGCTACGGAGCCGGCGTACTCAAGCTGAGCAGGGGCGATGAGGGCTCCCTGTACAGAGCGCTGTTCCGCTTCGACGAAGAAACGGCCGACCCGGTCGCCGAATACGGAAACCAGCACCTCAGGGTCGGAATCTCCATCGACGACCACCGCGGACGGAGCTTTCGCGGCAGGTCCGAAAGCCCCTCGCTGGATCTGCAACTCGGACCGGACGTGCCGGCGGCCATCGAACTGGATTTCGGTGCGGGACGCGCGGATGTGGACCTCACCGGCATACCCGTATCGCGGCTCGAGCTTAATACGGGCGCCTCGGAATCGGTTCTGAGAATACGGGAGTTGAATCCGGAGCCGATGGAGGAGGCGATTATCACCGTGGGGGCGGCCGATCTGCGCGTAAGCGGACTCGGGAACTTCCACACGAGCGATATCGAGGTGAACGCGGGCCTGGGTTCGGTGGTGCTGGAACTGGATGGACGCTGGGTGGAGAACGCCATGCTGTCGGTCGATATGGGGTTGGGCGCGCTGGAGATCCGCGTACCTGAATCGCTGGGGATTCGCGTTCACCGCCAGAGCCGCTTCCTTTCCACGTTCGATGCGGAGCGGCTCGTCAGGAATGGAGACGTGTACCAGTCGGTGAACTGGGACGCTGCCGATCGCAGGGTGGAAATCGACGTCTCCGCCGCGCTTGGCAGTGTCGACATCGTGTGGATCGGCTGACGCGCGGCGCGGAGGTGACAACCACCGCGAAACGAATCAGTGTTATTGTTAGTCTGACAACATTTTCGTCCCGCCTGAGCGGCTGACCGTTCGGTCGCCCCGGAGGGACCCGCTAGACCGGGGAAGGCATGATCGGAACGCTGTTGACATTCCTGGCCATGGGCATCGTCAGCATCGTCGTGGTGTGGATCGTCCTCTCGGTGATCGGCGCTCTTCTCGGCCTCACCGCCGGAATCGCCGGGTTCCTCCTCTGGAAGGTGGTCCCGGTCATGTTCGTGGGCTGGTTCGTGCTGAAGGTGCTCGCCCGGGTGCGGAGGGGTCCCGGGGCCCTCTCGGCGGCCGACCGCCAATGGCTGGAGGGCGAATAGACCCTCGCGCCCGTCTCGCCGGGCCAATCGCGGCGAGGTCATGGTAGCGCCGCGGCAACGCGACGCTCACGGCTAGCGGCGCGGCGGCAGGCCTTCGAGCGCTTGCAGCAGGTTCGCGCCGATCTCCGCGAGCGCTGCCGCCGCGGGAGAATCGGGTGCGGACAGCACGGTCGGCCGTCCTTCGTCCCCAGCCCTCCTCACCGCGATGTCGATCGGCACCCTGCCCAGGAACGGGATCGACAATTCCCGGGAGAGCTCCTCGCCGCCACCACGTCCGAAAAGATCAACCACCTCGTCCGATCCCGGGATCTGGAAGCCGCACATGTTTTCCACGACGCCGAGCACCCGGGTGTTGACCCGCTCGAACATCTTGATCCCGCGCCGCACATCCCCTGTTGCCACCTTCTGAGGCGTCGTGACCATCACCGCGCCATCGAGATCAACCGTCTGCACCAGGGATAGCTGAGCGTCGCCGGTGCCGGGCGGCATGTCCACGACCATCAGGTCCAGTTCGCCCCACGCCACCTGCTCCATGAACTGCTTGAGAATGCCGGCGATAAGCGGGCCCCGCATGATCGCGGGCTGGGCGCGGTCGAGCAGGAAACCGAGGCTCATGAGTCGGACGCCATGCGACTCCAGGGGCACAATCATCTCCGACCCCTTGGCGCCGGACACGGGGGGGCGGCGGCGCTCTCCGAACATGAGCGGGATGTTCGGTCCGTAGATATCCGCGTCCAGCAGACCCGTGCTCAACCCGCGAGCGGCAGCGTGCGCCGCCAGGTTCGTGGCCACCATGGACTTGCCGACCCCGCCCTTCCCGGAGCTGATCGCGATGATTCGCTTGACGCCGGCCAGGATGCCGGGCTTCGGAGTGGGAGGCGGAACCGAGCCCGGTTGCAGTCCCCGCGGCCGCCGCTGGACGTCCGGCTTGCGGTCGGCCTGGCCCTCACCATCGGGCGGTGTCTGGGGCAACTGGACATCCACCTTCACGGAAGTCACGCCCTCGACGGCCTCGGCAGCGGCTCTGGCCCGGCGCACCAGCGTCCCGGGGTCACCACGCCGCAGCGCAAACACGAAGCGCGCGTTGCCCTGCGAATCCACGTCCACGCCACTGACCTGGCCCCCGTCGACCACGTTCTGGCCCGTCACCGGGTTGACGATGCCCGTCAACGCCTGCGTCACAGCGGCAGCAAGTCCGCCCTGGCTCATTTGAGGCTCAAATGGCATCTACCGTCAGCACCTCGGGCACGGACGCCCTGAGCCGCTGTTCGATCCCCTCCTTGAGGGTGAACATGGATATCGGACACGCTTCGCAGGCACCCATCAGCCGGACTTCGACCCTGCCCCGCTCCGCATCCCAGGCCACCAGCTCCACGTCACCCCCGTCCATGCGGATGGCGGGACGAATCGTCTCGAGGACCTCTTCGATCCGCTCTATGGTAGCCATTCTCCGTCCAGGTCACAGGCACGGGTCCGAACCGGCCCCGAGGATGGTGGCTGTGACGACCACGGAAACTACCGAACGCGTTTCCCGGTCGTCAATGCCGGTTGCGCGCGCGGCCCGCTTTCGTGAGATTGCCTGCGATTCCGGCGTTGACGAGCACCCGGAAAACCGCGTTCAAAACAGACCCCTGGCCGGTCCACCCGCAACCGTCGCACGACCGTTGCGAGAGGCGGAGGCTGCTTGGTGAAGCGCCTCCCCAAGGGCTCGAGCGCTCCCGCCAACCACCAATCTCGATCAGCCCATGTCTGGAACGTTCCGCGTGCCCGCCCCCGTCAACGAACCCATCCACTCCTATGCGCCCGGCACCCCGGAGAGAGCGGAACTGAAGGCCGCCCTCGGCAGGATCGGCGGCCAGCAGGTCGATATCCCGGTCATCATCGGGGGCGAAGCGGTCCGGACCGGAAGGACCCACGAAATCCGCTCGCCGCACGACCATGACCTCCTCCTGGGCGTCTGGCACGAGGCGGGCCCGGCGGAAGCGCAAAAGGCAATCGCCAACACGGTCGAGGCACGCCGCGAATGGGCGTCGTGGCCCTGGGAGGATCGCGCAGCCGTGTTCCTGAAGGCTGCGGACCTTCTCGCCGAGACATGGAGGTCCACGCTCAACGCCGCGACGATGCTCGGGCAGAGCAAGAACGCATTCCAATCCGAGATCGACGCAGCCTGCGAGATCGTGGATTTCTACCGTTTCGGGGCCCACTTCGCGGACCGCATCTTCGAACAGCAGCCCATCTCGGACAGGGGTGTCTGGAACCGCATGGAGTATCGGCCTCTGGAAGGCTTCGTCTACGCGGTCAGCCCCTTCAACTTCACCGCGATCGGGGCCAACCTGGCCGGCACCCCGGCAATGGTGGGGTGCGGTGTGCTGTGGAAGCCCTCCAAGCACGCAGTCCTGTCCGGCTACTATACGTACAAGCTGCTGGAAGAGGCCGGCCTTCCTCCCGGAGTGATCAACTTCGTGCCGGGCAACCCTGCCGGCATCACCGAGGTCGCGATGGGCCACCCGGACTTCGCCGGCCTGCACTTTACGGGATCGACCGAGGTATTTCAGTCCCTGTGGAACACCGTCGGCAGAAACATCGCGACCTACCGGTCCTACCCCAGGCTGGTCGGCGAAACCGGCGGCAAGGACTTCATCGTCGCTCACCCGTCGGCCGACCACGCCGCGCTGCGCACCGCGATCATCCGCGGGTCGTTCGAGTACCAGGGCCAGAAGTGTTCCGCGGCCTCCAGGGCGTATATCCCGCGCTCGGTGTGGAAGGCGATACGCGACGACCTGGTCGACGAAACGAACGAACTGCGGATGGGGGTGCCGACGGATTTCCGGAACTTCGTCAACGCGGTGATCGACCGAGGTGCCTTCAGCTCCATCACGGGCTACATCGACCGGGCTGCGGCCAGCGCCGACGCGGACGTGATCGCGGGCGGCGAGTATTCGGACGCCGAGGGCTTCTTCATCCGGCCGACCCTCATAGAGGCCCGGCGACCCGACCACGAGTCGATGTGCGACGAGATCTTCGGCCCCGTCATGTCGATCTACGTCTACCCCGACAATGAGTGGTCCGAGACGCTGGACACCGTCGACAGGACCTCGCCGTACGCGCTGACGGGCGCGGTGTTCTCGCAGGACCGGACGGGGGTGCGCGACGCGCTGGATCGCCTGCGGAACGCCGCCGGCAACTTCTACATCAACGACAAGCCCACGGGGGCCGTGGTGGGACAGCAGCCATTCGGCGGCGGCCGGGCGTCCGGGACGAACGACAAGGCCGGCTCGGCGTTCAACATCATCCGCTGGCTCACGCCCAGGACCATCAAGGAGACGATGGTCCCTGCGACGAGCGTCGGCTATCCGTTCATGGAAGAGGCATAGGCGCCACCCAAGTCAGATCGTCGAGGGGCTCCAGACCTCTGCCGGGGCGAGCCGCCGCCCCGAGTCAGGCCGTCACGGCAGCGGCCGGACGCGTCGCGGCGGCCACCGCCCGGCTGAAATCGGCCTTGAGGTCGGCGACGTCCTCGAGGCCCACCGAGATGCGCACGAATCCGTCCGGGATGCCGAGTTCGTCGCGCTCCGACGGACTCAGGTCCACATGGGAGGTGTGCCGGGGTTGGGAGACCAGGGTCTCCACACCACCCAGCGAGGGCGCGGGGGCGGCGAGGCGTAGCGCCGCCGAGAAGCGGTCGGCAGCCGCGCCGCCCCCGTCCAGCACGATGGACACCATGCCCCCATAGCCGTTGAGCATGCGGGTCGCCAGCACGTGGTCGGGGTGGTCCGGCAGGCCGGGATGGATCACCCTGCGGACTCCGGGCACGCCCGTGAACCACTCGGCAAGCGCGAGCGCGGAGCGATTGTGCCGTTCCATTCTGGCGGGCAGCGTGCGGATGCCGCGCTCAAGGAGCCACGCGGTCTGCGGGTCGATCGAGCCGCCGTAGAGCTTCATCATCTTCGCGACCCGCCGGATCAGTCCCCTGCTTCCGGCAACGACTCCGGCGATCAGGTCCGAGTGGCCGCCCAGGTACTTGGTGGCCGAGTGGATCACGGCGTCGACCCCGTGCTCTGCGGCGCGGATGTTCATGGGCGTCGCGAAGGTCACGTCGGCCGCGAGGATCGCGCCCACGCCGCGCGCGGCGCGGCAGGCCGGCTCGATGTCGAAGACGCGAAGCGCGGGATTGGTGGGCAGCTCGACCAGCACCACGCGGGTGTCCGGGGTGACCGCCTGGTCCCACGCGCCGGGATCGCCGGGATCCACGAACGTCGTCGTGATGCCGCGCCGCGGGAACTCCTTCGAGAGGAGGGCCCAGGTGGCCCCGTAGAGATGCCGGCTCGCGACGATGTGGTCCCCCTGCCCGGCGGCGGCGAGCAGGGTCATGGAGATGGCCGCCATCCCGCTGGCCAGCGCCAGCGCGTCGTCCGTCCCTTCCAGCGCCGCGACCCTGGCGGCCACGGACTCCTGGTTGGGATTGTTGCCGTAGCGGCTGTACAGCAGATCGATGCCGTCCTCGGGGCCGGCCCAGTGAAAGGTCGAACTGCGCACGATGGGGGCCACGACCGGAGCGCCCGGCCGGGGTTCGGGCTGACCCGCGTGCACCGCCTGCGTGGCCGGACCGTGTTTCCCTTCCCTTGTCCCGTGATTCCTCATTGCCTGTCTCCGTGGGTTGTCTACCGTGTTCGCGCCAGAGCGCTCAGAGCGGCCGCTCCGCCATTGCCGCTCCAATAGGCCAGGCGCCGCCGGGCCAATCCCCTCAGCAGGGGCTCCCCGAGTTCGCCAAGTGCCCCCGCCAGATCGCGGGGACGGATCCGTTCACACCGCTCCAGCGTGTCCCAGGCCTTACGCTCCTCGGGTGTCGCCGGACCGAGCAGCTGGAAGCCGCCGCCGACATCGCAGACCGCGGCCAGGCCATGCCGTGCCAGGACCTCCTCGACCGCATGCCTGTGCATCTCGTCCACGGCCCGGAACAGGAAGAAGATGTTGCCCGGCCGGTCGGGACCGTGATAGCGAAGGAGCAGCTTGGCCACGACCTCATCCGCGCAACTGAAGTCGAGGATCCGGACGCGCGTGAAGTCGATCAGCATGACGAAGGGAGACGGCGACATCGGGGTCAGGCGCTGTTCGATCGCCTCCCGGACCGCTCTTCCGGTCGGGCGGGTGACCAGATTGTGGCCGCGCGACGCCACGGTATCGGTGACGATCGCGGCCACGTCGATTGCGGCGGGCCAGTCCGGGCCGCCCCCGTGGCGATCGTGCGCCAGCCGCTCAGTCATCGATTCGCTCGGGCAGAACAAGGTTGATCTGCGCGCCCGGAAACCGCGGCAGGCCGTCCACGACGGGGGGACTCGGATGCCAGGAGGGGCTGTCCGCGATACGGGCCGTGCCGCTGCGGATGGAGACAAGGCCCTGCCAGCGTGCCACCTGTTTTCGGATCTGCTGGATCCCCTGCCCCCGCCCGGTGTCCGGAAAACGGGTGAGGCCCATGAGAAACGCCGCTTCCAGAGCGGTCACGTCTCCCCAGCGATCGCCAAAACGTTCCGCGTGCTCTTCCGCGAGCGAGTCCCGGAAACCCCGTCCGACGTCCGACACCCCGATCACCAGTACCTGGCGGCCCAGCCGGCGGGTCCAGTTGTAGCGCTGCGCCGCAACCCATCCCGGCCCGTCCGCGTGCTCGACGATGTTCTGGCAGACTTCGGACAGGATCACCGAAAACTGGACCACCGCGGCCAGCGGATAGCGGAGGGTCCGGGAGAGGATCGCCCCCGCCCGGGACTGGACCCGGTCGACCACCTCGTGCACGTCGGAGTTCGTCGCAATCGGTGTGATCTCCAGCAACACGTCCGACTCTCGGGAGGGCGGGCGGACCGCACGCTGCGGCGACCCGCGGAATACGCGTGCCGCGGCCGCGGGGAACCCCATGCGGTCCAGGTATCCCACAACGTCGCCTCCCGCAGGCAACGACAGACGGGCAGTGGCACCGTTGGCGGACGCGACCTGTCCGGCACAGAGAAGTGCCAGCATCCCGTTCGGGTCGATCCACCGCAGCCGCCGCGCGTCGAAGAGCACCGGTTCCGCCCCGGCGGCGGCCGCTTCCGCGAAGACGGTATCGACGTTTCGGTAGTCGAGCGAGGACGGGATCTCCACGACCCGCATTTCAGCGTGAGCTCCAGGGCGGACGAGGACCCTCTTCGGCCAGGTGTCGCCGCGTCTCGTCGGCGCCGCGACAGCGCAGCTTGCACCTGGCCAGAGCATGCGCGTACGTGATCGCGGTGCCCCGGTCGGCCCCCGCCAGAGCTCCCGAGAAGAAGGCGGCTCCCCACACGTCGCCGCACCCCGTGGGTTCGCTGGAAGCCGGGCCGGACGAGGTCGGGACATCCCACACGTTGGGGTCCCCATCCCGCCTGGCCGCGATCACCTTCACGCCCTCGCTGCCACGGGTCACCGCGATCATGCGCAAGCGTCCCTCGAAAGCCGACGCGGCGGCGCGGACCGGGTCGGCTGCGCCGCGGGAGAACATGGCGAATTCATCTTCGTTCATCTGCACGGTATCGAAACACCCGGCCCATTCCTCGGAAGACCGAAGATAACGGGGCACGCGGCGTCCGTCGCTCTCGACACCCAGGAACAGCGAGTGCAGATCGGCATGCGAGGGTCCGGCAAGCCCGTCCCGGATGCGCCGCGCCCCTGACAGCGTCAATTCCATCCCGGAGATGAAGTTCACGTACAGGGCGTCGAGATCTTTCAGGAATTCCCCCACGTCGCGGACCGCCCACCCCGGGACACCCCCGCTCAGGATCTCCAGGCGGTCGGCGTCGTTCGCGTAGACGAGCTCGACGCGGTTGTTCGGCTCCGGCACCATGTGCAGGAAGCGCGAGTCGCCGACCCGGGTGAAGGAGCGGATGAACGAGGTCGCCCGGGCGTAAAGGTCGCCACCGATCTTGACGATCGGAACCGTGCTCCAGCCGTTGGGAAGGGCGACCTCGAAGGCCGCGAGCGCATACGCGATACCTCCCCATGCGCGCACCGGACCGGGTGCCGCCGGGTGTCTGATCGTGTCGCGGACCAGCGTGCCAAGAACCCCGAGCCGTTTCATCGCGGGCGGCCGTGATGGGCGCGCATGAAGACGCCGGCGGCGCCGATTACTCCGGCGCTGTCGCCCAGTTCGCTCTGCACGATCCGGCAGGCGCGCATGTGCGCGCCGAATACCCGGCGCCGGACTTCGCGCCGAAGGGGCCGCAGAAGGCGGTCGCCCGCATTCGCGACGCCACCTCCGATGACCACCGCGTCGGGGTTGAGGAGGTGGATCAGGTTGGTGACCGCGGTTGCGAGGATGCGCGCCGTGTCCCGCACAACCCCGTCGGCGTGCGGGTCACCGGCCGCGGCGGCTCTGCAGACGATTTCGGCCGTGATTTCGCCAAGGTCGCCGCCCACCATCGACGCCAGGATGGAGTCGCCGCCATCGGCGATCGCTTCGACCGCCCTTACCGCAATCGCGGGCCCAGACGCGTACGCCTCGATACACCCCCGGGCGCCGCACGGGCAACGCCTGCCGCGGAAGTCGATCGACATGTGGCCCACCTCGCCAGCGGCACCGGAAGCGCCGTGATGGATCTCGCCGTCGATCACGATGCCCCCGCCGATCCCGGTGCCGAGCGTGATGCCCACCAGGCGCCGGGAGCCCCGCCCCGCACCCATCCACCATTCGCCGTACGTGAAGCAATTGGCGTCATTGTCCAGAGTCACGGGCAGCCCGCAAGCCTCGGCGACGAGGTCGCGCAAGGGGTAGTCCCGCCAGCCGAGGTTGGGTGTCTCGGTAACGACTCCCGATGCCCTGTCCAGCGGGCCGGGTGCGCCGAGACCGATTCCGGCGACATTGTCCCGTCCCACATCGGCCACCGATTCACGAATCATGGTGACGAGGCGGTCGAGAACACGGTCCGAACCGCTCGCCGCCCGCGTGCTGCGGCGCCGGACCGCCACGGGTGGCGCGCCGCCTTCGATGGGCACAGTACCGACCCGCAGGTTGGTGCCTCCGATGTCCACCCCTACGACCCAGGCCGGCCGCCGGCCCTTCACGACCGGTCGTCGTCGAGTTGCAGCACGGCCATGAACGCCTCCTGCGGGATCTCCACCGAGCCGACCTGCTTCATCCGTCTCTTGCCCTCGCGCTGGCGCTCCAGGAGCTTGCGCTTGCGCGTGATGTCGCCGCCGTAGCACTTGGCCGTCACGTTTTTGCGGACCGCCTTCACGGTCTGCCGGGCAATGACCTGGCCTCCGATAGCGGCCTGCAGGGCCACCTCGAACTGCTGCCTCGGGATCAGTTCCTTGAGCTTCCGGACCAGTTGATTGCCGTGGCGGTACGCGTTGTCGCGGTGGAGGATGACCGAAAAGGCGTCGACGGGTTCGCGGTTGACGAGGATATCGAGCTTGACCAGATCACCCGCGCGGTACTCCTGGAACTCGTAGTCCAGCGCCGCATACCCCTTCGTGCCTCCCTTCAGGCGGCCATAGAAGTCCAGGACGATCTCGGCCAGCGGAAGCTCGAAGTCCATCTCCACGCGGCGCGGATCCAGGTAGCTCATCCCCTTGAACAGGCCCCTGCGCTCGTGGCACAGCTTCTGCACGTTGCCGATGAAGGCCGACGGCGTCACGATGTGGGCCCGCACCACGGGCTCCGCGACCGAATCGACAAGCGCGCGGTCCGGCAGATCCGTGGGGTTCTCGATCGACAGCACGGATCCGTCCGCCATGGACACCCGGTACTTCACGTTCGGTACCGTCGTGACGAGCTTGACCCCGAATTCGCGGTCGAGCCGTTCCTGCACGATCTCCAGGTGCAGGAGCCCGAGGAAGCCGCACCGGAAGCCGAAGCCCAGCGCCCGCGACGTCTCGGGCTCGAACTGCAGAGAGGCATCGTTGAGCTGCAGGCGGCGCAGTGACTCCCTGAGCTCCTCGTAGTCGTCGGCATCGGAGGGATAGAGGCCCGCGAACACCATCGGCTTGGCTTCCTGGTAGCCGGGAAGCAGCTGCCCGGCAGGGTCCGCGGCGTCAAGCACCGTGTCTCCCACGCGTGTATCCGCCACGGCCTTGATCGCCGCCACCAGATACCCGACCTCTCCCGGTCCGACCGACTGCGACGGGATCCGGCCTAGGCACAGGTGGCCCACCTCCGTCACCTCGTAGCACGAGTCGACGGCTCCGAACGTGATGGACATACCGGGCCGCAGCGTGCCGTCGAAGACCCGGATCGTGGGAACGGCGCCGAGGTACTGGTCGTAGTACGAATCGAAGATCAGCGCCCTCAGGGGGGCATCCGGGTCGCCGCCGGGCGCAGGCACGCGCTCGACGACGGCTTCCAGCACATCCTCGATTCCCGACCCCTCCTTTGCCGAAACGGCCAGCACCAGTTCGGGGTCGATTCCCATCAGCTCGGCGACCTCCCGGCGCCGGCGCTCCGGCTCCGCGCCCGGGAGGTCGATCTTGTTGAGGACCGGCACGATCTCGAGGTCGGCATCCAGGGCCAGGAAGAGGTTGGAAAGGGTCTGTGCCTGGACTCCCTGGGTGGCGTCCACGACCAGGATCGCCCCCTCGCACGCCGCCAGCGACCGCGACACCTCGTAGGTGAAGTCGACGTGGCCGGGGGTGTCGATCAGGTTGAACTGCAGCTGCCGGCCGTCCTTCGCCCGGTACGACATGCGCACGGCGTGGAGCTTGATGGTGATGCCGCGCTCGCGTTCGAGCTCGTTCGAGTCCAGCACCTGCTCACGCATCTGGCGGCTGTCGAGCGTGGCGGTCGCTTCCAGGAGCCTGTCCGCCAGGGTGGACTTGCCGTGATCGATGTGAGCGATGATGCAGAAGTTGCGGATGAGGTCGGTTCTCACCGGTCGCGACGCCCGGAGTGTGGGGTGCGGTGCCGCTCGTGCGCCATGCGGCCTGTTGGCGGGGCTCCGAGCGCGGACTTTCGAAGGTAACCGGGCCGATTTTGGACGGTCAATCGCGGAGCCGGAAGTTCGGGGTGGGACCGGCACCCGTGCGTCCGCTCGCATCGGGGCCCGGCCTGGCTTCGTTTCCAGTGACAACGACAGAATCGGTCATTTGTGCGACAAAATCGGCACAAAAAGCGGATTTCAAGTTGCGCCCGGATAGCCGCATCGTTTTGATTAGGGGAACGTGGTCCGGCGGTTTCCAACCGCACAATACAGCCGAGGTGCGTCATGTTGCATTGCCCCAACCGGTCGAGGGTTCCTCGTCAACCTGCTGTTCTCCTCCTTTGTCTCGCCCTGTGCTCGACCGCCGCGCACACCGCGTCGGCCCAGGCCACCGGCTCCATTACCGGGATCGTGACCGATGCCGCGAGCGGACAGCCGATCGCGGGAGCCCAGGTTTCCGTTTCGGAGCTGGGGACCGGAGTCCTGTCGCTGGCGGACGGACGGTTCGCCCTCGTGGGTCTGCCGCCCGGCACGCATGAAGTGCAGGCCGAGATGATCGGCCACCTCGCCACCTCCGAGAGCGTTGTTGTGCCGGAAGGCGGGGCCGTGTTCGTCGAACTGCGGATGCAGCCGACCGTCCTCCAGCTGCAGGGAGTGGTCGTCACCGGGACGGCCTTCGAGGAATCACCGGTCGACCTGCCGTACTCCGTTGCCGTTTCCGGCCGCCGCTCCCTGGCGGAGCAGGGATCGCCGCAGGCGGTCGACTTCTTCCGGAACCTGGGCGCCAGTGCGGGCGTCCTCGGCGATCGCCAGGGCTGGTACACCACCAGACCGACTGCCGCGGTGCCGGAAACGGTGGCCAGCGTGAATCTTCGCGGCATCGGGCCTTCGCGCACGCTCGTCCTGCTGAACGGCAGGCGCCAGGTCTACGTCCCGATGCGGCTGCTGGGGGGCCGGTTTGTGGACGTCAACGCCTTCCCGTCGATCGCCCTCGACCGGATCGAGGTGGTGAAGGAGGGCGCCTCGGCGATCTAAGGCTCGGACGCCGTCGCCGGCGTCGCCAACTTCCTTACCCGTGGGGACTTCGAGGGGTTCGAGGTGTCCGGTGCCCACGAGTACCTGCCGGGGGCGGGCGACACCAACGTGGGCGCCATTTGGGGTTCACGGCTTGCCGAGAGCGCGCACGCGGTCGTGTCGGCCGAGGTCGCGCTTACGCAGGAACTGAACCCCCAGGAGCGGGAGTGGGCACTGCGCCCCTTTACTTCCGGGGGCGGAGCCTGGTCGTATACGGGCAATCCCGGCGCGTTTCTTTTCCCCAGACTGACCGGCAACGAGACGAAGGAGGAGTTCGTCGCGGCGCTGGCAGACGCGCAGTTCGGCGGCTGGGGCGGCGTCTTCATCGACCCGCAGTGCACGGCGTTCGGCGGCCATCTCGAAGGGGAGACCTGCCGCTTCCGCTACCAGCCCTGGGACAACCTGATCCAGGCGGCCCGCCATGTTCGCGTCTTCGGCGAACTGAACGGCGAACTGAGTGATCAGTCCCGGTATCACGTCGAGGCGCTCTGGGCGGAGGCCGCCACCCCGGACTGGGTGACCACTCCGTCGTTCCCTCCGATCTCGCCGTACAACGGTGCGCAGGTCATCACTCCCGGCAACCCGGGACGGCGGGCTTTCTGCCAGGGCCATGCGCAAGCGGCGGGGTTCGCGGGCCAGGAGGCGTGTCTCGCGAACGACTGGTACTTCTACGGCCGCCTAGTGGGCAACAGCGGCCCCGGTCGCACCCTGGACCGCGTATCCCGCACCGGACGGATCGCCGCCTCGCTGGAGCGCGAGATCGAGTCTCTCGGCGGAAACCCGGCTTCACTGGAGTTCTCCACGTCGTTCTCGCGCACCGCCGGAAATGTCAACCTCCCGGCCGAGTACGCCTACCGGAAGTTCCTCGCGTTCCGCGGCTTCGGAGGACCGAACTGCGGGGTCGACGTGGTGCTGGATCCGTCCAGCCCCTCGGGCATGGCCCTCGGCGCACTGAACGGCGCCGTGGCCGGCCAGGGGAACTGCATGTACTACAACCCCTTCAGCAACGCGCACCAGTACTCCGCACAGCCCGGAGCGCGCTACCTCGATCAAGCCAACCCGGATTACATGCCCGGGCTCGAAAACAGTCCGGCGCTGATCGACTGGATCAACGAAGAGGTCGACCTGGACAACACCGCGAACCTGCTGGTCGCGGATGCCATACTCAAGGGCGCGCTGGCGGAAGACATGGCCCAATATGCCGTCGGGTACCAGTTCCGCTGGTTCGACGTGGAGGCGCAGCCGAATGCGCCGGGCAACCTCGAGCTCAGTCCCTGTCCCGTGCCCGGCGACCGGACCTGCCTGGAGAAGGCCGGCGCCTTTACCTTCACCACCGGTCACTACCCCTATCACGCCGCCCAGACCGTCCACCGTTTCTTCGTCGAATCCCAGCTGGGGCTCGGATCGAGGGTGGACGCCCAGGTGGCCGCCAACTACGAGTTCCACGGGTCCGTGACCAGCTTTGATCCGAAGCTGGCGCTGCGCGTGGATCTGGCCGAGGCGCTGGCCCTGCGCGCGTCGTTGCAGACGACCTTCCGCACGCCCTCCGTCGACGACCTCAACGAGGACCGCGCCACCTCGCTGGAGTACGTGGCCGAAGCGGGGATCTACAAGGCGCTGGACGCCTTCGGAAACCCGGACCTGGCACCTGAGCGGGCGTTCACCTACAACGTGGGCCTCACGCTCGAACTCGCGCGCATGCGCGCTTCGCTGGACTACTGGAGCTACGACTTCCGTGACGTCATCGACATCATTCCCGCTCCCGGAGTCACACGCCTGTACGATCTGGGCGGCGCTTCACGCAATGCCGTGCAGCAATTCGTGAGCTGTCCGGACGGGCCGGGCACCGGCACATGCCCAACGAGCGCCATCGAACGGATCGCCGTACGCACCATCAACTGGCCGGGCATCGAGCTGTCGGGACTCGACTGGCACGTCAGCACGCGTCTGCCCGCGGGCGAGGGCGTCTTCTCCCTCGGGATGGACGGCACCTTCACACGGAGATTCTTCGTCCGCGCCCTCGATCTGAACAGCGTGGAGGTCTTTCCGGCCCAGGACGCCGCCGGAAAGCTGAACTGGAACAATCCCATCGCACCCCCGCTGCCCCAGTGGAAGAGCCGTTTTTCCGCAGGCTACCACTTCGGAGACTACAGTGTGGTCAACTACGTCAACTCGGTCTCGGGTTACGCGAACGAAGTCTTCCCCGACACCGAATTCGCCGAGATCGACCGGTTCCTGACCTGGGACCTGAGCGTGCTGCGGCGTGCCTCCCGCAGGAGCGACGTGGCGCTGTCCGTTCTGAACCTCCTGGACGCGCCGCCTCCGCTGGTCAACTGGGAGCAGTCGTACGACGGATTCACCCACAGTCCCAAGGGGCGGCGGATCAAACTCTCGCTGACCTATCGCATGGGCGGCTGATCCCCGGCCGCCCTCTCCCGGCGGCCCGCCACTTCCGCATGCCATGGCTCCAGTCCAGATTCAATGGACCATGGCCACCAACGAGACGACGACTCCGCACCGGGACCGGCGCACGGACCTGCTGGATCCGGCCACTCTGGCGCAGCTCGGCGGGATCGACATCATCGCGCGGCAGGTAGTGCAGGGCTTTCTGCTGGGCCTGCATCGTTCGCCGAACCGGGGATTCTCCGCCGAATTCGCGGAACTGCGGCAGTACCAGCCGGGCGACGACCTGCGGACGCTGGACTGGCGGATGTTCGCCCGGTCGGACCGCTTCTATGTCAAGCAGTACGAGGAAGAGACGAACCTGAGGGCGTACATGCTGGTCGACATCAGCGAGTCCATGGCCTGGTCGTCGCAGACCCGCCTCCCCTCGAAGCTCTGGTATGCCAAGCATCTGGCTGCCGCGTTGTCGCTGATCCTGATTCGGCAGGGAGACATCGTGGGACTGATCGCCTTCCACGAGAGGATCGTGCGGCAGACGCAGGCCCGCGGGGGCAAGGTGCACTGGCGGCTTCTGCTTCAGCACCTGAACGCACTGCAGGGCAGCGGGCGCACGGAAGCCGAGTCCGCGCTGAAGAGCGTGGCCATGAGGCTCAAGCGGAAGGGCCTCGTGATCCTGATCTCCGACCTCCTGGTCGACCCCGAAGGCACCGCCAAGGCCCTGATCTACCTGCAGCACACGGGCCACGAGGTGCTGGTCTTCCACCTGATCGACCCCGGAGAACGCGACCTGCCCACCACGGGCGAGACACGGTTCGTGGATCCGGAGACGGGGGATTCGCTCCAGGTGTCGGTTGCGGACATGCGGCGCCAGTACCGCAACGCGGTGGAGGAAGCCGTAGCCGAATGGACCGCCGCCCTGACGAGTCGCGGGATCGCGTACTCCACGATCGGCACTGACGAACCCCTTTCGCGGGCGCTCCGGCTCTATCTGTGGAAGCGCCAGCGTCTTCCCTGAAGTGGGCTTCCTCAACCCCCTTTTCCTTCTGGCCGGCGTCGCAGTGCTCGTGCCCGTGATCCTGCACCTGTTCTATCGGCAGGAGAGCAAGACGTTCACCTTCCCCGCCATTCGCTACCTGCTCCGGACCGAAAAGGACCACGCCCGCCAGATCCGCACCCAGCAGCTCCTGCTGCTCCTGCTCCGTGTGGCCGCAATCCTGCTTCTGGTCGTGCTGGGAGCACGGTTCCACATGCCCGGCCCGGGGGGGAGCCACGACCCGACCGCCCTGGCGCTGGTGCTCGACAATTCGCTCAGCGCTACGATCATCGAGGACGGACGCCGCCGGCTCGACACGTTGAAAGCCGTCGCGCGAATCAGCTTGGAGGCCGCAAGCTACGACGACGTCATCTGGGTCGTCCGGGCCGGCAGTCCGTGGGAGGTTGCGGTGCCGGTGGGTCTGACCCAGGCCGCCCAGGCCATCGACGAGACGGGCCCCAGCCACGGGCGGGGTGACCTGAGCCACGCGATCGCACGGGCTCGGGCGCTGGTCGCCCAGAGCGATCTGCCGCGGCGGGAAGTGCATGTCTTTACGGATCTCCAGGCGACGGCGTTTTCGGGTTCGGCGGGCGGAGACCCCGATGTCCCGGTCATCGTTTTCGCCGCCCCCTCGGGCGAGTTGGTAAATCGCGGCATCGACGGGGTATCGATCGGCGGTGGACTGCCTCCGCTCCAGGGGCGGCGCGCCGAGGCTGCGGTCTCGATTGCGGGTGGATCGGCGGGCGACACCGTCGGCGTGCGACTCTACGTAGGCGACCAGGTGCGCGCCGCGGCAACAGCGCCTGCGGGGGCCACGATTCGCCTGCCCATGGGCCCGTTCCCGTCCGGACGCGTCGACGGCTACGCCGAGATCGATCCGGACCCCCTCACCGGTGACGACCGCCACTTCTTCTCCTTCATGGTCCGGGACCCCACGCCGGTCGCGGCCGTCGGTCCCACGCCCTTCTTTCTCGCCGAAGCGCTCGCGGTCCTGGAGGAGAGTGAGCGCATCTCGCTCGGTGGTGCGGGTCGCGCCGCCACGCTCATCAATCTCGGTGGCGAGGGGTTGCAGGAGCGCGCGACCGCGCAGAGCGCGCTTGTGGTGCCTCTCGCCGATCCGGCCCGGCTCCCCGCACTGAATCTCCGCCTCGCCGAAGCGGGCATTCCCTATCGCTATCGGCCGGGGCCGGAAGAGGGAGCCCGCGTCGCGCAGAGCGACCTCCCGCTTGATCTTGAGGGGCTCGACATTCGCCGGTTCTACAGGATGGTGTCCGCCGACTCGGCCGAAGACCCCACCGGGACCGCTGCTTCCGCGGCTGGCGGTGCAGGCGCGAGCCCCGGGACCGGCAGCGACGGATCCCTGGTCACGTTGTCAACCGGTGACCCCTGGCTCCTGACCGGAACCGCCTCGACCGGACCCTATATCCTCCTTGCGTCGCCCATGGACGAGCAGTCGACCAGTCTGCCCGTCTCCGCGGCCATGATTCCGTTGCTTGAATGGGTGATCGAACGCCGGTTCGGGGATGCGGCAGGTCTGTCCGGGGTCACCGCGGGGACGAGCTTTCGACCCTCGCCCCTCGCCAATGCGGTCCGTGGTCCCGACGGTTCCGTGCTACAGGTCGATGGGGATCAACCCTTCCTCGAGACCGCGGCGGCGGGGATCTACCACGTGCTCGCCGGCGACAGCGTACTGCAAGCCATCCCGGTGAATCCGCCGGCGGCCGAGGGACAACTCGCGCCCGCTTCGCCCCGCGAGGTCAGGCGCACTGTCCGCGGAGTGCGCGACATCGTCGACGACGCCACCGCGTGGTCGCGTCACATCTTCCGGGCGGGACGCGGTCCGGAGCCCTGGCGGCCCCTTGCGGCCATCCTCCTGGCGCTGCTTGTCCTGGAGACCATCGTGGCCGCGTCGCGCGCGCTCCGCACCCGGCAACCCGGTGCATAGCCGAGGTCCCACCGCGGCCCCACACCCCGCCACGGCCGCGCTCGCGCGTACCCCCGCCTTCCGCGAACTCCTCCGCAGCATCCCCTCGGCCGGCGGTTCCCTCAGGGTGGGAGGCGCAGCCGGTTCGCTGCCCGCCACGGCCGTCGCCGCGCTCGCCGACCACCTGCCCACCCGGCTCTGGGTTCTCACCGCCTCCGCACCGGACAAGGCCGCCGAGTACCTCGGCGATTTGGAAGCCCTGACGGGCCCGGGGGCAGTGGTGCCGTATCCGCAAAGCGAAGACCTTGCAGCGGACGGCGACCGCAACGGCGAGGTCGAAGGGCAGCGGGTCGAAGCGGTCGAGGCACTGCTCACGGGTCAGGCCCGGGTGATGGTCGCGACCCACCGCGCGCTTCAGGAACTCGCCCCGATACCGGACGATGTCGCCGAGTTGCGCTTCACGGCGGCGACCGGCGACCGGTTGCGGCGCGATGCGCTGATCGACGCTCTCGAGGCTCGCGGGTTCGTGCGGTCCCCCATGGTGGAGGCGGCGGGCAGCTACACGGTGCGGGGCGGTCTCATCGACGTCTTCTCCTACGGCGCGGCCGGTCCCGTCCGAATCGAATTCCTGGGTGACGAAATCGAGTCTATCCGCCACTTCGGCGTATTGGACCAAAGGTCGACGGAGACGGTGGCACGGGCCGACATCCTGCCCGTGAGGTTCGACTCCGCGATCGATGCCCGGCGACGAACGGACTGCTCCCTGCTGGACCGGCTGCCACAGGACACGGTTCTGGTACGGATCGGCGAGGACCTGGTGCGCGAGCAGGCCCGGGCGGCGTGGAAACGCGCGGACACCCGCTATCGCGATGCCCTGCGCTACGGCAACCCGGCCACGGATCCGGCGACCATCCTCCTGACGCCCGAGGGACTCCAGGAGCGAGTCGCCCGATACGGCCGCGTCGCCTTCGCCGAGGAGCACGTGGGCAGCGTGGTTTTTCAGGCGCGCCGGCCGCCGGCGATCGACCGGCAGATCGGGCGGCTGCGGTCGTTCCTGTCCACCGCCGCCAAAGCGGGACAGGAGACGTTCATCCTTTGCGACAACGACGGCCAGGCCAGCCGGCTCGACGACCTGCTCGCGGACCGCCGGGGAGCACCTCCCCCCGGGTGCCACCTGGTCGTGGGTTCACTCTCCAGCGGCTATCTTATAGAAGATTCTAACCGTTCTGTCAATATTCTCACGGATCACGAGATCTTTCGCCGCGGCCGGAAACTGCGCCGGCGCCGGCGCTTCCGCGGGTCCGCGTCGCTCGAGAGCCTCGCCCAGCTCAGCCCCGGCGACCACGTCGTTCACATGGAACACGGGATCGGGCGCTTCCGCGGCCTGGAACGCGTCGTGATCGGGGGTGAGTCGATCGAGGCGCTCGTCATCGGCTACGCGGACGGCGAAGTACTGCGGGTCCCGGTCTACCGTCTCGACGAGGTGGAACGCTGGGTCGGGACCCACCCCGACGACAAGCCGGCGAGCCTGCACCGGATCGGCGGGAAGCGGTGGAGGCGGCTCAGGCGGAAGACCGAGGCCGCGATCCACCAGATGACCGCCGAGTTGCTGGACCTCTACGCCGCGCGGCGGGCCCGCCCCGGCTACGCGTTCTCCCCGGACACCCGCTGGCAGCGCGAGATGGAGGCGGCTTTCGTATACGAAGACACGCCCGATCAGCGCACCGCAGTCGAGGACGTCAAGCGGGACATGGAGTCATCGGGTGTGATGGACCGCCTCGTGTGCGGCGACGCCGGCTACGGCAAGACGGAGGTCGCCGTCCGGGCAGCCTTCAAGGCTGTCCAGGACGGAAAGCAGGTCGCGGTGCTGGCCCCCACCACCGTGCTCGTCGCGCAGCACGCCAGGACCTTCGGCGACCGGCTCGCCGAGTATCCCGTCGTCGTCCGCTCCCTTTCCCGGTTCGACCCCCCGCGCCGGCAGCGCGAGGTCGCGGCCGGCCTTCTGGACGGAACGGTGGACATCGTGATCGGCACCCACCGCCTCCTCTCGGGCGACATCGCGTTTCGCGACCTGGGGCTCGTGGTGATCGACGAGGAGCAGCGGCTCGGCGTGCGCCAGAAGGAGCGGCTGAAGAGGCTTCGCACCACGGTGGACGCTCTTACCCTGACGGCGACGCCGATACCCCGCACCCTGTACCTCTCCCTGGCGGGCATCCGCGATCTGTCGCTCATGCGGACCCCGCCCAGGGACCGCATGGCCATCGTCACCCATGTCATCTCCTGGAGCGACCACCTGATCGCCGAAGCCTGCCAGCGGGAACTCGACCGCGGCGGACAGGTGTTCTTTCTCCACAACCGGGTCGAGACGATCGAGACGGCGGCCGAACGCGTGCGCTGCCTCGTGGGAGATGCGGCCGTCGACGTCGCCCACGGCCAGATGGGCACCGGTCCGCTGGAACGGGCCATGACCCGCTTCGTGGATGGGAAGACCCAGGTGCTCGTCTGCTCCTCGATCATCGAGAACGGATTGGACGTGGCCAACGCCAATACCCTGATCGTTGCCGGGGCGCATCGCTTCGGCCTCTCGCAACTCTATCAGATTCGGGGGCGAGTCGGCCGTTGGGACCGTCGCGCGTACTGCTACCTGGTGGTGCCGGACAACATTACGGAGGAAGCCGAAAAGCGCCTGCAGGTGCTTGAACACTTTACCGAGCTCGGCAGCGGCTACCAGATTGCCCTGAGGGACCTTGAGGTCCGCGGTGCGGGCAACCTCCTCGGCGAACACCAATCCGGGTTTGCGCACGCGGTCGGACTGGACACCTACATGCGGCTCATGGAGGATGCAGTACGCCGGGTCCGCGAAGGAGACCGGGGCGTCCGTCATGCACGGCCGGAGATTACGATGGCGGACAGTGCGTACCTGCCGGACGACTATATTCAGGACCAGCACCAGAAGCTCCACCTGTACCGCCGTCTCGCAAGGGTCTCCGGAGCCTGCGAGGTGAAGGCCCTCGCCGATGAGATCACGGACCGGTTCGGACGGCCGCCTTCCGCGGTGAGGCGGCTGCTTGACCAGTCGCTGCTGGGACTCGTCGGCCGCAGCGCCGGAGCCGATCGCATTCTGGTGCGGGGCAACAGGGCACGGGTCAACTTCCGTCCAGAAGTCGTCCCGCGCATTTCCGCTCTGGAGGGGACACTTGAGGGTGAAGCCGTGGCGCTGGAGGTTCGGAGAATCGCTCCGCTCTCGGTAACCTTCGCCTGTGAGGAAGCGGACAGGCTTGCCCCCGTGCTGGTACGCGCGCTGGAAACGCTCGGAGGAGGCAGGAATGGAGACATATAGTGTGAATAATTTATGTTTGTCAAGTCCCCTGTTGTTGACGCTGACGCTCGCGGGCTGTGGCCCCGGATCGCTCGCGGAAGCGGACGGACGCACGCTTCGCGTCGAGGACGCCGCCACCCTGATCGCCGACAACAGCCGTGTCCTGCCCGATTCCCAGATCGTGCGGGTGGTCGCCGAACTCTGGGTGGACTATACCCTGCTGGCCTCCCGCCTCACGGAGGACTCCACCCTGCAGTCGCTGGACGTCGGCCTGGTGACGGAAGCGCCGCTGAACGAGTTGATGATCGCCCGCCTCAGGGACGAGGTGGTGGAAGTCGACACGATCGTCGGGGACGAGGAGCTGATGGCCCGGTTCGCCGCCGACATGCCCGGCGCCCGCGCCACCGCGTCGCAGATTCTGATTCTGCTGCCCCGTGGCGCGACGACCCTTCAGCGCGACAGCGTTCGCGCCCTGGCGGCCGGCCTGCGGTCCCAGCTGGACGCGGGCGCGGACTTCGCGGGACTGGCTGCCCGCCACAGCGACGATCCCGGGAGCGCCGCGAGGGGCGGAAGCATGGGGACCTTCGGGCGCGGCGAGATGCTCGCGCCGGTCGACTCGGCCGTCTTCGGTCTGGACCCGGGGGAGACGGCCGGGCCCGTCGAGTCCGTCCTCGGCTACCACCTCCTGAGGCTCGACGCCCTCGAGGTCCCGGAGCTGTCGGAGGTGGGCGCGGAATTCCGCCGGCAGATCCAGCTCGAGCGTCTGGCCCGGGCCGAGGCCGAATACGTCACGGAACTCGACTCCACGTCCGGACTGAGCCTTGCGGACGGAGCGGTGGAACTGGCCCGGGCGCTGGCTACGACGGCTCCCTCGCGTATTTCGGGGCGCGCCGCCGAGCGACCGCTGGTCACGTGGGACGCGGGCTCCTATTCGGCGGGGGACTTCCTCTCGCTCGTGCGTCTTTCCGGGGAGGGGTTCGGCGAGGGCGTCGCCTCCGCGTCGGACCAGGAGATGGAAGCGGTGCTTCGACGTCTCGCGCAGGAGGAAGTGCTGCTGGAGCACGCCCGGTCGCTCGGATTCGCGCCGACGGCTGCCGAGATCGACTCGGTATCGGCCGAGGCGCGGGCCGCGATCCGGGAACGCGCCGCATTGATCGGGCTCACGGCACAGGGAACCGAATCCGACTCCGACTCCGTCCCCATCGAGCCCGGGTACGCGTCCGCGCCGATGCAGGTGGACGCGGCGCTGGCCCGGATCGTGTCCGGCGAGACCGAGATCATTCCGCTGGGCGGCGTTACATTGCTACTCCGGGACCAGGGTTCATGGCGCATCAACGCGTCCGCCGTGGCGGCAACGCTGGAACGGATCGAACAACTCAGATAGGTGTCGGCCCCTGAGCGTACTTCGGATGTGCAGGACGATCATGAAACAGACGATTCCCCTCCCCACCCTGACGGCCCCTCTTGCGGCCATCGTCGTGCTTCTCACGGCCGTGCCGGAGTCCTTCGCGCAAATGGAGCGCGAGGAGCTGGTCGACGAGGTCGTGGCGATCGTCGGCGACTCGGTGATCGTTCTGTCGCAGGTCATTCAGCAGGAGAACCAGTGGCGGGCCCAGGGCCGGCCCGTGCCGGAGGAAGGCACGCGGGAGCGGGATGAATTCCGGGAGGACAGGCTCGAGGATCTCGTAGAGCAGCTGCTGGTGCTGCAGGCGGCGGCCCAGGATACGCTGCTCGAGGTGGAGGACGAACGCGTCGAGGATCAGCTCCAGGAACGCATGGCGCAGATCGAGAGCAACTTCGGCAGCCGAACCGCGATGGAGCAGCAACTGGAGATCGAGGGACTCACGATCCAGAGCTACCGGGAGATGATGCGGGAGCAGATCGCCCAGGAGCAGCTCGTGCAACTCTACATGGCCCGCCACGGGGATCAGGGCGCCGTGGAAGTCACCGAAGACGAAATGCGCGCGTTTTTCGAGGAGGGGCGGGCGACCCTGGAAGAGCGTCCCGCCACGGTGACGTTCAAGCAGGTGATGCTCAGCGTCGCTCCTTCGGATTCTTCCCGACAGGCCGCACGCGAGACGCTCGAGGCCCTGCTGGAGCGGGCCCGTGCGGGCGAAGATTTTGCCGAACTGGCGACCGAGTATTCACAGGATCCCGGCTCGGCGACCGCGGGGGGAGATCTGGGCTGGTTCCGCCGGGGCGACATGGTCGACGAGTTCGAAGAAACCGCCTTTACGATGCTGGAAGGCGGCATCAGCGAAGTGGTCGAAACGATTCACGGCTTCCACATCATCCTGCTGGAACGCATGCGCGTCGCCGAGCGGAGGGCCCGGCACATCCTGATCCGGCCGGAGACAGGTCCCCAGGACAATGCCCGGACGCGCCGGGTAGCCGAAGAGGTTGCGGCGCGCGCCGCAACAGACGACTTCGAGGCGCTGATCGACGAATACCACGACACCAGCCTGCCCGATTCGGCGACGGTACCGCTGCGTCAGATCGCGCAAATCCTGCCGGCCGCCTACCTGGTGGCCCTGACGGGGCGGGAGGAAGGCGAAGTCGTGGGTCCCCTGCAGTTCGGCTATCTGGGGCAGGAGCGGTTCGCCGTCCTGAAGATCGTCGAACAGAGAGATGCGGGCGAATTCACCTACGAAGACCTCGAGCCCCAGATTCGCGCTACGCTGATGCGGCAGAAGCGGGTCGAGGCGCTGATGGCGAACCTGCGCGCCAGGACCTACGTCGAGTACGTAAACTGAACAGCCTGGCCGTCACCCTGGGCGACCCCCGGGGCATCGGGCCGGAGGTGACCGCAAAGGCCCTGGCCGCCGCCGATCTGCACGATGTCACGGTGCGCGTCACCGGACCGGTCGAGTTCGCGGCAGACTTCCGGGACGTGTGCCGGTACGAGGCGCTGGAGGGCGGGGCCGCGGGCCTGGCGCCGGGCCGAGCGGCCGGCCTCGCGATCGAACGGGCGGTACAATGGGCGCTCACCGGCGAGGTGGACGCCCTGGTGACCGCGCCCGTCCACAAGCCGGCGCTCGAGGAGGCGGGGTATCATCCGGGCCACACCGAGATGCTGATGGCGCTTTCCGGTGCGCCGCGTGTGGGCATGCTGATGTGCGACGAGGGGCCGGGCGGCGAAGGCGCCCGGCCCGCGAAGCGCGTGCTTCTCGCGACCACGCACATTCCGCTGGCCAGGGTGCCCGACGCGGTCACGGCGGAACTGCTCGTCGCCCAGACGCGACTGCTCGCGGCGGCGCTTCATTCCGACTGGCGGCTGCCGACGCCGCGCATCGCCCTTTGCGCCCTGAACCCGCACGCCTCCGACGAGGGACTGTTCGGCTCCGAGGAGCACGAAGTGTACGGGCCCGCGCTGGCGACCCTGGAGAACGGCCCCTGGTCCGTAACCGGACCGGTGCCGGCCGACACCGTCTTCGGCCGTGCGTTTGCAGGCGAATTCGATGCCGTGGTCGCCCCGTACCACGACGTGGGCATGGCCGCGTTCAAGACGGCGGCCTTCGGCCAGGGGGTCAACGTCACGATCGGCCTCCCGTTCGTGCGCACATCGCCCGACCACGGCACCGCGTTCGATATCGCGGGCAAGGGGGTGGCGGACGCTTCATCCATGGTCGAAGCCATTCGGCTCGCGATCAGGCTCGCCCGGGGCCGCCACGGCATGGCCTGATGGCCTGGCCGGGTGTCCCGGCATCGGCTCGGCCGGACGTCCCGCGGATGGCCTGACCGGGATCGAGGGCCGTGTTTCCGCGGAGCCGATTGCACGTTTTTGCCCTGAGAACTGTCATATATATGTAAGGGCCGATCTACGGTCCGCCGATTCAAGACCGGGAGCACGCCGTTGATTGCAGTCAGGAGCACAAAGACCGCCGCCGCGCTGGCAACCCTGGCAGCCGTGCAGTTCACGCTGCTCGCCGACCGGCTGGAGACCGGGAGTGACGGGCATGTCGCGATAGGCGACGACCTCTCGGGTGTCCGGGTCGGCGGCGATGACGGCCGGGACAGCCTGCTCGGCGAGTTCCAGCTGGTGCTGGTGTTCGATCCCGAGTGCGCACATTCCGGGCTGGCAGCCTCAAAGTGGGAAGCACTCCTGCGGGACCCCGACCGACCCGGAAGCATCGTCGCGGTCGCCCCGGGGTCGTTCGAAGCAGCCGCCCGGCATGCCGCCGCCCAAGGCTGGCAGGTCACCGTGGCGACCGTGGACCGCTTCCGCCCGGGAAGCCGGGAACACGCGCTGGTCAGCCGTACCCCGTGGGTCTTCGCGCTGCAGGACGGCCGCGTGGTCGCTCAGGGGCACGGAGACGAGTTGGCCGAAGTCGTCGCGGCGCTGTCGCCCGCCACCCGCACACCAGGCACTGCGCGGCCACAATTCGCGACGGTTTACCTGCCATGAGGCCCCGCCTCCTGATGTCCGGCATCGCCTGCGCGGTCGCGAGCGCCTGCGCCAGTGCGGACGCCGCGATCGAGTTTCGCGAGGTACCGGCCGAGGCGCTCACGACGCCTTTTCCGGGTGTGGAATTCACGGCCATCCGGGACATTGCGGAAGCACCGGACGCGGTCTGGGTCCTCGACACCTCTCCACCGTTCCTCACGCGGATCGAGCATACCGGCGGTGGCGCCCTTCGCGGTGGCGAACGCGGTGAAGGTCCGGAGGATCTTCTCTTTCCCATCGCCCTTCAGGTCGACCCGGACAGCGGGCTGGCGCATGTGTGGGACCTCGGCGCCAGGGCGCACAAGGTCTTCGACGCGACGATGTCGCTGGTCCGGTCGGATCGTCTGCGGGGAGCGGACTGGGCGCGCCGCACGGATTTCACCGACGTCTCCTACGCGGACCCCTACCGCGTCCGTCTGGATGGACGGGGCGCGGTCGTCGTGGACACGCCCGCCAACCTCGACGTCACGGCCGACTTCCGGCGAGCGTCTCTCGTGCGGGCCGATCTCGCGCTGGAGACGCGGCGGGAAGTCGTCGCCTTCTCGGATCACATGCGATTGACGCGGGATGACCCTGGAGAATTCACGCCCGTTCCACTGTGGGACGCCTGCGGAAGCGACCTCGTGCTTTGGCGTCCCGCCTCGCATGATCTGACCTGGCTGCGCGACGACGGATCGATCGCAGCCCAGGTCCCGATTCCAGGACGTCCTGCCCCGATCCGGGAGGCGGACATCGTACTCTATCTGGAGAAGATGATCCGCCTCGAACTCGGGCCGAACTACGCCGAAGCCGGGATCGACCTGGAGGTCATGGCCCGGGATGTGCGAGCCCAATTCTCGGATGAACTGCCGTTCGTGACCACGGTGCGGTGCCAGGCCGGGGGCCCGGCGTGGCTCCGTGTTTTCGACAATCGGAACGATCCCCTTGGACACGGCCGCCGCTGGCTGCAGGTGACCACAGCGGGATCTGTCGACGCACTCGAATTCCCCCCTTCGTTCGAGCCTCTGACCGCGACGCCGCGAGGAGTGCTCGGTTCCCTTGAATCCTCCGACGGGATACAGCGGCTCGCCGAATGGACGAGGTAGACCGTATCGCGTCGCGTCACCCTTACGTGGAGACATGGCACATGCGCAAGCTGGTCATAGCGGGTCTGATCGTTCTCAATGTTGTGCTGGCCGTCGCTCTGTTCGCGACGCCCGCACGCACGCTCGTCACCCGTTTCACGCGTGCCGACTGCTGCTGGGGCGAGGGCACCGCGGCATACTGCTGCCGCGAGTGTTGCTGGCTCATCAAGAACTGTGACCGCCACAGCGAATGCAAGCCCGATCCATGAGCGGGCCGTCCAAACGCCGCAGGGCTGCCACCGGAATGACCGGGATGGGCCAGGCACTGAAGGCGGCAAGCATCTGCACCCTCGGACTGGTGGCCGCGATCGTCGTGTTCGTCACCCTGGCCGTGGACCAGCCGCAACCATGGTCGGGCTGGGCGTGGCTCGAGTACCTGGCGGGCCGGCTTGGCTTCATCCTGCCCTTCGCCGCATTTGCCGGTGGGGTCGCGATTTGGTGGCGAGGTCCAGCCGCGGGACGAACCTGGGTGGCGGTATGGGCCGGGCTGGCAATCGGGCTGGCGAGCTATGCTTCGTCCGAGATCGTCGGCCCGCTCGCGAACTATGCCGCCCTGGCGGACGAGCCCGACCTGGCCGACGTGAGACCCTTCGGGCCGAGCACCCCGGCGGGCAAGCTTCGCCAGCTCCGCTTCGTCGATGCGAACCCTCCGGAGCAGTACAGTCTGGGCGACGCCGCGCGTACCCCACCCAACTACGTCCGGTTCCTGCTGCACCTTCCGGTGGCTTTTGTGGTGTTCTCGATCCTGAACTGCCTGCTGGGCCTTTACGCGAGACGAATGATGTACGTGCTGCGGTCCGCGACCCGCCGAAACGGCTGCCTCGCGATCGGTCTGGCCGGCGGTCTGGGGCTCTTTGCCGCGGCCTTTGTGGCCGGCCACCCGAACCGCGACTGGGTCTCGGTCTCCGGTGTGGCGGCCGCCTGGCTCCCGCTGACGATACCGCTCCTCGAAGCCATGGTGTTCGGCGTGATCATCCTCTACAACGAGGACCGCCTCGACTGGTTGTACCGCAAGTTGGCCCTCCTGACGCGGGGACCCCGAGGCATCCCCTGTCCCGACATCATTGACGTCACCGACGATCGACCTGGTGTCGAGGTGGACGCCGATGTGCGCGAACACGTCAGGACCTGCCCGTCGTGCCAACTCGATCTGCGCGTGGTCCGGGCGGCAAGGAAGGCATTCGAGCCGGATCCGGAAACCCGGGCGCGCCTCAACATTCTCAATGAGCGTGTCCTGCGGAACATTGCGGAACTGCGGATCCAGCGGGCAGTCGTTCGTCCCGCCGACAACGGGGTGACCGCGTTGCTGGCGGCCCTGGCAGCAGCCGCCGCGATCCTGACAGCCGGGGGACACCTGCAGCCGGGAGCCACTGCCTTCGAGCTGGCACTTGCCGCTGCGGGTGTGGGCGTGGCGGCCGCATGGGCTCACCGTCTGGCCGGCAGAAGGGAGCACACGCTGGCGCTTCAGGCCGCGCGGACCTGACCTCGCGGATTCGCCCGCGCAATCCATGACCGGTCCCCGGGACAGAGACGCGAAGCGCGTGCCGTTCGATGCGGCGAGGTTCGTGGCCGGTGGCAACTACGCACGCCGCGTCGTGGAGGAGAACGGTCCCCTGGTAAGGGCCATATGCAAGGGATACGCGCGCGACCACCACCACCTGGATGACCTGTACCAGGAGACCTGGTTGAAGGTGTACGCGACTGCAGGGTCCTTTCGGGCAACCGGCACATTTCGGGGCTGGCTCTCACGGCTGACTCGAAGCGTTTGCGTCAGCGACTATCGTGCCCGGACGGCCGCGGCCAGGAACCTTGAACGCTACGCCGGCCAACTGGCCGTCACCGACACGGCCGGAGCGGATCCCGATCCGCTCGAGCTCACCGAGAAGCAGTTCCTCCACCACGCGCTTCGCGAAGCGATCGACGACCTCCCTGCCCGGGAGAGGCAGGCGTTGACCCTCCGGCTGATCGACGAAAGGCGCCCGGCCGAGGTGGCTCGCCAGATGCGCATCCGGCCTGCGACCGTGCGCTCCCACATTCGCCATGCCCTCAACCGGCTCAGGAAGCGGATCGAGGACCCACAGGACCCATTGCACGTCCTTCTGCGCTTCCGGGACGACAGCTGACGAGCGACTTGTCGGCCAGGCCCGCGCCTTGTGAAGGATACGGGCTCAATCGATACTTCGGTTGCAATGCCGTCGACCAACCAGCAACCGCCGGTCCCTCCCCGGTTCCGGGGACACGAGGGGCTCCGCGCGTCACTCACCCGCGCCCTCGACCGCAACGCCCTGCCCGCCACGGTGCTGATCCACGGCATGCCGGGCTGCGGCAAGCAATCCCTGGCACTCTGGCTGGCTCGCGCCCGGCTGTGCACCGCAGACGCCGCGCGCCCGTGCGATCGCTGTGGAAGCTGTCGGCTGGCCCTGCGTCTCGAGCACCCGGACATCCACTGGTACTTTCCGCTTCCGCGCCCGAAGCGCGCTCACGGGCCCGGCAAGCTGGCGGAGGCCCTGGAGGCCGCGCGCCACGAACGGCTCGCGGAGTTCCGGAGACAGCCGCTCCGGGCCGAAGGAGGCAATGAAGTCAAGGGCATCTATCTGGCCGCGGTGTTCACGCTCCGCAGCCAGGCCCACCGGCGGCCGGCCATGAGCGACGAGCAGTTCTTCGTCGTGGGCGACGCGGAGCACCTTGTCCCCCAGGAGGCCAGCCCCGAAGCTGCCAACGCGCTCCTCAAGCTCCTGGAGGAGCCTCCGGACGGCACGCGGTTCATCCTGACATCCGGGAAGCCGGGAAGCCTGCTGGAAACCGTTCGTTCCCGCGCTCTCCCCATCCATCTTCCCCCGCTCCCGGCGAATGACGTTGCCGGCTTCCTGGAAGAGGAGTGCGGGGCCGACCGGAACGCGGCAGAGCGCGCGGCCGCCCTTTCGCAGGGGTCGATCGGCGCAGCGCTCGGCTATCTGGACCAGGAGGGCTTTCAGGCAGGCCAGCGAAGCAGCGCGCTGCAGCTGCTCCGGATCGTGACGGGCGGGAAGCGTGCGGAGATCTTCAAGGCGGCCCTCGACTTCGGACCCGCAGGGGCCAGGGGCCTGCTCGACCTCCTGGGCGCGCTGCAACTCTGGATCCGCGACCTCGGGGCGGCCGGTCTCGGTCAAGACAACCGAGTGATCAACGCCGATGAATTGCCCTACCTGCGTGAAGCCGCCGGGCGCCTGAAGCTGACGCCCGCGCGGGTCGCGCGAGCCGTCGATCAGGTGGAGCGGGCCCGGATGCTCGCGCTCGGGAACGTGAACCCGCAGCTATTCGTCAGTACACTTCTTCTGGAGCTGGAAGAAACACTAAACAAAATGGTTTAGTAATGTCGAACTCGAGCCCTGCAGACACGAATCGGCCGGTGCAGGCCGCGGCTGGAGACAGTGGAGACACGGGCGCCTCCGCGGCACGCCGGACGCTGACCCACCTTGGCCCGGAGGGCGAGGCGACGATGGTCGACGTGACGGACAAGGCTTCCACCGCCCGCGAGGCCGTCGCGCGAGGCCTGCTGAGGTGCTCGCCACGTGCCTTTCGGCTCCTCACGGAGGGCGGCAATCCGAAGGGAGATGTCGAACACGTCGCCCGTCTCGCGGGCATCATGGCGGGCAAGCGCGCAGGCGAACTCATTCCCCTTTGCCATGTGCTGCCGGCGGCCAGCATCGCGGTAGAACTCGAACCGGACCCGTCCCTGCCCGGTCTGAGGGTCACCGCGAGCGCCAGCATCAAGGGACGGACGGGGGTGGAGATGGAGGCCCTGACCGCCGTCTCCGTGACCTTGCTGACCGCATACGACATGCTCAAGTCCGTCGACCGCGGCATGACCATCGAGTCGATCGAACTGGCAAGGAAATCCGGCGGGCGTTCGGGGTCCTGGCAACGCGGCCGGGACTGACGGCCGACCGCTGGCGGTTCAGCCCGGGAGAGGCGTGCCGGACCTGTTCCCGGGAGCCCGCGGAATCACCAGAACAGTGCCGATCTGAAGCAGCCTGGGCTCCACCTCAGGATTCGCCGCGCGGAGGTCCCGCAGCGAGACGCGATAGCTGCGCGCGATGCCCGAGAGCGTTTCGCCCGGATTCACCCGGTGGTGCGCATACGTCACCCGGTCACCTTCCGGAATCGCGGCAAAGCGGGCTTCGAAGCCGGTCCCGGAGCCCCGTGGGACGCGGACGGCCGTCGTGGCTCCCGCCGGCGTAAGGCCCAGTACCAGGTGGGGATTCAGCAGCCGCACCTCCTCTTCGCCGGACCCCGCGGCTCCCGCAATGACATCGATCGAAGCGGGACCCGCCACGTCCACCACATCGAAGGACTGCGGCGGTTCCCTCGAGTGTTCCGCAAGGCCGAACGAGGCCGGATCCCGTGCCAGACGCACGGCTGCCAGGTACTTGGGGATGAAGTCGCGCGTCTCGAACGGTAGCCGATGCCGAATCCGGTGAAACACGTCATCGGCCCACGGGCGCTCGGATTCGTATTCCGACAGGATGCGGCGCAGGCGTCCCGGTCCGCCGTTGTACGCTGCAAGAGCGAGAAACCACGATCCGAACTGCTCATGCAGGCTGGCCAGGTAGTCCAGCGCCCTGGGGGTTGCCACGTACGGGTCGTAACGCTGATCCACCAGCGGGCCCACCTCGATCCCGAGCCACCGCGCCGTGGCCGGCATAAACTGCCAAAGTCCTCCCGCGCCGGCCGGCGAGTCGGCCCTCGGGTAGTAGCTCGCTTCGATGATGGGCAGGTAGCGTAGTGAAGGCGGCAAACCTCGCGCGGCAAGCTCGGCATCGATGTAGTCCTCGTACCTCCCCATGCGTACAAGTGCCCGCACGAATCGGTCGGCGGCGCGCGTCTGCCAGTAGTCCAGCCACCAGGCGACGCGGTCGGCAATCGCATCCTCCTGTGCCGAGGGTGAAGTGAGGATCGGATCGGTCGCGGTGTCGCCGAGGTTCAGGGCCCGGGGCCGACCGGACGGTCGGCGGCGCGTGGGGATATCGGGTGTCGGGGCCCGCACGATCACCGGTTGTGGAGCTTGGGGAACGGGGTGCGCAGGATTCGCGTCGGCAGCCGGAGGCGGCGGGGTTCCCGCACAGGCCGCGCCCAGCATGCAGAGCAGAGCCGGGAGCCCGGGGCCCGAAGCCGGCATTCCAGCGGCTCGCTGCAGGGGGGCGCGGTCAGTGACTGTAGTTCGGCGCCTCACGAGTGATCGTGACGTCGTGGGGGTGTGACTCCCGCAGACCACCGGCCGTGATGCGGACGAAGCGTGCGTCGGCCCGCAGCTCCGCGAGGGAGGCGGCTCCGCAGTAGCCCATGCCGCTGCGGAGGCCTCCGGCGAGCTGGAAGACGGTGTCCGAAACCGGCCCCTTGTAGGCCACCCGCGCTTCGATCCCCTCCGGCACGAGCTTCCGGACGTCCCGGGTGTCCTGGAAGTACCGGTCGCCCGACCCTTCTTCCATCGCCGACAGCGACCCCATGCCGCGCACCGTCTTGAAGCGGCGCCCTTCGAGGAGGAACGCCTCTCCCGGCGACTCCTCCGTGCCCGCGAGGATCGATCCCATCATCACGCTCTGGGCACCCGCGGCCAGCGCCTTGACGACGTCGCCCGAGTAGCGTACGCCTCCGTCGGCGATCACGGGCACGCGCCCCGCCACGCCATCGACGGCGTCCATCACGGCGGTCAGCTGAGGAAGACCGACCCCGGTCACGACCCGGGTCGTGCAGATGGAGCCGGGCCCGACACCGACCTTCACGGCATCCGCACCCCGCTCGACCAGCGCCGCCGCGCCCTCGGCGGTTCCCACGTTTCCCGCGACCAGATCCTGGCCCGGAAACGCCTCGCGCATCCGCGCAACCGCGTCCAGAACGCCTTCCGCGTGGCCATGCGCGGTGTCGATCACCAGGAAGTCCACTCCGGACTCCACCAGCGCCCGCGCACGCTCCATATCCGGCACACCAGCCCCGACGGCCGCCCCGACCCGCAGACGGCCGTGCTCGTCCTTGCACGCGTTCGGGAACTGGCGGCGCTTGAAGATGTCCTTGACCGTGATGAGGCCCTTCAGCCTCCCTTCCCTGTTCACCACGGGCAGCTTCTCGATGCGGTGGCGGTGCAGGATCTCCTGGGCCGCATCGAGGTTGGTTCCGACGGGGGCCGTTACCAGGCCTTCCGACGTCATCAGCGCCGCGACCGGGCGGTCCAGGTCGCTCTCGAACTGCAGATCCCGGTTGGTGATGATGCCCACAAGGCGGCCGTCCGGCTCCACGATCGGGACCCCGCTGATGGAGAAGCGCGCCATGAGCCGGTGCGCCTCGCGCAGAGATGCGTCGGGGCCCAGCGTGATCGGGTTGAGGATCATGCCGCTTTCGGAACGCTTGACGCGATCCACCTCGCGGGCCTGCCGCTCGATGGGCATGTTCTTGTGGATAACCCCCACGCCCCCTTCACGCGCGACGGCGATGGCCATGCGCGCCTCGGTGACGGTATCCATCGCGGCCGACACCAGCGGGACCTGAAGGGAGATGCGGTTGGTGAGGCGGGTCGAAACGTCGGTGTCCTTGGGGTGGACCCGGGAATGACCCGGAACGAGGAGGACATCGTCAAACGTGAGGGCTTCCTTGATCACCGTGCCGCGCCACGGGACCGTGCGCTCGCTTCCGCTGTCCATCAGCAAAGCTAGAAGGCCGGCGAACAGCTAGTCAACGGTCGTGCGGCTCATCCGGCGCGGGGGCCCGATCCACGTCGCCCGTAGACGGGGCCGCGCTCTCCGCGGCCGTATCGTCCATTGACGGGGGCGTACGCTTCGAGCCCTGGCGGTCGGTCGACCCTGCTGCTGCCTTCGATCTCTCGTCGTCCGTGGAGGCAGCGGCTCCTTCCGGATCCTCCCCGTCCGCCGAGCCGCCCGCGAGTTCGTCCATGAGCTGCCGACCCGCCCTGGCGACGCCGCTGAGCGCACGGTCGGCGGCGGCGACCACCTGGAACGCTTCGCGCAGATTCGATGGGTTGAAGGACGAACCGCGAAGCCGGTCCTCAATGCCTTCCGCGAGCCGCTGCAGTCCGCTCGGCCCCTTCTCCGCCTCGTCGGACGCGTAGCGGGATTCGAGAAACTCGATGTAGTCCAGCACCTGATAGACCTGCGCCTCGGGAAGGCTCTCGATCTTCCGCACCAAACGGGCTCTGAGGACATCGTGCATCTTCTAAGAAGCCGCTGACGGATCATTAACGCAAGCCGGGGTTATCTTCCGGCACACCCCGTGGGCCGCGGGCGTCATTCGGTCGCCCCGCAGGCTCTCGATGACCCCCGAGTCCCCTGGCATGTCAGACACGACCGACTATCGATTCCTGCCGCTGCGCAGCGTGTCCCTTCGCGAGGGATGCGAACTCCGATACGACCGCTGGCTGGCATCGCTGGAGGACGAGCTCTCCGACCCAGGCACCGACCGATACGGTTTCTGCCGGAGGGTCCTCGAGGACATCTACTTTCCCGGCGGAATCGAAACGGCCCACCCGATTCTCCGCGATCAGCTGGACGCGCGCAACGTCACGCTGGAGCCCGAATACTACGTCGACACCGACCTCGAGCGGTACGATCGCGTCAAGCCGCTGATCTGGCTCTGGGAGATGTTCGACAAGAGCCTGCTGGGCGAAAACGTGCACCTGGGCGTGCAGTTCCGCCGCATGCTCGCCAAGCGGATCTTCGCACGGTGCGGGAAGAACTTCAAAGCCTTTCACTGCGTGAAGCTGTCGTTCGGCTACGGGATCGAGGTCGGGGACGATGTGGTCGTGCACCGGCACGTCCTGCTCGACGACCGGGGCGGGATCCGGATCGGGAGCCGGGTGTCGATCTCCGACTACGCGAACGTGTACTCGCACAGTCATCACATCTGCGAGCCGCGCGACGTGCGCACGCCTCGCACGGTGATCGGCGACGGCGTGCGCATCGCCTATCACGCGACGGTGCTCGCCGGCACGAACCTGGCGCCCAACTCGATGGTCGGCGCGGGGGCACTCGTCACGAGGGACACCGAACCCGACACGGTCCATGTCGGAATACCCGCCAAACCGGTGACGCGGAAGCCCATGCGGAAGCGCCGGCCGCCGACGCCGGACCCGCTCGCCGAAGGATAACCGCCCCAAGCCTTTGGAACCGGCGCCCCTCGCTAGCCTTCCTGCGCTTCGTAACGCTCCTTCAGGCCCTGCACCACCGCCGGGTCCGCCAGGGTCGTCGTGTCGCCCAGGGCCCGGCCGGCGGCGATGTCGCCGAGGAGCCGCCGCATGATCTTGCCGGACCGCGTCTTGGGGAGATCGGCAGCGAACAGGATGTCCTCGGGCCGGGCGATCGGCCCGATGGCACGCGCCACGTGGGCGCGCAACTCGGCGGCGAGGGCATCGGTCGCCTCGAAGTCCTGCATGAGTGTGACGAACGCGGAGATCGCCTGGCCCTTCACCGCGTGCTCCTTGCCCACAACCGCGGCCTCCGCCACCGCGCGGTGCTCGACCAGGGCGCTTTCGACCTCCATGGTGCCGATCCGGTGGCCCGCAACATTGAGAACGTCGTCGACCCGTCCGAGGATCCACAGATAGCCGTCCTCGTCCACCTTGGCGCCGTCTCCCGGGAAGTAGATGCCCTCCCACTTGGACCAGTAGGTCTCGCGGTAGCGTTCGTCGTCGCCCCAGATCGTCCGGAGCATCGACGGCCATGGCCGCGTGATGGCCAGGTATCCCGCGTCGACCCGTTCCCCCGCGTCGTTCAGCAACGTCGCCTGAATGCCTGGAAACGCGCGGCAGGCGCTTCCCGGACGCGTGTGCGTGACACCGGGCAGCGGGGTGATCATGATCCCGCCGGTCTCGGTCTGCCACCAGGTGTCGACAATCGGACAGCGCTCGCCCCCGATCACCCGATGGTACCACATCCAGGCCTCCGGGTTGATCGGTTCTCCCACCGTCCCCAGGAGGCGCAGCCGTCGGAGATCGTGCCCGGCGGGCCACGCCTCCCCCCACTGCATGAAGGCCCGGATCGCCGTGGGGGCCGTGTAGAACACGGTGACGCCGTACGACTCGCACATCTTCCAGAAGCGCCCCTTGTCCGGCCAGTCGGGGGCGCCCTCGTACATGACCACCGTCGCGCCGGCGGCAAGAGGGCCGTAGACGATGTAGCTGTGCCCCGTCACCCAGCCGACATCGGCCGTGCACCAGTAGATGTCGTCTTCCTTGAGATCGAACACCGTGCGCGTCGTCGCGTGCACCTGCGTGAGGTAGCCGCCCGTGGTATGGACGACGCCCTTGGGCTTTCCCGTGGTGCCCGACGTGTACAGGATGAAGAGGAGGTCCTCGGCGTCCATGACCTCGGGTTCGCACTCGGCGTCCACGCCGGCGGCGAGTTCGTGATACCAGTGATCGCGCCCGGGGGTCATGGCGGCTTCGAGGCGGGGGTCCGTCCCGCCGCGCGCGACAACCAGCACGTGCTCGATACAGGGGCAGCGCGCCACGGCCCGGTCCGCGTTGGCCTTGAGCGGCACGATGGAGCCGCGCCGGTATCCGCCGTCCGCTGTAATGAGCACCCGGGCCTCGGCATCGTTGATCCGATCCGCAAGCGAGTCCGGGCTGAATCCGCCGAAGACCACCGAGTGGGCCGCCCCGATCCTCGCGCACGCGAGCATGGCGAAGGCGGCCTCCGGGACCATGGGGAGATAGATCGCGACGCGGTCGCCCTTCTTCACCCCCAATCCCTTGAGCACGTTGGCAAAACGCCGCACCTCGGTGGCGAGTTCCGCGTAGGTGAAGGTCCGTCGGTCCCCCGGCTCACCCTCCCAGACCAGGGCGGGCTTGTCGCGCCTGGGACCGTCGAGGTGGCGGTCGACACAGTTGTGACAGACGTTCAGCTTCCCGCCCGCAAACCACCGCGCATGCGGCGGATTCCACTCCAGCACCCTGTCCCACTTGCGGAACCAATCGAGTTCGTCGGCCCAGCCCGCCCAGAAGTCCTCGTAGGCCTCCCCGTCGTCGTAGATCGAGCCATCGGATACTACAGCGGCCGCGGCAAAGTCGGAGGGCGGCGCGAAGAGCCGGTTTTCGGTGAGCAGCGCGTCGAGAGCGGCCGGATCCTGTTTCATTCTCGGAGTATGTAAGGCGCCCCGCATACGGGCAACCGTTGACACTGGGCCACCGGCCATACATGCTAGTCAGAGCGCTCAGGCCGGTTCCAGCGAGGAGGCTGCGAGGTGCCCCAGGTCAGTTCATCCGTGTCCGCGGATCGCCTCAGAGAGACCCTGGAGGCGCACGGCCATCGTTTTACGGAACAAAGAGGCGCCGTCTACCGGTTTCTTTCGGGCACCGACCGGCATCCGACGGCCGAAGAGGTATTCAACGGCGTTCGCGAACTGGTTCCCGCGATTTCGCTCGCGACCGTCTACAAGAACCTGGAGACACTGGTCGGATGCGGCATGGCGCTGAAGCTGACCTACTCGGACGGCTCCGCCCGATACGACGGACGAACGGATCCCCACCACCACGCACGCTGCACGCACTGCGGCACGGTTCGGGACGTGCCCGGAAGCCTTCCGCGCGAACTGGTGGCCGGCCCGGAAGCCTGCGCCGACTTTCACGTGACGGGATACCGGCTGGAGTTGACCGGCTACTGCGCCGATTGCGCCTGAGCCGCGACTACGAAGCCGGGGCGGGCACCCCCGACCGACCCAGCGCCGAGCGCAGACGCCGCCTGAGTTCCACTCCCGACATCGTCGCCAGCGTGCGCTCCGCCGTTCGGGTCGAGTTCCAGCGAACGTCGGTCAGTGCCACGGAGTCGCCACCGCCATCGCCGGCCCGTCGCATCACGAGATAGAAGGCCCCCTTGTAGTCTCCGCCGTCCTCGCGGGCGACGAGCGCCACCCAGGGATCATTTCTGTCGTCAACGAACTGTCGCACGCAAGCCTCGCTGAACGTGGGAGGGACGCCGGATCACCAGAGAAGCAGGATCAATATAGCAGTGGTCACTGGTCGGCGTCGCCGGACCCGAGCTTGCCCCGGTGCCTCACCTCGGGGAACTCGTAGTACAGCACGCCGTCGTCCGTGATCTCCGAGCGCACCCGAAACCCGTCGTCCATCGCGACCATGATCTTCTCGGCGGCGGGAATGGTGAGGTCCAGCTCCGCCGCCACGTCGGTGACGGTGAGAACCCCCTCGCGACGGGTGGCCAGCATCAGGACCCTGCGGTTCAGGGCGTTCAGCACCGATTCCCGCCGTTGCTGAAGTGCCTTCCATCCCCATAGGAAGAGGCCGGAGCCCGCCATGCCGATCGCGGACCCAATGACGACGGGTTCGAAGACGCTCGTGGAGATGCCGGCCGTGATCATGATGGTCGCCAGTACCGCCAACGACCCCCCGAATACCCGCCGACCGATTCCGCTGGGCGGAAGCGGCGCTTCCCGAGTGGGCGCGGCCGCCGTGGATCGGGCCTTGACGGGCGCAAGTTCCTCCGTCGAGAATCCCTCGCCCGGCTCCCGGCTGTGTTCCCAGCCCAGCCCGCAATTGGGACAAACGCGGCGCCGGCGGCGAAGGGCGTAGTAGACCACGCCGCCCACCCCGTAGGTGAACACGCTGAGACCGACCAGCAGCCCGATGTGGCTGGCCTTGCGGAAGTAGGAAATGCCGTCGCCCCGGTACGCGCACCGCGGACACTGGCGGACATGGCGCTGCGATACGGGGACCCTCGAAGCCACCGCGGCGCCGCAGGTGGGGCACCGCGCCTCTCCAGCCCGCAGGGTCTCGCCGCAGGTCGAACACCGCATCAGATCCATGGTCCTTTCGCCGGGGCGGGTACGGGCAACCATTCTGCGCCCACGGAACACCTCTTCATACGAAACCGCAACCAGCAGGATTCACTCCAGCCGGGAGCGGTCGGTACACGTCGATGAATCAGATTACATTCACTGCAGTTTCGCGTAAACCACGATACACACCCGAATCGATGACCGTATCCGGTAACTTCCGCGCCGCCGCGCTTCTCACCCTTTTTGCGCTTTTGACCAAGGCTCCGGTCCAGGGCCAGTCCATTCCCTCCCCCTACCGCTATATCGAGTACGGCCAGGAGGCGTCCGCGCTGTGGGGCACGCTCCATCTGTCCACCGGATCGCTCGATCTGGGACCCCGGACGGCGTCGTTCCTGGGTGGCCGCTACGTGGTCGAGGCCAGCGGTCCACTGTTCATCGAGGGCATGCTCACTTACCTGCCGACCGTCCGGGACGTGATCGATCCGCGGAGGGCCGAGGGTGACCGCTCGATCGGCGAGACGGACGTACACCTCTTCATGCTGGACGCGCGCCTGGGCTTCAGCCTGACCGGGCGGCGAACCTGGAACCGGATCAGCCCCCACCTGTTCGTGGGCGGCGGCATCGCCTACGACGCCGCGGGCCTGAGCGCGCTGGAGGAGGTCCTGCTCCCGGAGGATGTCTTCGATTTCGGCACCGCGTTCACGGCAAGCGCGGGCACCGGTGTCAAACTGGCCATCTCTTCCAGACTCATGCTTCGCGCCGACGGCAGCCTGAAGCTGTGGCAGCTGACGACCCCTTCCGGCTTCGACGACGAGGCCAAGCAGCTTGACTCGATCGAGCAGAGCGAATGGGCCAGCGGATACGGTTTCTCGGTCAGCCTGGCGCTACGCTTCTGACAGATCGCCGAATGGGTGAGTTCGAGAGCCTCGCGGCCGATTGGCTGTCCTACGAGGAGGCCCTCGCGCACGTCCTGAACGAGGCCTCCCCGATGCCGACCGCGCGCGTGCCGGCGTGGAGCGCATTCGGGCGATCGCTGGCGGAGCCCATTCGTGCCCGCGCAGATCTTCCCGCCTGGCCCAACAGCGCGATGGACGGCTTCGCCGTGCGAAGCGAGGACCTGGCCGCGGCCGCCACCACCCCGGTCACGCTCCCCGTCCAGGGAGCATCGTATCCCGGTTCCGTGCCGCTCGAGAAGGTCCCGCCCGGCGCCGTGGTGCGCATCATGACGGGTGGAGCCGTGCCAGCGGGCTTCGACACGGTGATCCGCGTCGAGCACACCGACGGCGAGGCGTCTCCGGGATGGGTGGTCATTCACCGCACCGACGACCTGGGCAGGCACGTGCGCTCCGCTGGCAAGGACATGACCGCCGGCGAAGAGACCGTTCCCGAGGGAGCGATCGTGCACTCGGGTTCCGTGCCGGTGATCCTCGCGAGCGGGCAGGACCCGGTTGCGGTGTACCGGAGACCTCGGGTCGGAGTGCTGTCCAGCGGAGACGAGCTGGTGGGTCCGGAGCGGTTCGACCGTGTGGTGGAAGGCCGGGCGGTGCCCGACACGAACCGGGCGATGATCGCCGCGGGTGTCCGCGAGGCCGGAGGCGTCCCGGTCGATCTGGGTGTGGTCGACGACGATCCCGAGTCGCTGGGAAACAGTCTGGATTCCCTCCCGGATGTCGATGTGCTGGTGACGACCGGGGGCGCCTCGATGGGCGAGAAGGACCTCCTCAAGCGAATCCTGCTGAACATGCCGTTCCGTCTCGGCTTCTGGCGGGTCCGGGTCCGGCCGGGCAGTCCGATCTCGTTCGGGCACCTGCGGCGCGGAGACCACGATCTGCCGGTTTTCGGACTCCCCGGGAACCCGGCGTCGGCATTCGTGACCTTCCATGTCTTCGTGGCCCCCTACATGCGCGCCTGCCTGGGATCGCCGCGTCCGGGCGGGACACCCGTGGTCGTGTGTACGGATGCGCCTCTCGCCTCTCCCGAAGGGCTGACCCAATTCTACCGCGTCACCCTGCATGGGCCGCCGAATGACGGGGGGTCCCGCTGGGCGCGCTGCTCGCTGACCGGGCCACAGGGGAGCGGGCTCGTCCGTTCGCTCCGGGACGCCGAAGGGCTCGCCGTCATACCCGAGGGCGTGGCCAGGATCCAAAGGAACGAGCCCGTTTCGGTGATGCTGCTCCCCGGTCCCCGATGAAGCGCGGCGTCGCGGCACTCCTGGCGCTTGCCTCAATCTCGTGCCAAACCCCTCAGTGGCCGGTCGAGGGCCCCCTGAGCTCCCCCTACGGCATGCGGATGGAAGGCGTCGTGGGCGGTCTGCATCGTGGTGTGGACATCGCCGCGCCGCAGGGAACGCCGGTTCGGCCCGTCCTCTCCGGCAGGGTGCGCTTCGCGGGCACGATGAGCGGCTACGGGCTGGTGATCTGGATCGACCACCCCGATGATGTGATTACGGTATACGCGCACCTCTCCGAGATCTCCGTCGAGGCGGGTCAGGAGGTGTCCAAGGGAACGGTTATCGGGCTGACGGGGCAGTCCGGCAACTCGCGTGGCGCGCACCTTCACCTTGAAATCTGGCGGTGGGGCCGTGAAGTGGACCCGGTCGCGATGCTCGGCCGTCCTCCAGGAAGCTGAAAGGCTGGAACGTGGCGACCGGCGTCGTGCCCCGCACGGGATTCTGGCGGGCCGACTCAGTCAGGTCACCTGACCAGGTTAGCCGTCGCGCAACTCGCGAATCGCCGCGGCCAACGCCGGGACGACGTCAAACGCGTCACCCACGATTCCGTAGTCGGCGACGCCGAAGATCGGTGCGTCGGCATCGCGGTTCACGGCCACGATCACTCCCGAGGTCCGCATCCCGGCGAGGTGCTGAATCGCCCCCGAGATCGCGACCGCAAGGTACAGTTTGGGTGTCACGGTCTTGCCCGTCTGGCCCACCTGCTCGGAATGCGGCCTCCATCCGGCATCGACCACCGCCCGCGACGCGCCCAGCGCGGCGGACTCGCCGAGCGCGTCCCTGAGGTCCTCGACGACATGCCAGTTCTCCGGACCCTTCAGGCCACGTCCGCCCGACACGACGATCGTGGCTTCGCTGACGTCGATGGCTGCTCCCCGGGACGCCTCGAAGCCAACGACCCTGTAGCCGGGAGACCGATCCGAGGTGTCCGCGGCGACCGTCTCCATGATCGCATCGCGCGGTGATTCGGCCGCGGGGAAGACGTTGGGCCGAATGGAAAGCAGCGCCGGGGAGGCAACGGCCCGCACCTGTGCCAGCGCCTTGCCGGCGAACACTGGACGCGTGACCAGAATGCCGCCTGCGTCGACTGCAACGTCCGTGACGTCCGTGAGCAGCGATGTGCCCAGCTTTGCGGCCACCCGGGGCGCCAGATCCTTGCCTGCCGCGGTGGCCGCGATGACCACGGCCGCATAGTCGCCTGCGCGGATCCGGCCCACCAGCGCGGCGGCCCACGCGTCGACCTGGCCGGGCAGGAGATCGTCACCGGCCATGTGCACGATCCGGTCGGCGCCGTAACGCGCGAGCTCGTCGGCGGACGCAGCCGTGGCGGCAACCTCTACCAGGCAGCCCAGTTCGTCCGCCATCCTGCGGGCGACGGCAACTACTTCCCGGGACACCCCCGCGAGCGCCTCCTGCTTCGACTCGGCTACCGCAAGCACATCCGCCATCAGAGAACCTTCGCCTCCTCGCGCAGAAGCCGCACAAGTTCGGGAACCGCCTCGGGCCCCTCTCCCACGATCCGCCCCTCTGGCCGCTGGGGCGGATGACGCAGCGCCTCGACCGCAAGGCCCGGCTCCACGGCCGGAGCCGCCTTCTCGGTCAACGGCTTGCGCTTGGCCATCATGATTCCGCGCAGAGACGCATAGCGCGGTTCGTACCTGCCCTTGGTCACCGTGGCCACGGCGGGGAGGTCCATCTCCACGACCTCCTGTCCCCCCTCCACCGCCCTGCGGCAGGTCGCCACTCCGTCGCCAACGTCGATTGCCGTGACCGAGGTCGCACACGGCCGTTTCAGCAGTTCGGCCACCATGGGACCCACCTGCTGCTGATCGTCGTCCACTGCCTTGATCCCGAAAAGCACCAGTCCCGCATCGCCGTCCTTCAACTCGGTGGCGAGCACGCGCGCGGTTGCCCACCCGTCCATCGAGGGATTGCCGGCCAGGAGCACCGCGCGGTGGGCGCCCAGCGCAAGACCGGAGCGGAGCGATTCGGTCGTGGCCGCGTCCCCGTAGCTGAGCAGCGTGACCTCCCCTGCACCGGTCTGTTCGACCAGTTGCAGCGCCGCCTCGACCGCAAATTCATCGTAGGGACTGAGCACGTACTTCACCCCGTCCCGAGAGATGTCCCTGCCGTCGTCCGTGATCCGGATACGGGTCTCCGTGTCGGGAACCCGCTTGACGCAGACGGTGATGTTCACGCTTCCTCGCTACAGAAACGCCCCCGCGAGCGCGAAACACACCGTGGCCACGGCACCGCCGGCGAGCGCATAGGGAAGCTGGGTACGCACATGATCGACATGGTCCGTCGCCGCGGCCATCGAGGAGATGATCGTGGTGTCGCTGATCGGCGAACAGTGGTCGCCGAAGATTCCTCCGGAGAGTGCCGCCGCCAGGAACGGCGCCAGGTCCAGTCCGAGGCCGCCCGCCGCCGGAACGATGATGGGGATCATGATCGCGAAGGTTCCCCAGCTCGATCCGATCGAAAACGCGATTGCGGACGCGACGACGAAGACCAGCGGGAGGAATACGCCGGGTGACAAGGCCCCCTGCACCACGGTGGCAACGTAGTCGCCCGTGCCCAGCGTTCTGGTCACGCTTCCCAGCGCCAGCGCCAGGAGAAGGATCACGGCAAGCGGTATCAGGCCGCCGGCTCCGCGCAGCGCGATGCGGGTCAGCTCGTCCAGGGAATACGCCTTCTGGAACAACAGCAGGATCCAGGCCACCGTCAGCGCGGCCAGGGAGGCCCACAGCACCGAGGTTGAACCATCCCCCGCGGCGAAGTCTCCGTTGCCGGTGATCCACAGCCCGACCGGCATCATCGCGACCAGCACGACGATCGGCACGACCATGTTGAGCGCGCGGGGTGCGACCGGTGGCTCGACATTCTGCCCGAGCACTTCCTCATCCATCATCGGGGTCGCTCCGGGCCACAGGACTTCGCCCTTCGCCGCCCGGGCCTCCGCGCGTTTCATCGGCCCCCAGTCCATTGTGAAAAGCACCACTCCCAGCGCGAGGGCAACGGCGGCGAACGAGTAGAAGTTGAACACGATCGATCGCAGGAAGACGGACAGGGTCTCGGTCTGGGGCACGCCCGCCTCGGCAAGCAGCCGCAGGTTGGTCGCGCCCCACGCGTTCAGCGGTATGAGGATGCAGATCGGCGCGCTGGTGGAATCGATCAGGTACGCCAGTTTCTCGCGGGAATTGCGGTAGCGGTCGAAGAGCGGCCGCGATACGGATCCGGCAACCAGCACCGTAATGTTCGACTCGATGAAGATGATCACGCCGATCACCCACGCCAGCAGCTGCGCGCGGCGTCCGTTGGTGACCCAGCGCTTGCGTTCGAGCCAGCCCACGAACCCCGCGACGCCCCCCGACGATCCGACCGTGGAGATGAGGGCGCCCATCACAAGCGTGAACATGATCACCTGCGCGTTGCCGGGACTTCCGAGCACGCCGACGGTGGATTCCACGGCGTCCATCAGGCCCGCGCCGAAGTTCCAGCCGGCAAGGATCGACCAGGCCAGCCACAGCCCTCCCGCGAGCGACAGATACACCTGGCGGGTAGCGATCGCCAGACCGATCGCGAGAAGGGGCGGCAACAGGGTAATCCAGGTCGGATCGTTCATGTCCCTAAACTACCACCTCGGCGCCTTGACCGCCGGATGCCCGCGGACAAAGAACCTGAGCGGCCAGTCCGCAGCCCGGGACACCCCGATGCGGCCCGAACTGCCGACATCGGCGTCCGCCACGGCCGGGCCCTTCACCAGCTGGACCGGCGGCCCGGCGAGGTCGTGGTAGTTGTGGCTCAGCGTGATGCCGAGCGCCTGCGCGAGCCGTCCGGGTCCATTGCAAAGGTCGCGCGCCCGTCCGCGCCGTCCGGCCATCGCGTCCAGGCCCGTGGAGGGCTCGAGGGCCCTCACGAGAACCGCGGCCGGGTCGTCCACCTCGCCGGTCACCACGTTGATGCAGTGATGGATTCCATAGGACACGTACACGTACAGCGTGCCCAGGCCCGCAAACATGGCGTCGTTTCGCGGCGTGCGTCCCTTCGAGGCGTGTGCGTGCGAGGCCGGGTCGCCCCGTCCGAGATAGGCCTCGGTCTCCACGATCATGCCGCCGGCCTCCACGCCGTCCACCGTCGAGACCAGGGTACAGCCGAGCAGCCGTCGGGCCGCCGCGACGGTGTCGCCCGCGAGATACCCCCAGTCCGCGTGGCGGAGGCATGACGTGCGGGCGTCAGCGCTGCCGGCCCGCGCCTTCACGGGAACGGCGGCCGCGACGGAAGAGCCCCATCAGACCGGATCGTCCCGGTTTCCCGTCATCGCCAACGGCCTTCTTGCGATCCACCATTGCCGCAGCCTCGTCCGCACCACCGGACGGGGTGTCGGGCGATCCCCGTTTCGCGAGCCTGGACGACCGTGACGATGAGGAGCCGGACCGGGTTGCGGGAGCCTGCCCGGTCGAGGCTCCCGTCGCGCCACCGGGCTTGCGGCCCGACGTCGGGGAGGTGTTCGCCGACTGCCCGGACCCGTCGACCGCCCTTGAGCGCGCCAGGGCCGCGCTTCTCCGCTTGTAGTCGCCCTCCCAGGCGGCCATGACGCTGTTGGCGCGAGCACGAACAGCTTTCCTTACGCGGTCGGGCTCACGGTGCAGGACCGAGAAAACCTCGGCGCCAAACGCATCGACCAGCCGCTCGGCCGTCTTCACTCCCACGCCCTTGTACCGGTTGGCAAGGTAGCTCTTGATGGACCCCTCCGTCACCGGAAGCCCCAGGGCCTTCGGGTCAAAGGGTATGACGACCGTTTCACGCCTCGGCTCCACCAACGCAAGGCCGTAACTTCCATCCTTCGCACGTTCGAGCCTCACAACACCTTGCTTCTCCGCATAGCGCAGAAACTTGCTGAATTTGCCGAAGCCATGCGCCGCTTCGGAGAAGTTCCTGTCGATTGCCAGCATTCGGCGCTTGACGTCGGAGTCACGTACACGCCCTTGCTGTTTGCCGCCTACCTCCACCACGGCCCGTTTCAACAGATCCAGCGAAGGGGCGGGGTCCTTTACGGCGCGGCCCGGCTGGGTCGCGGGCGGCTCTCGCACCGCCTGGGCCCGGTTCCCTCCACGCGGGTCGGTGCTGCGGCCTCCCCGGCCAGCTTGCCGGCGTGCCGGAGGCGATCGTCTCGCCCGCCTGCGGTTCTGCTCGCCATTCTCGGCCGCTTCACCTGATTGTTCAACCGGACCCTTCTGCGCGGGGGCGTCTCCGCGGGGGGTGATATGGTATTGCCCGTTCTCCCCCCGCTCGATGTCCAGCAACCCCCTGTTCGCCGCTTCCACGAGGAACTTGGAGAACTTCTTGTAGCCCAGATTCCGTTCGTCGAACGATGGCGACATCTCCATGATGACCTGCTTCAGCCGGTCGGAGCGCATCACGTCGCCACGGGAAGCCATCTGCGCGACCGCCTCTTCCACGCACTGCCAGGCGTCCGGTGCACCGGTCCCGTGCTCGGAGGTGCGGCTCAAGCCCGTGAGCGCGGTGTACGAGTAGTATTCGTCGCAGTTCTGAACCAGGATGTCCGAACTGGACTCCTGAATCCCGATCCCGATCACGTACTTCCCGTACTCCTTCAACTTGAGGACCAGGCTGGAGAAGTCGGAGTCGCCCGTGAGAAGGATGAAGGTCCCGATCTCGGGCCGGATAAAGACCAGCTCGATGCCGTCGATCGCCATCCTGATGTCGGTCGCGTTCTTCTTCGAACTGCCGTAGGCGGGCGCGAAGATGAGGTCGATCGAGGCTTCCGAAAGGGGAACGATGTATTGGGGATAGCGGCGCCAGTCCGCATAGGCCCGCTGGACCGTCACCTTGCCCTTGATGATGTCCGAGTCAAGGAGGTTCTTGAGTTCCTTGGCCAGATCACTGCGCATGCCCATCGTGACGTTGTCGAAGTCGATGAGCAGCGCCGCATTGGGAGCCTCCCGGGAAACGTGTCGACCCGGGTCGGTATGAGGGGTCTTCATATACGGATTCCGCATCCTCAGTCTGCCGTCAAGCGTGGTTTCGCGTTCGCCTTCGGCGGGCCGGTCCGTGCGGAGGACACCTGGCGGGCCAGCTCCTGCCGCCATATGCCGCCGGAGGCAGTACGCGGAAAGTCGTCCATGAAACTAACAAAGTCGGGCACCTTGTACGCCGAGAGCGTCGCCGCGCTCCACTCCCTGACTTCGTTCTCCGAAACCACACCGCCCTCGACGCGGATCACACAGGCGCAGATCGCCTCCCCCAGAATCTCGTCCGATACGCCGACGACCACTGCGCGCGCAATGGCGGGATGGGCCGTCAGGCGATCCTCCAGTTCCCTGGGATACACGTTGAAACCACCGCGGATCATCACGTCTTCCCTGCGGCCGATCACATGGAGGCACCCCTCATCGTCCAGCATGCCCAGGTCGCCGGTCTTCAGAAACCCTTCCTCGTCGAACGATGCTGCCGTCTCTTGTGGCTGGCGGTGATACCCGCACATCACGCCCGGCCCCTGTACACGAATCTCCCCGACGCTTTCGCCGGGAAGCGGCGTCCCGTCGTCCTCGGTCACGCGCACGGTCGTGCCCTCCAGGGGCCGGCCGACCGTGAACCACCGGGTCGCAGCGGCCTCCTGGTGCCGCCCGATGGCCAGGGTGGACGCCGCCTCGGTCAGCGAATACGCGATGATCAACGGCACTCCGAAGGACTCCTCCACGCGGCGGGCAAGCGACTCGCGCACCGGTGCCCCGGCCGCGATGCACAGCCTGAGGGATTCGGGCGCCCGCGAAGGGTTCTCGACGTCCCCAAGGGCCGCGGCAAAGAGGCTGGGGACCGAGTTGACGATCGTTGCGCCATGGCGCTCCGCCAACGCAAACGTCTCGACTGGATCGCGGTCATCCTGCAGAATCAGACTGGCTCCCTCGAGCGCCGTGCCCAGGAGCCCGGGACCCAGACCGAAGGCGTGATGGAGAGCGCCGACCCCGGCCACGACGTCACGGGCGTTCATCCCCGTGGCCGCTGCCGTGCCGGCTGCCGCGTACAGCAGGTTGCCGTGCGACAGTTCGACCCCCTTTGGCTTGCCCGTGGTCCCGAAGGTGTAGACGATCGCGAAGGGCGTCCGAGGGTCGACTTCCGGCTCCGCGAAGTCGCGTCCCCGACCCGGCGACACGAGGTCTTCCCACTGGAAGATGCGGTCGTCATACCAAAGGTCCTCCTCACCCACCGTGACCAGATGGCGGAGTCCCGGCAACTCGTTGAGCAGGTCCTCGAAGAGCTGCAGGTAGTCGATCCCGTAGGCGTCCTCTGCCGAGACCGCGCAAACCGCGCCCGAATGCCTGAGCATGTAACGGAGATCCGGCAGCGTCAGCCGTGGATCCAGGGGGACGACCCGGGCCCCAAGCTTGGCAGCGGCGAACACCGCGACCGCGAACTCGGGCCATGCCGGAAGCACCAGCGCCACTCGGTCACCTTCGCCGACACCCAGGTTCTTCAGCGAAGCGGCCAGTGACAACGCCTGAGCCTCGACTTCCCCATACGACCACGTCGCGTCACCGAAATGCAGGAACGGCGACCCCGGGGCAACGGCTGTGCGCCGGGCCAGGACCTCGGAGACGGTTGGCGACGAGCCTTCACCCACGCTCCTGCGGCTCATCGCCACTTCTCCATCATTCTCACCAGATCATCGACTTCCACCGGGATGGTTACCTCACTCCCTGTACCCACGCGTCCGAGTTCCTCCAGCCGGACCAGGTGAACGACCCCCGACCGCGTCTTCTTGTCTCTCGTCATCCGGTCGGCGAGCTGCCGGGGCCGCGCCAGGCCGTCATGCGTATCGGGCAGCCCGAAGGCGCGCACGAGACGCCGGACCTGGTCGGCGGTACCCCTGGCCGTGACGGACAGTTCCTCGCCGACCCTGGCTTCCGCCACCATCCCTACGGCTACCGCGTGGCCATGTGACAGCTTGTAGCCGGAGTCGGCCTCGAGCGCGTGCCCCACGGTATGGCCGAAGTTGAGCACCTGACGGTGGCCGGCCTCGAATTCGTCGGCCGACACGACCCCGGCCTTGATCTCGACCGAGCGGACCACCGCGCGCTCTACATCCTCCCCGCGTCCATCCAGCAGCGACACGGCCCGGCTCGCAAGCCACTGCCCGTAGTCCGCGTCCACGATGACGCCGTGCTTGACCGCCTCGGCAAACCCCTCCGCCCTGGCACGGCGCCCGAGCGTGACCAGGAAATCAGGATCGGCCAGCACCATTTCGGGCGCGTGGAACGCTCCCACGAGGTTCTTGCCCAGCGCGTGGTCCACCCCCGTCTTCCCCCCGACGGATGCGTCGATCATGGCCAGGGTTGTGGTCGGAACCTGGATGAAGGGGATTCCACGCAGATACGTGGCCGCAACGAAGCCCGCAACATCGCCTACCACGCCCCCTCCGAGCGAAACCACGCAACTGTCCCGACCCACGCGGGCCTCGAGGAGCGAATCGGTGAGATGCGCCCAGGTCTCCCGAGTCTTGCGGGCTTCGCCGGCCGGAAACGAGACGGTCACAACGTCGATTCCGGCCGCCACCAGGTGCGCGTGCACCTCGGGGCCCCAAAGTCCCTGCACGTTGTGGTCGGTGATCAGGGCGCATCGACCCGATGGTGCCGCGATGGCGACCGCCGAAGTGAGAAGTCGGCGCACTCCCCCGCCCACGCACACACGATAGCCGCCAGAGGCGGAACGAACGGACACCTCGCTGTGCTTTCCCAGTGACCGCTCCAATTGCCTGGCAAACCGCGGATGGCTTCACGAATGAAGCATCATCGTCGGCTGGCGCCCGGTCAACCCGTCTGCGGGCACCGCGCACCTTTTCGGGCATCGGTCCGCAACCGGTGGACGCCGACGCCCCCCAACCCGGTCCGTCATCACCCAAATGGTGATAGATTGGAGCGGGCGGGCCCGGTCTCGGATTCGGCCGATAGCGATCGTGGGGACGGCAGAAACCGGAACGGGGATGGGCGCGTCCGGAGCGGAGACTCGCACGGGCGGGAGGAGTGACAAGCGTGCTGCGTGGCGTCTTGCAGAGGATTCGAAGGATCCCTCGGACCGTGTGGTTCGTGGGCCTGTTCCTCTTTGCCGCGGGGCTTGGGCTGGCCGCGGGCTCCTGGCGGAACCTGTGCGCCGATTGTCCTTCGATCGCTCAGATCTACACCTATGAGCCGCAGCAGACGTCCAAGGTCTTCGCGCGCGATTCGACGTTGGTGAGCGAGATCGGTCTGCAGCGACGCACCCCCGTCGCGCTGGCCAGTCTGCCGGTGCACGTGCCCCAGGCGTTCATCGCGATCGAGGATCGTCGGTTCTACTCGCACGGCGGCCTCGACTGGAGAGGGATCGCCCGGGCGGGCCTGGAAGCGATAAGGAACCTGTCACTGTCCGGCGCTGGTGGCAGCACCATCACGCAACAGCTGGCGCGACACATGTTCACGGATCGCATCGGCTTCGAAAAGAGGGTGTTGCGCAAGCTCAAGGAGTGGCAGGTCGCGATCGCGTTGGAGGAGGCGTATACGAAAGACCAGATCATCGAGGCATACATGAATCAGATCGGGTATGCCCATGGTTGGTACGGACTTCAGACGGCTTCGCGAAACTACTTTGGCAAGAATGCCATCGACATGAACCCGGCGGAAGCCGCCCTGCTGGCGGCGATTGCCAACCTGCCGGAGGTCTACAGTCCCTTCAACAACCCCGACGCAGGACTGCGGCGCCGCAATCTCGTTCTGGATCTGATGACGCGCGAGGGCTATCTGACCGACGAGGAAGCGGAGCATTGGAAGGCGGAGCCGCTCCCCACCGAGAGGGCCCGCAACGTGCAAGTGCAGGCTCCGTACTTCGTGGAATGGGTGCGGGGCATTCTCGCCGACCGGTTCGGCGGCAAGCTCTACACGGGGGGGCTGAGGATCTACACGACGCTCGACCTCGAAATGCAGGCGGCGGCCCGAGTCGCCATGGAGAACGGCTGGGACAGGATCGAGCAGCGACCCGGGTTCACGCACATGACCTATCGGGAGTTCGCCGGCCAGACGGACGACGCGGACGTTCCGGAAATCCCCTACGTGCAGGGAATGTTCATCGCTGCCGACCCTGCCACGGGTCACGTTCGTGCGATGATCGGTGGGCGTGACTTCGTGCACTCCAAGTTCAACCGGGCAATCCAGGCGAGGCGCCAGGCAGGGTCGTCCTTCAAGCCGTTCGTCTATACCGCGGCGCTGGAAAGCGGCATCCCGGCCTCGGAAGTCTTCCAGGACAGCCCTGTCATGCTTGACCAGGTGGACGGAACGACCTGGGCCCCCAGCAACTACGAACCGGAGTTCCTCGGGTCCATCACAATGCGTGAGGCCATGAGCAAGTCGATCAACATGGTCGCCATCAAGGTCGGTATGCAGGTGGGACTCGAGAGCGTCGGCCAGATGGCCCGCCGTTTGGGTATTCGAACGGAGGTGGAACGGTATCCGTCGAGCGCGATCGGCGCCGCCGAGGTGATCCCCATCCAGATGCTGGAAGCGTATTCGGTGTTTGCGACGCTCGGGGAGAGGGTTCGTGCGTTCCCGATCCTGAGGGTCGAAAGCGCCGACGGCGAGGTGCTCTGGGAACCACGGCCGGAGCGCACCCGGGTGCTGGATCCGCTCGTGGCCCGGCTGGCGGTGTCGATGTTGGAGGAGGTCGTGGCGCAGGGAACGGGGAACCTCGGCATCCGCCAGGTGGCGGGACTGCCCACGGCTGTTCCGGCGGCCGGCAAGACCGGCACGACCAACGAAGGCAGAAACGTCTGGTTCCTGGGCTTCACCCCGACTCTGGCGGCCGCGGTCTGGTTCGGGATGGACCAGCCCATCCCGATTGTTCCCCGCGCCACCGGCGGCGGTCTCGCGTCGCCGGTCTGGGGCGAATTCATGAAGCGCGTCTATTACGGGGATGGGCCGCTGGCCAGCGACGAGACCCGGGTCGGCGACGTCATGCCGCTCCTGCCCGTCCCCGACCCCTGGCTCATACCCGAGGCGCTGATCACTCGCAGGGTCGACAGCCGCACGGGGTTGCTGGCGTCCCGCTGGTGCCCGTCGGAAGACGCTTACGACGAGCTGTACCTCCCCGGCACGGAGCCTGTGCAGCCGTGCGATCGCCCCGATCAGTCCATCATTCCAGGCCGCGAGCCCTGATTCCCTGTCGACCTGATTCCCTATCGACCCGACTCCCGATCGAACCGCGCCATGACCGACAATTCCGCTCCCCGCATCTTCATCTTCGAGACCACCCACCATGCGATGTGGGCCGAGGACGTTGCCCGCGAGCAGGCGATACCCGTGGAGGTCGTACCCGCGCCACCGGAGGGCGGCGCCAAGTGCGGAATCGCCCTGCGCATTCCCGAGAGCCGAGCCGCCGAGCTGACGAACGCACTCGACGAGGAACGGATTCTCTATCGGGTTCTACAGGCCTGAACCCGCCGGAGAGGGACGACTCAACAACCCCGGACAAGGTCCTTCCCCCGCACCCGGCGGGGTCTTCGGTCAACCGCCGGCCACGCGCTCGAGCACAAGCGGCAACGGATCGTCTCCCAGCCGATCGGCGACCTCGACGGCGTCTTCCAATACCCTGGCTCCGACGAGCAGATCGTCCGGCGAGGCGCCGTGAACGACCGCAAGAGGGTCACCGCGCGACACCTGGTCACCCACCCGGGCACACAGTTCGAATCCGACCCGTGGATCGATGTCCTGATCCTGGCGTGTCCGCCCCCCGCCCATTGGAATTACCCCATACCCGAGCGCGCGCGGATTGATTCTCGAGACCACTCCTCCCCGGTTCGCCGCAACGACCCTGGTCATCGGTGCAATCGGCAACCCGTAGTCGTCCCTCGAGAAGCGCAACGTTCCCCCCTGGGCTCTCACGAGCCGCCGGAACCTCTCCAG
>VYAQ01000103.1 GCA_009844885.1 Gemmatimonadota bacterium
TAACCCTCACGGATCAAACCAGTTAGCAATCTCATTGCCAAAGCTGGGACAGCGTCACCGGGGCAGTAAGGGAACTCGCGCGCGAGGTGCACGGCCACGGCAAACCCATCACGGCGGCGGTCTTCCCCACGCCGACGATCGCCCGCCGCCTGGTCAGGCAGGCGTGGGACGAGTGGCCGCTCGACCGCGTCTTCCCGATGCTGTATCACAGCTTCTACCTCGAGGATGTCGACTGGATCGGCGACGGCGTGCGCGAGGGCGTGGCCGCGCTGGAGCCGACGCCCTTGAACGCAGGACTCTACCTCCCGGCGCTCGATCCGCCGCAGCTCGGCGCGGCAGTGGCCACCGCGCGGGAAGCGGGCGCGTCCGGCGTGTCCCTGTTCGAGATGCACGGCCTGACCGAGGAACACCTCTTGGCGCTGCGGGACGCTCTGGGCTAGTGTCGTATCCGGCCAGTGTCGTGCCCCACAAACCTCCAACTTGAGAGGAGCACCGATGAACAGATCCGTCCGTCAACCAGGAGCCGGTGGACTCCTCGCTTTGGCTCTTGTCGCGGCGCTTGGCGCGTGCACCATTGCCTACGAGGACGAGGAGGGGGGCACCAGCCTTCGACTCGGCTCTGCCGATTCGGCGGAGCCCCTCCGCTTCGCCGTCGCGCGCTTTCAGCACGAGACCTGCACCTTCTGCCCCGGCGGCGACACGGAGGTCGACGACTGGCTGCGGGCCAGCGAGCCGCTCTCCGGCGAGGCGCTGTTGTCGGGCGGCGGGTACGTGGGCGGGTTCGTCAAGCGAGCGCGGGAGTTCGGCGATGTCGAACTGGTGCCGCTGACCTCGCCGGTCGGGGTCTACGGCGGGTCGTCCAGGAGCTGGAACACGAAGGAGACCTTCGACCACTTCCTCGATATCATGCTCGCCGAACTGCGGGAGCAGCTTCCCGTCGACGGGGTTTACCTGGCCCTGCACGGCGCGATGGCGGTGCGCGACGTCCCGCGCCCCGAGGCCGAGATCGCGCGCCGTTTCCGCGAGGTGGTCGGGCTCGGCGTCCCCATCGCGGGGGCCTTCGACCTGCACGGCAACGAGGACGCCGAGTTCCTGGAGCACGCCGACTTCTCGTTCGTCACCAAGCGTTTCCCACACTACGACGCGTACATCCAGGGCGAGCGCGCGGCCCGGGCGCTCAGGCTCGCGGCGCTGGGCGAGTACCGGTCCACCACGGCTACCCGGAAGCCGGGCGTCATCACGGCCACCGTGCTGCAGTGGACGGGGCAGTCCCCCGCGATGGACATCATGGAGCGGGCACGGCGCTGGGAGGCGCGGGAGAACGACGCGTACGTGAGCGTTTTCTATGGCTATCCCTGGTCGGACGTACCCGACGTGGGCGCGACCGTGCAGGTCATGACCAACGACGACCAGGCGCTCGCCGACCGGATCGCCGACGACATGGACGACTTCATCTGGCGCGTGCGCGACGACTTCGCGGTGGGCGGCTACCCTGGGCCGGAGGAGGCCGCGGGCACCGTTGCAACGGCCATCGCACGCGGCGAGGTCCCGGTGGCGGTCGGCGACTACAGTGACCGTCCCGGCGACGCCACCCACATCCTGAGCGCCTTCGAGGCGGCCGGGATCGGCAACGTGCTGTACGGCACGATCACATCGCCCGCCACGCTGGAGGCCCTGGATGCCACGAACGCGCAGCCCGGCGACCCCTTCGACATGGAGATCGGCGGTTTCACGCCGTCCGGCGGCTCGCCCCGGCGCATCGTCGGCACGTTGGAGTACTTCGGCGAGGGTTTCGGCTACGACGCCATCGCCGCGGTCTCGTTCGGCGACGGCAACGTCGTCTTCCTCACGCCGGCCTACACGCAGGTGCTCTACCCGGACGCCTTCCGCTACGGCGACATCGAGCCCGAGGACTACGACGTCTTCGTGGTGAAGTCCCGCGTGCACTTCCGCCGCGGCTTCGACGAAACCGGCTACGCGCGCACGATCGTCATCGTCGATGCGCCGGAGCCCTTCGTGGGGACGACCTTCCTCGACGCGTTATCGTATGAGCACGTGAATCTGAGCGAACTGTATCCGTACGGAACGCCGCTGCACCGACGGTGACACTGAAAGGCCGAATGAAGATCGACCGAGAGCAGGTCCGACACTGGAAGCGAGTCCTGTCTCCCTACTTCGGCCCGGACGATCGCCGGAGCGCGTGGCAGATGGGATACACCGCCGTCCTCTTCGCAGCCGCCTGGGCGCTGATGTACTGGAGCCTCGGCGTCGGCTACTGGCTGACCCTGCTGCTGGCGCTCCCCGCGGCGGGCCTGGCGATGCGCCTCTTCATGTTCCAGCATGACTGCGGCCACGGGTCCTACTTCAATTCGCGCCGGCTGGCCTGCATTACCGGCTCTGTGATCGGCGTGCTCACTCTCACCCCCTACCACTACTGGCGAAAGACCCACGCGATCCACCACGCGCATTCGGGCGATCTGGATGTCCGGACGTTCGGCGACATCGTCACCGTCACGGTCAAGGAATACGAGGCGATGTCCTTCCTGCAGCGCTTCGGATACCGGTTCTACCGCAACCCCTTCATTCTCTTCGGTCCCGGCGCGGCGTTCCAGTTCTTCGTCAAGCATCGTTTTCCGTGGGACGCGCCGAGAGGGTGGAAACGGGAATGGCTCTCCGTCTGGTGGACCAACGCCGCCCTGGTGGCGATTCTGGCCGGTGCGTGGCTGACCATCGGAATCGGCACGTTCCTCATGATCCAGCTGCCGATCACCCTGATCTCCTGCTCGATCGGGGTGTGGCTCTTCTACGTTCAGCACCAGTTCGAAGACGCGTACTGGCACTGGCGCGAGGACTGGAACTACTACGACGCGGGCCTCCATGGCTCGTCGTTCCTGCGCCTGCCGAAGGTCCTGCAGTGGTTCACCGCGAACATCGGGCTACACCACGTGCATCACCTGAGCGCGCGGATCCCCAATTACCGGCTCCAGCGGTGCCACGACGAGAACCCGGAGCTGTGGCAGGCCCCGACGATGACGCTGTGGGACGGCCTCAAGACCCTGCACCTGGCGTTGTGGGACGAGGGACGACGAAAGCTGATCTCGTTTCGAGAGTACCGGCGGCTGCGGACGGCGGGGGCACTTTCGTGAGTTGGTCGAAGAAGGAATCGAGAAGAGGAATCCTTGGCGCGGTCGGTCTGCTGATCGCCGCGACCACACCCATGGCATGCGGAGACGACATGACAGGTCCTGAGAGCATCGAGGGCGCCCAGTTCGCGGCCTCGCTTGGCATCAATCTGGCCAGCTTTACGCGTACTTCATCCGGCCTCTACTACGAGGATGTCGAGCCCGGATCCGGCGACCCGGCCGCCGCCGGCCAGAGCGTGCGCGTCGCCTATACCGGCTGGCTGACCAACGGCACCCAGTTCGACAGCGGCGAGTTCGCGTTTCTCCTCGGGGCCGGCCAGGTCGTACCGGGCTTCGACGAGGGCGTGCAGGGCATGCGCGTCGGAGGCATCCGCAGGATCATCATCCCGCCGGAGCTGGGGTACGGGAACCGTGGCAGCGGACCGGTTCCGCCCAACGCGATCATGATCTTCCGGATCGAGGTGCTGTCGATCGGCTAGGGGGCCGGCCTGACCGCGCCCCGGGATTGACCGGCTGTCGCAACGGCGATAGACTATATCTCAATTGCGATACAGCAGGAGCTCCCATGAAGACGCAAAGTTCGATGCTCCACGTTCGAATGGACACGGAGATGAAGCGGAAGGCTACAACGGCGCTCGCGGCCATGGGGATGACGGCCTCGGAGGCGGTGCGGCTGTTTTTCCACCGCATCGCGGTCGATCAGGCCTTCCCGCTCGAACTGAAGGTGCCGAACGCGCAGACCCGCAGGGCCATGCTCGAGTCCGAGGAAATGATGAGTGCGGGGACGGCCCGGTTCGCCAGCGCGGACGAGATGTTTGCGGAGCTTGAAGAAACCAGCGGCCAGTAAGCGGCCCCGCTTGGTCCGGAACGGCGAGACCACGCGCTGAGGGGCAACTGGGCAAACCACCGCGAATGCCATATCGGCGGGGATTTCCTTCTGGTCTACCAGGTCGACGATGCGCCGAAGCCGGGCGGCTCCATCAACTTCGTCCGCGCTGGTACCCACGCCGAACTCTTTGAATAACCACCGGGCGCCACCGCAGCCGACAGTCTGGACGTCCAGTCACGCGACAGCGCATATTCTTCTGCGCCCGGCATATCCACGGCACCTGCCAAAACAGAGGACGCTCCCTTGAAGCATCAGGCGCAAGACACATCTGGTCGTGGGCTCCCGGATGACCTCCAGATGCCTCCCCAGGCCATGTTGGATCTGGCCGCCAGGGCAGCCGAGGCTCTCGTGCAGCGCAGCGAGGAGTTGGGTCGGGGGCAGGCATGGGACGGCGAGTTCCGTGACGAGTTCGTCGAGAAGCTCATGCAGGATCCGCCGGAGCACGGGCGGGCGCCCGAGGAAGTTCTGGAGCAGGCCCTGGCCGATGTCCTTCCACTGGCGCTTCGCCTCGATCATCCCCGATGCTTCGGCTTCGTGCCGTCCTCCCCCACATGGCCCGGAGTTGTCGCGGACTTCCTCGCCGCCGGCCACAACATCAACGCCTGCAACTGGCTCGTGGGGAGCGGCGCCAGCCAACTCGAATTGGTGGTTCTCGACTGGTTTCGCCAATGGCTCGGCTACCCGGACACGGCGGGGGGGCTGCTGACGAGCGGGGGCTCCGCCGCAAGCGTCGATGCACTGGTGGCCGCGAGGGAAGCCGCCGGATTCCCGGACAACGCCAGCGTCTACATGAGTGACCAGAGCCACAGTTCGCTCCCGAGGGCCGCGCGGATCATCGGCGTCCGCCCGGAACACACCCGCCTCGTGCCGACTGACGATCGATTCCTGATCGATGTGGGGCAGCTCGTCTCGATGCTGACGGAGGATCGCGCCGCCGGACTGAAGCCCATTGCCGTGTGTGCGAATGCCGGCGCCACCGGGACCGGAGCCGTCGATCCGCTGGAAGAACTGGCCGACCTGTGCACGTCGGAGGGCATCTGGCTGCATGTCGACGCGGCGTATGGCGGGTTCGCCATTCTGACCGAACAGGGCAAGCGGATCCTGCGCGGCATCGAGCGCGCCGACTCGGTCGGGCTCGACGCGCACAAGTGGCTCTTTCAGCCCTACGAAGTGGGCTGTCTAATGGTCCGGGACATCTCGACGCTCGAGAAGCCCTTCGCGGTCCGACCCGACTTCCTGCAGGATGCGCTGTGGGGCTCCGGTCATCCCAACTTTGCGGACCGCGGCCTGCAGGTGAGCCGCTCCGCGCGGGCGCTCAAGGTCTGGATGTCGGTGCAGACGTTCGGGATGGCCGCCTTCCGACGGGCCATCTCCCACGGGCTGGAATTCGCGGAGCGCGCACAGCAGTACATCGACGAAAGTCCAGTGCTGAAGTGCATGAGCCCCGCTTCGCTGAGCGTGGTGTGTTTTCGCGTCGATCCCGCCGGCCAGGGCATTGCGGAGGACGACCTGAACGACATCAATCGCACCGTCCTGGCCCGCCTGTTCTGGGAAGACCCGGCGTTCGTCTCCTCGGCCATGCCGGGTGGCAGGTTTTCGCTGCGGCTCTGCATCGTCAGCCACAACACCACCTGGGACGATGTGCGGGAGACACTGCAGGCCGCCGAGCGCTTCGGGAAGGACGCGCTCCGGCAACATCGCTAGGCGCCAGGCGCGCCGCGAGGCCGCTCAGTCTGCCGTTGACACTCCCAGCTCGGTCAACCTCACGAAGTCGGCCCGGTTGGCCGTGGCAACCGGCACATCGTCCGCCAGGGCCGCCGCCGCAATCATGCAGTCGATGAGCGACCCGCGTCGACGACCCGATTCGTTGAAGAGTCGCCCGGCGGCCTCCGCGTTGTCCCTGGTGAAATCCCGGTGCCCGTCGATGATCGCGCCCGCCACGGCCAGCTCCGACGACGTCAGCGGTCCGCACTGAAACTCGGCCCAGGCCACCGAGCAAACCGCCAACGACTCGCCGTTGGCAATCCACCTCCGAAGGGCCCGATCCTCCGGTGTTCCGCGCACCAGGGCCCGGATCAGGAAGCTCGTGTCGAGGTGGATCATTCGGACCCGACCCAGAGCCGCCTTCCTGCTGCGGCGCGCTCGGCCCGGAGTTCCCGCTCCCACTGCGCCAGGTCCACGCCGCGCTCACGCACAGTGTCTTGCAGCCGGGTGAGCGCCTCAAGAGCCACGCTCCCATCCGCATCCTCGCCCGCCACCAGCGCAATGCGGAGCGCGCGACGAATGACCTCGGACTTGGACACACCCCAACGCCGCGCGAGCGCCTCAAGGGTGCGGACCGAGTCCACGTCGAGGGAGTAGGTGGATTTGATGGTCGTTATGGCCATACCCAATAGTATGGCCTTATTTCACACAGTCAAGCGACAGCGCAGAGTCCGTCGAGAAACTCATGCAGGGCAGCCACGGAGCACCTCGTAGCGGACAACGTGCGGCACATCCAGTTCGCTGCGGGTCTGCGCCCACAATTCGGTCCGGCTTGCCTGGAAGACGTATGGCCGATAGTCCGCGTCCCCGGAGGACGGGTCACCGATGCGCACGCTTCCCTCCCGGTTACCCTCTGCGTCGTAGACCTCCCAGACGTTGGCGGGGCGGGGCCAGGCCTCGCGCAGCAGCCAGATCGAGCCGTCGCGCCCCGCCAGGATGCGCCGAACCGGAGGATGCGTCTCGGGGAACGTGATCGCTTCGCGCGCGATCCGTCGCCGACGTTCCGCATCCTGGAGGCCCCACGGCGGCCTGAGCCGCTCAGGGGTGAAGTCTCCGGCGCGCCCCGCGGCGAACCGTTCCCGCATCAACATCCGTTCGTCCCTCGTCACCGGCAGCGGCACGTATGGCACGGTCCTGTGCAGCAGCGTATCGCCCGCGATGCCGACCCTGAGCAGGTCGAAAGTCGGCGGCTCGTCCCCGGGACGCACCTCTCCGATGAACACCACCGCCGACCCGTCGGCCACTGCAACCACCGGGAGCCACGACTCCCCACTGGCAGGTGCCAACGGGTGCGGGAGCATCATGCCGAATCCTCTGCTGTCCGTTTCGCGGTGGATCGCGTAATCGGCAAGGTGACGCTCAACCATGGCGATGGTGTCCACAATCTCGCCGGAGGCGGACAGACGCCGGAGCGGCGCGCGCTGCCGCAGCAGAAAGCGCTCGGCCTGCTCGTTGACGGTGCGGTAGGGCAGGAAGGTGCCGTCGGCCAGCGGCGTGCCGGGGGCGAACCTCGACCCCTCCGCCGTCATCGGTACACGGAAGCTGACCTGCCGGACCAGTGTGCCGTCCGCGAGGAAGAACTGCGTGACGAATCGGTCGCTCACCCACAGCGTGTCCGCCCGCCACCCCATTCTGCGAGGATCGGAAGCGAACTCACCGGGTCCGCTGCCCGCCCGTCCAATCCACCCTTCCGGGCGGCCGGCCGACGTGAACACGGACACATGGTGGTCCCAACTCTGGATCAGATGGATGCGGCCGTCGGGCCCGGTCGTCAGCGCCCTCACGGGACTCAGCGTGACTTCGCCGGACGCGGACCCCAGGCGCAGGGTCTCCTCGAGCTGCCAGGGCGTCTCACAGGCCGGCTCCTGTCCAAGGGTGGCGGCCGGAAGGACGCAGGTTCCGATGATCGCCGCGGCCGCCCGCGCCCACGCCCGGCCCGACACGATCGCCGGCCCTCCTAAACCCCGACCAGCTCCCCCAGCACGAACACGTCGGTGAGCAGCGCCCGCACGTGGATCGACGCGTTGAGGTTGTCGATCAGCTGGGACGACACGGAGGCCTGCGCGGCTACCAGCCGCACCAGTGCCCGGGAGGCCTCCGCGTCGCGCCGGAGCACGTCCAGCGCGGCGTCCACGGCGTCAGGGTCCGCGCCGGGTGCGTTGCCCGTCGCCGCGCCGGCGGCCGGGTTGCCACCGTCGCCCGGTTCGGCAGACGCCGCCGCGCCGGCCGCGCCGCCCTCCAGCAGGCGTCCCCGAAAAGCCTCGTCCAGGCCGTCGAGCGCCTCTTCGAAGCCGCGCAGGTACGACCGCACCTGTTCCCCAGCCTTACTGGCCGATTCGTCCGCCAACCCCTGAGCGGCGTAGGCGAGGAAGAACTCGTAGCCCTCCTCGATCGCGTCGATGCGGCGCTTCAGATCGTCGCTCATGGGTGCGGCACTCGGATCAGGCGCTCGTGCGGGCCGGAGGCCTCAGTCGCCCTCGGCCTCGGCGGCCTGCGTACCCGCCTCGGGTACCGTCCAGCGCGCGGGGTCGTGGTTTTCGAGGTAACGGTCGCGGTCGATCCAGCCGTTGATCATGGACCAGGTCATCCAGCGCTTCTCGGGGCGGATCGCGAAGTAGACGTGCGCGATCACGAGGAAGATCAGGCCGATGCCGCAGACGCCGTGGATCACGTAGATCCAGCCCCAGGTGGCGTCGCTGAACATGTAGGTCCGCTCGGCCCAGAGGAAGTTGTCGATCCGGAACATCATCAGGACGCCGGTGACGACGGCGCCGAGCGTGGCGACCATGGCGGCGTGGTGGAACATCTTCTGGTCGACCGGATACTTGCCGGCCCGCGGGCGCTCACCTTCTGATTTGCCCAGCGCCGCCTTCAGACCCTGCTTGCCCTCTTCGATGTCGCGGCGGTCGATCCACATCGTCCAGAAGTCTTGCTTCGCGAAGACGTGGTAGATGTGGTAGATGACCGTGAGGATGAGGAGGATGCCGGCGATCCAGTGGATGGTGACCCAGGGGAACTGGATTCCGATCACCGGGAAGAAGGCGGTGATGAGAAGCGCGAACATGGTCGCGCTCATCGACCAGTGGAAACCGCGTGCGCCGGGCTTGTGACGTTGGAGCTTGTCAGGGAGCCCCTTCGCTTCGTCGGGGTCGACCTCGCCCGTACCCACTTTCTTGGGCACCATGAGCGCGTGCACGACCACGAAGACGGCGCCGATGATCACGGCCGCCCAGATCAGGTCCCAGGAAACCCCGATGGGGACGTCTTCGCCCCAGGGGTTCAGTGCCCGCCGAAGGAATTCCATATCAGGCTGCGTCCCGAATGGACCGCCTCACCAGGTTCCGCGTGAGCGCGATCTTGTAGTCGTTGTGCCGGAGCGCGCGGGCATCCTCGACCGCGATCTCCCCGGCCATCTGTCCGGTCTCGTCGCTGGGCTCGCGTCCGCGGATCGCAGCCTCGACCGCACCCATGCGCACCGGGTAGGGGGCGATACTGTTCACCACGATGCGCGCGTCCTGGATCACGCCGCCCTGCACGCTGATCATCGACGCGACGCTCACCAGCGAGAAGTCCCATGACTTGCGGTCGCGGATCTTCTCGAAGTACCACCGCGCGCCCTCCCACGGGACGGGCAGCACGACGCGGGTGAGGAGGTCGCCGGGCTCGAGCACGGTCATCCGCTCGATGTCGATGTCGGGGCCGATGAAGAAGTCGACGGCCGGGTAGGTCCGCTCGCCGGAAGTGCTCGCGACGACCATTTCGGCGTCGAGGGCGACGAGCGCGGGCGCGGTGTCCGAGGGGTTGACCGCGACGCAGCGGTCCGCGCCCACGATGCAGTGTTCGCGGTTCATGGAGCGCCGCGTGGCGGCGTAGCAGATGTTGCCCCCCGCGCGGTAGCATGGCCACCCGCTCCGGTAGTACCAGCAGCGGGTATCCTGCACGATGTTGCCGCCGAGCGTGCCCTGGTTGCGGATCTGCGGGGTGGCGACGAGGCCGGCGGCGTCCGCGAGGAGCGGATATCGGCTTTGCACGTCGGCGTGCTCGGCCACGTCCGTCAGGCTGGTCATGGCCCCGATGTCGAGCCCGCCGTCGACGCCGCCCGTGATGCCGCGGATCTCGTCCACGCCCCCGAGGTCGATTACAGCCGCGGGGCGCTTGATCCGGTCCTTGAACCAGTCGAAGGTGTCCAGTCCTCCGGCCAGCACCCATCCGTCGCTTCCGTGCTCGTCCATCAGACGCACCGCGTCGTCGACGCCCGCCGGCTGATAGAGTTCGAACGGCGGGATCATGTCACGAATGACAGCCACTTTGATTCTCCTTGGTCAGACGTGCGTGTTCACGGTCAGACGTGGGTGTCCAGCAACCCGTAGGGACGGGGCCGGCCTTCCAGCTCCGCCAGGATCATGTCCGAGGTCAGCGGGGTCCGGCAGAGGCACATGCCGCCCATGGCGTCGGCCACCGCGCAGACGTAGGCCGCTTCCCCGGCACCCACCGGCGGCTCGCCGATTCCCTTGGCGCCGACCGGCGTGTGCGGATCCGGCTCGTTGACGGCGGCGAAGCGGGGCCGCAGCGGCACGTCCAGAATGCCCGGCGGGCGGGCCGTGTAGAACCGCTTGGTGAAGGGGATGCCCCATTTCGGGTCGAAGACCCATCGCTGGCTCTTCGCCATGCCGATCCCCTGGAATACGCCGCCGTTGGTCTGGGCGGCCAGGCTGCGCGGGTGGATCACGGTGCCGCAGTCGGTCGCCGACGCGAGGTCCACGATCTCGACCTCGCCGGTCTCGATGTCGAGCTCGACCTGCGCGAAGGTGGCCACCCAGGTGAAGACCGCGCCGGGTTGCCCGTAGTTGTCCTTCGCCGCCGCAATGAGCCCCTCGCCCGCCAGGCCCGCCACCGCCCCCTTGGTGACGTCGTTCAGGTCCTCGGGGATCTCGCCGCCGCTGAACTTGCCGCCCCGTGCGATCGCGCGCTGCGCCGCCTGGGCGAAGCTGAGGCCCGTAGCGCGGTTGCCTGCCCGAAAGACGCGGCCGTCGGCCACCCGGTAGTCCTGCGGCGATCCGCCGAGTTCGCTCGCGGCCAGCTCCTGAAGCAGCCCGATCATGGCCTCTCCGGCCGCATGGTTGGCGCGGGTGTGGGCGTGCGTGGTCTGGCTCCCGGCCTGAACCGTGCTGTACGGCAGGTGCTTGCTGGTGTCGCCCCACACGACCACCACGTCGTCCCAGTCCAGATCGAGGACATCGGAGGCGGCGCGCGCGGTGTCGGCGATCGAGTGCGTGCCCAGATTGCCGATCCCCTGGTGCACATGGAGCTTGCCGTCGGGGCGGATGACCAGGAGGCCGTCGCGGTTACTGCTACCGGCGGTAAACGGGCTGAGGCCCATCCCCACGCCGGTCACCTTGGTCCCCTCGCGACGCCCGGACAGCTGGCTCCTGGCATCCCAGTCGAAGAGCTCGCCGCCCAGGTCCAGCGCCTCGCGCACGTACGCGCTGGTGAATGCGCCCTGGTTGGGCCCGAGCCAGCCGTCGTGGCCTGGCGCGTTGACCTTGCGGATCTCGAGGCGGTCGACGCCGAGCTCGCGCGCGGCCTTGTCCACCACCGGCTCGAGCATGGCGACGATCTGAGCACCGCCGGGGGCCCGCTGCGCTGACCGTGGCGGCGTGTTCGTGTACACGGGCACGCCCCTGAAGCGCATGTTCTCGGGCTGGTACGAAGCGGTGGCCACGGTCGCCGCCGTGAAGAGGTCGGAGGCCCCGTACGACCCGCTGTCCTGCACCAGATACAAGTCCAGCGCGGTCATGCGGCCGTCGCTGCGAAACCCGATCCTGGCCCAGCCCTGGAAGCCGGCGCGCGCCCGCCCAATGTAGTTCTCCTCGTAGCGCGTGATCCGCAGCATGACCGGCCGGCCGATCTTGCGAGACATTACCGCGGGCACCGCCATGATGGGCACGCCCGCGATCTTGCTGCCGAAGCCGCCGCCGCAGTACTCGCCGATCATGACCACGTCCTCGACGTCGATGCCCGCCATCGCGGCCACGGGTCCCCGCGTGCGCTCCGTGCTCTGCGTGGAGCCGTGCAGGAAGAGCTTGCCGTTCTGCCAATACGCCATGCAGGAGCGGGGCTCCATGGGGTGGTGCGTGACCGACTGGTGGACGATGGTCTCTTCGACGATCACATCGGCCTCTCCGAACGCCGCGTCCACGTCTCCGATGGCCCACTCGGCCGTCGGCTCACCCATGGGCAGCCGGTCCGTTCCCGCCTCCTCAAAGACGTCGCCGGGCCACTTGAGCGCGGTTGGCCCGTCCTCGCCGGGGACGTTGCCGTCCAGGCGCGCGTTCGGGCCGTCTTCACGGAGGCTGTCCAGCGGATCGAGCACGAAGGGAAGCGGCTCCAGGTCGACCCGGATCGCTTCGACCGCCGCGGCCGCCGTCGTTTCGTCCACTGCCGCCACCGCCAGAATGGGCGCACCCTCGTACAGGGGCTCGTCGGACAGCGCGCCTTCGCGCGTGCCCTGCTCCGGCCGCGGCAGCTCCGACGCCCTCAGGATGCCCAGCACGCCCTCCATTGCTTCCGCCCTGCTGGTGTCGACGCTGCGGACCCGCGCGTGCGGCATCGGGCTCAGCAGGAGCTTGGCGAAGGCCATGCCCTCCGCGTGGAAGTCCTCGGCGTAGCGTGCCCGCCCCGTGATCTTCGCGTGAAGATCCGGTGGGGAGATGTCGGTGCCGATCGTTCTCTCAGCCATCTCGATTCTCCTCTCAGGCCCGGGAACGGGACAACTCGGCCGCCCGCATCGCCGTATTCAGGATCTTGTCGTAGTCGCCGCAGCGGCAGAGGTTGCCCGAGAGCAGGACCGCCGCCTCCTCGCGGGTCGGAGCCGGGTTCTTGTCCAGCATGCCGACCATGCTCATCACGAAGCCCGGCGCGCAGAACGCGCACTGGAAGCCGCCCTCGTCGATGACCGCCTGCTGGACCGGGTGCAGTTCCCCGTCCTGCTCCAGCCCCTCGATCGAGGTGACCTCGCGGCCCGCCACGGAGTGCGTCAGGATCGAGCAGCCGTAGTGCGTGACCCCGTCGAGCAGCACGGTGCAGGCGCCGCATTCGGCACGGTCGCACCCCAGCTTGGTCCCGGTGAGGCCGAGCTGGTAGCGCAGCGTCATGGCAAGCGTCTCGTGCTTGGGGACGTCCACGCGGCGCTGCTGCCCGTTGATGTTGAGGGTGATGAGCCGCTCGACCGCGTCCTGGGCGGAGAGCATCGGCGTCAGCACGCCGCTGCCGCGGAACAGGTAGCCCGCGGCCGATGCGGTGGCGCCGGCGGCGATCACCCCCTTGATGAACTTGCGGCGGGTGAAGCCGCCTCGTCGTGACTGGATGACTTCGGGTTGCAACATCTCGCTCTGCACCTCACTCACGGATGAAGGGCGGGCCGGTAATCTGGCTGACATTATAGGGCGGGGTGGGCGGTCCGGCCAACCGGGGAAAGCTGGCTAGCCGCCCATCTTCGCGTCCAGCGTCATCTCGTCCTCGTCGATCGTGCCCCACAGGAGCAGCGCGCCCGCCGCGATGATCGCGGACGGGTAGAAGAGCACCTGCGAGCCCTCGAGCACCCAGCCCCATGGGTCGATGATCGACCTCCACACGCCGAGGGCGGTGATCAGCAGTATGACGAACGCCACCGGGTACGCGCGCCTGCGCCAAAGGCCCAGGACGACCAGGGCGCCCAAGATGATCTGGAGGACGCCGAGGACGTTCAGGACGGCCGCCTGCGTGCCGATCCCGAGGTAGAACGCCTCCGCGACCGCCTGTCCGTGCTCGACGTTCACGAGCTTGTCGAGTCCCCACATGACCAGCAGCCAGCCCGTGGTCACGCGCAGAAGGAAGAGTCCCCAGCGTTTCATGATTTGCCTCCGTGTGGCGGTAGTTCGCTGATCGCCGATCCGGTCGGCGTCCAGTCTTCTGTTCTATCGTCCCCCGTTCGGCCTGCGCCAGCGCACCGGCGGCGGCGGTTCGTCCGCGAAGGTCACCTTGCCGCCGTTTTCGAGCAAACGCAGCGCCTCGCGCACCGCCGTCTCCAGCTGCGGGTCGCCCCCGGCAATCACCGGAGCAGGGTCATTGCGCACCTCGATGTCGGGGGCCACGCCCTCGGCCTCCACGGCCCACTCGCCGTTCACGTCGAAGAAGCCGCCCCGCGGGGCCACGAAGCCGCCCCCGTCGATGAGCGGCGGCGTGTCCCAGGTCCCCACCAGCCCGCCCCACGTCTTGGTGCCGACCAGGGGACCGACCCCGCGGAAACGGAACAGGTACGGCAGGAGGTCGCCCCCGGACCCCGCGCGCTCGTTGATCACCATGACCTTGGGTCCGAAGAGACCGGCCATCGGCTGGGTCCAGGGCTTGCGGTCGCCCGCCCGCGAGTTGAAGTAGCCGGTGAGCTCGCGGTCGAGCATGTCGACGATGTAGTCGGCCGCCGAGCCGCCGCCGTTGTTGCGCTCGTCGATCACCGCGCCCTCGCGGTCCTGCTGCGCGTAGAACATGCGGTTGAAGTAGGTGTAGCCGCCCTGCCCGGTGTTGGGGAGCCACACGTAGGCCAGACGGCCGCCGCTCATCTCGTCGACGCGGGCCTGGTTCGCCTCGACCCACGCCCAGCGCCGCAGCGCACCCTCGTTGCCGGTGGGCTCGACGAGGACTTCGCGGGCGTCCTCGGCGGAGGGTGTGGACGCGACGGTCAGGGTGATTGTGCGCCCGGCGGTGCCTTCGAGCAGGCGGTAGGGATTGGTGGGGGCGCGCAGTTCGGCCCCGTCGATCGCGAGCAGATAGTCGCCCTCATCCACATTCATCCCGGGATGCGAGAGGGGTCCGGCCAGCCCCGGCGTCCAGTCACCCCCGTTGTAGATGCGGGCGATCCGGTAGAACCCGTCCTGTTCCTCCAGGTCGGCGCCGAGGAGGCCGGTGCGCGGGTTGTCCAGGTCCGGGTAGTCGCCGCCGCGCACGTAGGAATGCCCGACTGCGATCTCGCCCGAAAGCATGTCCAGCAGGTGGTTGAAGTCGGACCGGTGGCGCACGTCCGGGAGCCACTCGGAGTACCAGTCCCAGACGTCGTCCCACGGCGCCCCGTGCTGGTTGTCGACGTACAGGAAGTCGCGCATGAAGCGCCAGCCGTCGCGGAGCATCTGCGCGTATTCGGCGGTCGGTTCGACGCGCACGCGCAGGTTGCCGAGGTTGAGCGCGCCGTCGCGTCCCGAGGGTGGACGTGCGGTGCTCACGATGTTCCAGCCGCCGCTGTAGTAGAGCAGGCTGCTGCGGTCGTGGGACACCGCCAGGCGCCCGCCGCTGTCGAGGAAGTCTTCGGCCTCGCGGTCCTCGATGGAGTACTTGAGCACGGGGCCGCCGCCGAAGCCGCCGCCCTCGAGGACGAAGACGGTTCCGGCCGGTCCGGGCACCAGGCCCGCGTAGTCGTCGACGTCCAGCCCCGGAGCGTCGATGATTCGGGCGGCGATGTTGGCGAAATCGATGACGACTGCGGGGGCGTCGTCAGTGTCTTCGGCGTCCCCATCTTCTGCGGTCTCCTCCTCGTCGCTCGCGGGCAGGAAGGGAGATGGCTCGTCGGCGGCGAGGAGCGCGAGGTAGAGGGCGCGGGTCACCGGCCGCTCGTACGAGGTCATGTCCAGCCAGCCGGTGTTGAGCGCGAAGTTGGTGGAGGCGAGGAAGTAGAGGTACTTGCCGGACTCGTCCCACACCGGCGAGATCGCGTCGGACATGCCGTCGGTGAGCTGCCGGGTGTCGCCGGATTCCGTGTCGTGGACGAAGACCGCGCGCAGCTGGTTGTCCAGCCGCCGGGCGTAGGCGAGCCACCGCGAGTCGGGGGACCACACCGGGTTCATGGTGCGCTGCGGGTGGGCGAAGCGGTCGGTGTCGACGTGGTCCACCTCGCCCGATTCGATCTCCAGCACCAGCACGCGGTAGTGCGTGTCGGTGAAGGCCAGCCGGGTGCCGTCCGGGGACCATTCGGGGCGAAAGTAGAACGACGGCTCGGGGATCTCGATTCGGCGCTGGTCCGATCCGTCCTGCGCGGCGATCACCAGCCCGTACTCGTCGCCGTCGTCGTTGAACCACGCAACGCGCGACCCGTCGGGCGACCAGACGGCGTGCCGATCGGCCACGCCGGGGCTGCGTGTGAGATTGCGCCACGATCCCTCCTCGGCGGGCACGCTGAACAGCTCGCCGCGCCATTCGAAGAGCGCCCGCTTGCCGGTGGGCGAGAGGCGGGCGTCGCGGAGTTGCGCCGCGGGGACCGACTCCCAGCGCGGGCGGGACCAGTTCATGTCGCCGGTCACGTTGATCACGAGCTGGCGCGAGGCGCCGGTGGCCGGGTCGAGTTCGTGCAGGTAGCCGGCCTGCTCATAGACGACCGCTCCGTCGCCCGCGCCGAGGGATTTCACGTCGAAGTCGGCGTGGCGGGTGAGATGCCGCTCGGTGCCCGTGCCCGGGTCGAACGACCACACGTTGCTCGCCCAGTCGCGCTCGGACATGTAGTAGACGACGCCGTCCATCCACACCGGATCCATGTGGCGTTCCCCCTCCCACGGCGGCGTGGTGCGCTCCCAGGTGGACGTGGAGACGATGCCGATCGGCTGCGCCTGGCCCCCTCGGTAGTTGCGCCACTCCGGGTCCCAGTAGCCGATCTCCTGGTACGCGATGTGCGCACCGTCGGCGGACATGCCGCCCAGATAGGCCTGGGGCAGCGCGAGGGCAGCGGGCAGCCCGCCCTCGGGCGATACCGTGTAGAACTTCCAGAGCTGCGTGGGGACTCCATCGCGCCCCGATTGGAAAAGGATGTCCCCCTCGGGCGTCCACCCCTGCACGACATCCGCAGCCGGATGCCAGGTGAGCCGCGTGGGCTGTCCCCCCTCGACCGGCATGAGGTACACGTCCGTGTTGCCCCCGTACTGCCCGGAAAACGCGATCCAGCGCCCGTCCGCGCTGAAGGCAGCGTCGGTCTCGGCACCGTCGGAGCTGGTGAGCCGCACCGCATCGCCCCCATCGCGCCCGACCAGCCAGAGGTCGTTGGCGTGCGTGAAGACGATGTGCGCGGCGCTCACG